>VAXY01000112.1:7215-7774 GCA_005885085.1 Actinomycetota bacterium | reverse complement strand
CATCGTCCTGCACGATCGCGAGGACCTTCAGGGTGTGCTCACTCACGGCTCTCCAGGCCGGCGGCAACCGCGTCACGGAGATGGTCGAGCGCAAACGGACTGGACAGCCTCATGCTCCGTTCGATTCCCTGGAGGTCGTCGTCCGGGTCACAGATGCCGACGACGTGCAATCCGGGTTGGATCGAGCGGAGCTCGTTGATGAGCGCATGCGTTCGTTCCTCGAGGAGGACGCCGGCGACCAGGACGTCGATCCGCACCCTGCGCGCGAGCTCGACCGCCTCGAGCGCGTGCTTCGTGCTCAGGACACGATGACCGGCCTCGCGCAGCGCCTGATCGATCAGCTCTTGCACAGCTGCGTTTTCCTCGAGCACGAGGACTGTCCCTGAGACGCCGGCAGGCACGCCGGAACGTTGACCGGCGGCGAGCGACGGCGCCAGACCCAGATGGGTCGGTCATGTCTTGCACTGCTAGTGCAGCTGCACCTCGACATTTGTGGCGAAGATGTCGGGCTTCTTCCCATTCGTCCCTGCCGCGCTTCCCCAGCTCAGCACAACGTGTC
>VAXY01000112.1:1158-7195 GCA_005885085.1 Actinomycetota bacterium | reverse complement strand
CGCCGAACGAGGGTGAGACCTGAAGCGGATCGGAGAGCCAGCCGCGGGGGACCGAGAACGTACGCAGATAGTCGGCATACCCGCGTGGATCGGCGCTGGAGAAGAAGCTGACGTAGGCGATCCCTGACCCACCCCCGGAAACCTCCATCACATGTGGAACATTCAGCTGGTCGGGCGGGACCTGCACGGGATCCGACCAGTGCGCGCCGTGATCCGTCGAGTACGAAAGCCAACCGACGTCGTTGCTCGACCCCTGCGTGTCCCAGACGGCGTACAGGTTGCCCGCCGTGTCCAGGCCGATGTCACCGTCGATCCACCACTCCGACAGCGACATCGTCCCGTTGTTCGGACCGAGTCGCACCGGCTGCGACCAGTGGGCGCCGCCGTCGGTAGACGCCGTGAAGTACTCGTAGCCAGGATCCATCGCGTAGGTGCTCGTGTCCGTGATGTGGTAGCCCTGGTAGAGAACGTCGATGCGGCCGCTAGGCTCGATCTCCATCGGCGCGCTGTCGCCGCCGCTGGCCGGAAATCCCGGACTCACGGGCGTCATCGAGCCGAACGTCGCCCCATGGTCGGTCGACTTCTGGATCACGACGTTCAGGTCGCCGGTGGCGAAGCCGCAGCTTCCGGACGGATCGCAGAGATAGGTCACGGACGTCCGCTGCGGACCGTAATCCCAGGTGACGTACACGGCACCGTCGGGGCCGACTGCGATGAACGGCCGGTCGCCCCAGTTCTTCGGATCGGGCGGCACGAGTGAGGTCACCTGACTGAACGTCTGCCCGTGGTCGAACGAGGTTGCGACAACCGGATACCACTGGCTGTCCTTCGTTCGCATGTACGCCGCGTACACCGTCCCGTCCGGCGCGACCGCGACGGCGGGATCCCAGGTGTTGTAGTTCGATCCGATCGATCCGGCGACAGAGATGGGCGCGTCGAACGAACGGCCCCCGTCGGTCGAGCGGGCGAAGCCAATGCCCTTGCAGCCCATCCATGTCTCGTAGACGTAGCCGAGCTTGGGATCGACCGCCTGCAGGACCTCCGCGTTCCCGCCCGTGCACGACGTCGCGCTGACGTCGTTCACCGGGCCGACGGTGTAGGTCGTGCCGGCGCCGATCGCAGGCGTCGCGATCAACAGGCAGGCGAAGGACGTGAGTACCAGAACCTTGCCGAGCCGACGTTCGCCCAACGAACCGCGCATCGCTCCCCTCCTCGTTTCCGCTCCTGGATGCTCGATTCTCGGAGGCGACGTTCCACGAGTCAAGCGATGCGTTGGATACTTACGGGGACTGATCATGTCCGACCCGACCACACCGGCTCTCCGTGCAGGGGACGCCGACCGAGAGCAAACGGTCGCGACACTGCGCGAGCACGCGGTCGAGGGCCGTCTCTCGCTCGAGGAATTCATCGACCGGATGTCGACGGCTTACCTTGCGGGCACCAAGAACCAGCTCGACGAGTTGCTCTCGGACCTGCCGTCCGGCGGCACGGCCCCGGTCTCCCGCCGGAAGCCGACACGTTTTGTGTTCTCGGTCCTGGGTTCGAGCGAGCGCGAGGGACGGATCCGGATCAGCCGGCGCGTCACCTGCCTGACGTGCTTCGGCAACGTCGACCTCGACCTCCGCCAGGCGACGCTCGAGCGGGACGTCATCACGATCGTCGCGCTCGGCATGTTCGGCGCTATCGACGTGTACGTTCCGGAGGGCGTCGAGATCGATCTACACGGGTTCGCGCTGGGGGGGCACAAACGGGCGCGCGGGAACGATCCGCCACCGCGCCCCGAGACACCGCTCGTTCGCGTCTTTGCGATCTCGGTCTTCGCCGGCATCGATGTCTGGCGCGTGCCGCTTGCGTGGACGCAGCGAACCTGGCGCGAGGTGATCCGCGGCATCCGCTCCGGGGTGCACGCGGAGCTCGAGCCGTAGCGGGACTAAGATCCGCGGCGGTCAGCCGGCTTTGCGGATCGCCTTGATCAGGTCCCACTTGCCCATGCTCGAGCGGCCTGGGATGCCTCGCTTCTTGGCGATCTCGTACAGCTGTTGCCGGTTGCGGTCCTCGAGGGCGTGCCCAGCTTGCCCACCACGGGCGGCCCCTTTGCGCGCCTCGGCTTGAAGGCCGCGCCGGGTGCTCTTCGGCAGATGCGCGATCGTGCGCTTCCGGCGGGCGGTCTGCTGCGCCTTCTGGATGTTCCGCTTCGCAGCTTGCGTCTGCTTTCTGGTTGCCATGCCGGGCCCATACCCACCCAGGGCGCGGACGACACCGTCACTCGACGGCGTCTGCGCCGCGCACGAGCACCCGCACGATCTCGAGCGAATCGTCGAGCACGACGATGTCGGCAGCGGAGCCCGGCGCCAGGGTTCCGAGCTCCGGTCGCGCGGCGATGCGCGCGGGAACCGTGGACGCCGCCGCAAGCGCCGCGTCGAGCGGCGCCCCGAGGGTGACGAGATTTCGAACGGCGTCGATCATGCAAACGGTGCTGCCGGCCAATACCTGGTCGGCGCTTCGCGCCACGCCGTCCTCGACCTCGAAGTCGACCCCTGCGAGCGTGTAGCTCCCATCGCCGATGCCGGCCGCCGCAATCGCGTCGGTCACCAGTGCCACACGTCCGCCGGCCGCCTGCCAGACGAGCCGCGCCGTGTCGTCCGCGAGGTGGACACCGTCGAGGATGAGCTGCACGACGACGTCGCTGCTCACGAGCGCCGCCCCGGCGAGCCCGGGCTCGCGCGCCGCGAACGGACGCATCGCGTTGAAGATGTGCGTCACGGTCTTCGCGCCGCGCGCGAACGCCTTGCGAGCCTCCACGGCGGTCGCGTTCGAGTGGCCGCACGACACCGTCACGCCGCGCTCGCGCAGCAGGTCGACGAGCTCGAAGGCGCCCGGAAGTTCCGGCGCCAGGGTCACGTGGCTGACCGGGCCGGCCGCCAGCAAGCGCTCGAGCAAGGCACGGTCGGGATCGCGCCGCGACTCGGCCGGATGCGTTCCGAGCCGCTCGGGCGCGATGAACGGTCCTTCGAGATGGGCGCCGAGGATGCGCGGGGCAGCGCCGTTCAGCGGCACCTCGCCGAGCGCGCCGACGAGCTCGTCCTCGGGAGAGGTGATGAACGTCGGCTGGTATGCGGTGACGCCGCATTCCAGGAGCGCCTGCCCGGCGCGCCGGTAGCCGTCGCGGTCGGCCGAGAAGAAGTCCACGCCGGCGAAACCATTCACCTGCAGGTCGACGAAGCCGGGCGACGCGATGCCCTTCCCGTTCGCGGAGTTCAGGCCGACCGAGGCGACCTGTCCGTCAGCCACCTCGACGTCGCCGGGAACGAGTGTCCCGTCGACAAGCGCTGCCCCGACTCCGAGACGCATCGCTACCCCACGACTCCGGCGGCGACGGGAACGTCCACCGTCGGCACCGCGACGCCGGTCTCGAGATCGAAGAAGTGCAGCACTCTCGGGTCGATCGCCACCTCGACCGCTTCGCCCGGCGTGAGGAGGAGGGCCGGTCGAAGCGGCCGAGGAGCGTCACCGACCGCTCGAGGTCCTCGACGCCGAGGGAGGGTCCGGGGTCTGCGGCCACGGCGTCGACGAGATCTGCCCGCTCGAGCGGTGTCGCGGCGATCTCGATGTGCACGAGCTGTTCTGCGCCCAGAGCTTCGATGAGGAGGACACGTCCGCGCACCCGCGCGCCGTCCCAGCCGGACGCCTCACGAACCTCTTCGGGACGGATGCCGACCGCCACGTGACGTCCGGCATACGCGCGCAGGCCCGGCCGCTCGGAAACCACGTCCGCGGGCAGCTCCAGCCGCGCGTCGCCGAAGACCAGGCGCGAGCCGTCGTGCTCCACCGTCGCCTCGAAGAGATTCATCGGCGGCGAGCCGACGAAGCTGGCGACGAACAGGTTCCCGGGCGCGTCGTACAGCCGTTGCGGCGTGTCGACCTGCTGCAGCACACCGTCGCGCATGACGGCGACGCGGTCGCCCATCGTCATCGCCTCGACCTGGTCGTGCGTGACGTACAGGGTCGTCACCTTCAGTGCCTGCTGGATGCGCGCGATCTCCGCGCGCATCTGCACGCGCAGCTTCGCGTCGAGGTTCGACAGGGGCTCGTCCATCAGGAACGCTTTCGGCTCGCGCACGATCGCGCGTCCCATCGCCACGCGCTGGCGCTGGCCGCCGGAGAGCTGCGCCGGGCGCCGCTGGAGCATGTCCGCGAGGCCGAGCTTGCGCGCGATCTCCTCGACGCGCCGCCGCTGCTCTGCCTTCGACACCTTCCGCATCCGCAGACCGAACGCCAGGTTCTCGTAGACGCTCTTGTGCGGGTAGAGCGCGTAGGTCTGGAAGACCATGGCGATGTCGCGGTCCTTCGGCGAGACGTTGTTCACGACGCGGTCGCCGATGCGGATCGTCCCCTCGCTGATCTCCTCCAGGCCGGCGACCATCCGCAGGGCGGTCGTCTTGCCGCAGCCCGACGGGCCTACCAGCACGACGAACTCGCCCTCGCCCACGTGCAGGCTCAGGTCGCGGACGGCGGTCGTGTCGGTCCCGTAGACCTTGTTGACGTGGATGAACTCGAGCTCGGCCATTAGTGCTCCTGCCAGTGACACTGCCGAGTGTCTGGGTCGCGAGCACCAAGCCAGAGGCCGCACTCGGACACGGCCAAGGCTGATTGCCTTGGCAAGGACGAGGGTGGGCTCTGGCGCCGCGTGATCGCGGGCCCGAGGCCGGTGAGTGTTGCCGGTAGGAGCACTAGCCTTTGACAGCTCCGGCGGTGAGACCGAAGGCGATCCGCCGCTGCACGAGGAGGAAGAAGACGACCACCGGCAGCGCGCACAGCGTCGCGCCCGCCATCAGCGGGCCCCAGTCGGTTCCGCGCAGTGTCGTGAACGACGCCAGCCACACCATCAGTGTCTGCCTCTCGGGTGTGTGCAGGAACACGTACGCGATGATGAACTCGTTCCACGCCTGGATGAACGCGAAGATCGACGTCGCCACCAGCCCAGGCCCCACCAGCGGCAGCAGGATGCGGACGAACGCCCCGAAGCGTGTGCAGCCGTCGACCATCGCCGACTCCTCCAGCTCCTTCGGGACGCCGAGCAGGAAGCCGCGCAGGGTCCAGACAGCGAACGGCAGCACAAAGGTCAGGTAGAGGACGATCACACCGGACAGCTTGTCGACCTCTTTGAGCCGCGCCAGCGTGATGTAGAGGGGGATGATCAGGGCGGCGAGCGGAACCATCTGCACTCCGAGGATCACGACGATGAACGCCTTGCGTCCGTAGAAACGGAACTTCGCCAGCGCGAGGGCGGCGAGGAAAGCGAGCACGAGCGACAACACCACCACGACGCTTGTGACGATCACGCTGTTCCTGACCGCATCCCAGAAAAACGGTTGACGCACGGCGTCGGTGAAGTTCCCGACCGTCGGGTGCGTCGGGAACCATTGGGGGGTGTAGCTGAGGATCTTCCGGCCCGGCTTGAAGGCCGTCGAGACCATCCAGTAGACGGGAAAGACCATCACGATCAGGACGGCGAGGGCGACCAGGTTCCAGCCGGCCTTGCGTAGGCGTTTACGGCTGCGTGGCCGCGTTACGACGGGCGCGACCGGCGTCGGTGCGATCTGGGTGACGGAGCTCAATGGACCTCTCCCGTCCTCAGCATCTGGCGCAGATAGACGAGCGTGGCCACGAACATGAACGCCACCATCACGACCGCGATCGCGGCGCCGAGCCCGTACTCGCTGATCTGGAACGACTGGTGGAACGCGTAGATCGCCATCGTGTAGTAGTCGCTCGCAGGCCGCGCGTCGAGCATGACCCAGATCTGCTGGAAGACCTGGAAGTCCCAGATGATCGAGAGACTCGTGAGGATGACGAAGATCGGCTTCAGCAACGGCAGCGTCACCTCGCGAAAGATGGCCCACGGCCGCGCGCCGTCGATCGCCGCTGCCTCGAGCAGCTCCTGCGGCACCTGCGCCAGCGCGGCGTAGACCGTGATCGTCACGAACGGGATCGCACCCCACACGATCAGCGCTGCAAAGACACCCAAACCGGTCCA
>VAXY01000112.1:579-1108 GCA_005885085.1 Actinomycetota bacterium | reverse complement strand
TTCGCGACGCCGAACTCGTAATCCACCATCCAGCGCCAGACGTCAACGGCGACGATCACCGGCACCGCCCAGACGAGCACGAGCGCCGTCGTGAGGGCGACGCGCATGACGCGTCCGATCTGCAACAGGAGGAGTGCGATCGCCGTTCCCAACACCATCGTCAGCGAGACGCACACCGCCGTGAACAGGACCGTTCGCAGCACGACGTGCCAGAACTCGGCGTCGTGGAAGATCGACGCGTAGTTGGCCGTGCCGATCCACTTGCCCTTGTGGCTGATCAGCGAGGAGATGCCGTACTTCTGAAACGACATCTTGACCAGCAGGTACAGCGGGTAGGCCAGGATGACGCCGATGACCGCCGCCGCCGGCGCCAGCAGCGCATAGGGCGCCGCCGCATGCCCGAGCCGGCGCCGGCTGAAGCGCCGCCGCCGAGAGGCGATCAGAAACTCGCTCTCGGCGACGGACGCCACAGCAGCTCCTTCAGGCGCGAGGCGACTCACGCGCCGGTATTCAGGATCCTTGTGATCTG
>VAXY01000112.1:0-449 GCA_005885085.1 Actinomycetota bacterium | reverse complement strand
ACGGCGCCAGCTTCGGGTTCGAGGCGTTGAAGGCGAGGAGCTTCGTCGTGTTGGCGATGTTGCCCGCCTTCGCGATCTCGCTCTCCGCCGCCGTGCTCGTGAACGCCTTGATCCAGTCGGCCGCGAGGCTTTGGTTCTTGGTCGTCACGGGAATCCCCAGGTCCGAGCCGCCGATGAACGTCGGCATGTACCTGCCCTTGAGATGGCTCGGCATCGGATACGCGCCGACGACCGGTGCGAGGGCAGGATTGCCGACCTTCTCGTCCAGTGCATACGGCCATTCCCAGCCGTTGCCGATGAACGACCCGACCTTGCCCTTGGCGAAGACGAGCGACTGCTGGGGATTGGCTTCGTCGCCCGTCCTGCTGGCCCGGGTCAGTTGCTTGAACAACGTCTTGACCTGGTTCAGCGCTGTGAGCGCCTGCGGGGAGTTGAGGGTGCCCTTCCAC
>VAXY01000111.1 GCA_005885085.1 Actinomycetota bacterium | reverse complement strand
CTCCGGGGACCTGGCGTCGACGTCTCGACGCCGATCGGAGACAAGCAGGAGACGACGTGGACGGTCACGTTCACCGCTGGGCGCTACACGTATGTCTGCGACGCGCACTCGGGCGTGATGCGAGGCTACTTCCTCGCCGGCGACGTCCCCGCGGTTGCGCTCGCCGGCAGCGTCGGGCCGCGCAGCACGATCTCGCTCAAGCCCAGATCCGCGTTGCCCGGGCCGGCCACGATCGTCGTCAACGACCGCAGCAAGACCGACAACTTCCATCTCTCCGGGCCCGGCGTGAACAAGAAGACCGGCGTGCGTACACGCGGCCGCGTCACGTGGAACGTGACGCTCGCGCCCGGCCTCTACACCTACCGGTCGGACAAGACCAAGAAGCTGCGCGGCACCTTGGTCGTCAAGTTCCCCGTCTAAAGCCCGCGTGAGCTTTCTGCGAGCTCCGAGTTCGGCTCCGCGCCGAACTTCGTGTAGTTCCCGGCAACGTCACGTAGACCGCGAAACAGGCCGGAGAGCGCGGCACGCGACCGACGGTCGCCCGTCGTCGCTCAGTCGCGGTCGACAAGGCGGAAACGGCCGAGCTTCGCCTTCGTGTCGCCTTCGCGCCCGCGCCGGAAGATCAACCGCGCGCTGGCACCGACCCCACCGGCCAGCAGGAAGCCGACGCCGAGAGCGCCCGCTGCGACGGCCGGGAGGTTTTCGCGCAGCTTGCCGCGGACGTTCGTCGCCTCGCCGAGGCTCGACCGCAGGCCTTCCGCCGCGTCGGCGAGCTGCTCGCGCTCGGACTCGATGTCGCGACGGACGTCGGCGACGGTGCGCGAGTTGCTACCGGCCATCGCTCTTCAGCGCCTCGGCCGTGAGTCTGGCCTCGCGGATGGCCTGCTCGGGCACCGGCGGCGTGCCTCTCCTGATGCGGTTCAGCGCCAGTCCGGCCAAGAGCGCCACCTTGAAGAGCAGGACGCCGGTGACGACCAGCAGAGCCGCCCACGTCGGCAAAACGAGCGCGAGCGCGGCGGCCGCGGCTGCGTACGCGAACCCGACCAGGAACAACAGCATCACCACGGCGCCGATCGCGAAGCCGATACCCAGCCCGAGCGAGACGACCTTCCGCTTCAGCTCGAGCGCCGCCAGCTCCAGCTCGAGGCGAACGACCGCGCTCGCGCGCTCGGCGACCTCCTTCACGGCGGCGCCGACTCCTTGGGAGTCAGTCTCGCGGGTGGGCATGTCCCCTCCAGTCGATCCACTTGGCGAGGAAGATGCCGGCGGCTAGCGCGACCCCGACCACGAGCCACGGATTCGGGCCGCCGCTCTCCTTCGGCTTCGGCCGCTTGCCGAGCTGCGGGCTCGACGGCGCCAGCGTCGGTTTCTCGGGTTTCTGGTTCGTCGGCGCCTCGCCTTTCGCGCGCGCCTTGATCAGGCTCGGCTTCATCTTCCGGATCAGGTCGGCATCCTCGGCGAGCGGCTCGGCGAGCTTGCCCATCACGCCTCCTTCGCCGGCGAGCTGGTTGGCGAGCTGCTGCAGCTTGTTGGCCGCACGCTCGACCTTGTGATCCGCCGTCGTCATCTCTTCGTCGGGGGCTCCTCGCCGGTGAGCGTACGCCAGATCCGTGCCGCCGTGCGACGCGAGACGATCGTCGCCGCTGCCCCGAGGGCGCCGTAGAGACCGGTCCACAGCAACCTACGCAACATGCTTGGATGTTCTACCAAGGCCGCACCGTTGGAAACCTGACTCGAAAATGACTGTTGTCGTCTTGTGGTTCATGGCCGCCGAGCCGGAGGTCATCGAGCAGGGCTTCGCGGAGCGTTCCGCAATGCGGCAGAGACACGACTGTCAAAGTGCGCGGCTGCTTGCCGACCGAGTCGATCCTGACCGGTTCCTCGTCCTCCTTGAATTCCCCTCGCGAGCCGCTGCCGACGCGTATGTCACGGAGAGCTCATTCGTGCACGGCGGCAAAAACCTGGCTGCTATGAGCGACCGCGTGATCGGCTACTACGACGATCTCGAGAGCTGGCCGCGCGCCGCTACATAAGTATTCTCGTTCTATGCAGCTGGCGAAAGTCGAGCGCCACCGGCTGATCGAGAGCGTTGTGTCGCGCAAACGCGTCGGGACGCAATTCGAGCTGCTCGACGCCCTGGCCGATTCGGGCTGCGCGGTGACGCAGGCGACGATCTCACGTGACATCCGCGAGCTCGGCTTGGAGAAGACGCACGACCCGCTCGGGCGCCCCCGCTACGTGCTGCCCGACAGCCTGCGGCGCGCGGATCCCATCGAGGCGCTGAACGGGATCATGGCTCAATTCGGGCGCAAGGTGACGCCGGCGGGAAACATCGTCGTCCTGCAGTCGGAGCTCGGTGCCGCGCCGGCGATCGCACGTGCGCTGGACCAGCTTGCGCATGACCGCATCGTCGGGACTCTCGCCGGGGACGACACCGTCCTCGTGGTGGCGCCGTCCGAGCGCGACGCGCGCGTGCTCGCGCGCGAGCTCTCCGCCACGCTTGCCTAGCTTCCGAGCAGGCGGCGGAACGCGTGGCGGATGCGTGTCAGGAGGTTGAGCTGTTCCCTGTGCGAATGGATGGGCGCCTCGACCGCGGCTTCGCTGCGCCTGACGGCGCCGGCCTTCTCCGGGAGGATCTCAGCGGTCGTCGGCGGTTCCTGGAACTCGCCGAGCCGTTCGACCTCGTCTTTCGAAAGCTTGAGCCGGACGCGGCCCTCCGTAATCCCCGCGACCTGCTCGGAGGGGACATAGCGCGGCTTGCCCAGCAGGCTGGTCGAGATCGACAGGCCGTTGAAGATGTCGTCACTCGAGTCTCCGGCGACCTCGTCGACGGAGCCGATCTCCTGGCCATTCGCGTCGAGCACCATCCAGCCCGGCTCAATCATGAACCAGGAGACGGGATCGCCCGTCATACCGCGCGTCCTCCGACGAGCCAGACGGGCCCCTGAGTTGCGACGGGGTAGGTGTCGGAGAGGGCGCGCAGGATCTCGACCTCGCCGGTGATCCCTTTCGCGTCGCAGCGCTCGAAGCAGCGTGTCGCCATCTCCGGCGAGACGCCGTATCCGAACCGGCGGGCACACCGGAAGCGCAGCGCCGCCGGGCCGCCGTACGCCGCGGGATTCGCAGGCGCGAGCAGCAACGCCGCGGGCTCGACGTAGTCGGTCGAGTCGAAACCGACCTCTGCGTACACGTCGCTCCAGTCGGACGGGAGGTCGGCGAGCGCTTGCTCCCATTGCTCTCGGAGCGATGGTCGTCTGTGCGACTCCGCGGCGGGGGCCTGCTCGACCGCGCGCAACTCGAGCCTGCCGTCGATTCCTGCTCGAACCAGCCGGCGCAAGAGCCGGCGAGCGGCTTCGGGACCGATACCAGCGCCATGGCGGACGACCGCGAATCGGATCGTGTCGCGCGACAAACCCGGGTTCGCCGGGCCGAGCAACGCCGCCGCTTGTTCGCGCCGCGTGCCGTCGCCGACCGTGAGCTCGAGGCGGAGCTCCTCCCAGTCGTCGCCGACCTCGCGCGCGAATGCATTGAACTGGTCGACGAGGTTCAAGAGCCGGAGCATAAACTCAGCCTCGTGGCGAAGGTGGAGCAGAAAGGGACGCTCGCGAAGTCCGACCTACGCGATTTCTTCCGCGAGATGCTGCTGATCCGGCGTTTCGAGGAGAAGGTCGAGGAGCGTTTCCGGGCCGGTGAGCTGCCGGGTTTCCTCCACGTCGCGATCGGCCAGGAGGCGGTCGCCGTCGGTGTCTGCCGCGCCCTCGAGGAGGGAGACATCATCGCGTCGACGCACCGCGCGCACGGCCACACGCTGGCGAAAGGAACGACACCGAACGAGGTGATGGCCGAGCTGTACGGGAAGCTCGAGGGCTGCTCCCACGGCTACGGCGGCTCGATGCACCTCTACGACGTCGAGCGCGGGAACATGGGTGCGAATGCCGTCGTCGGCGGCGGACTGCCGGGGATAGTGGGCGCCGCGCTCGCGTTCAAGCTCCGCGGCGAGCCGCGCGTCGCGGTCGCGTTCTTCGGCGACGGTGCCACCAACATCGGCACCTTCCACGAGTCGCTCAACCTCGCGCAGCTGTGGGAGGTGCCCGCCCTCTTCGTCTGCGAGAACAACCACTGGGCCGAGTCGACGCCAGGCTGGCAGCACATGCCGATCGAGGACGTCTCGCAGCGCGCCGTCGCGTACGGAATGAAGGCGGTCAAGGTGGACGGGCAGGACGTGGAGGCCGTCTTCAAGGCCACGCGCCGGGCGCTCGACCACGCCCGCGGAGGCAAGGGGCCCGTCTTCCTGGCCGTCGAGACCTACCGCCTGGTAGGCCATTACGTCGGCGACCCGCAGGTCTACCGGTCGAAGGAGGAGCTCGCCGAGACCCGTGAGACACGGGACCCGCTCGAGCACCTGCGGGCGAAACTGGAGCTGCCGGACGACGAGGTCGAGGAGATCGACCGGGAGGTGCAGGAGATCGTCGAGGCAGCGGTCGAGTTCGCGAAGAACGGGACCGACCCGAAGCCGGAGGACGCCTTAAAGAACGTCTATGCGTAGCGAGGGAAGGGCAATGTACGCCGGTGCGTGCCAGACTGAAGTCAGGCCCCGGGCTGCGCCAAAGGTATGCCTGAGCTGAGCTACCGCGAGGCGGTGCGCGACGCCCTGTCGCGAGCGATGCGCGAGGACGACGACGTCTTCGTGATGGGGGAGGACATCGCGGAGATGGGCGGCTCGATGGGCGTCACGCAGGGGATGCTCGACGAGTTCGGGCCGGAGCGTGTCCGCAACACGCCGATCTCGGAGATGGCGCTCGCCGGCGCCGCCATCGGCGCCGCGATGCAGGGCATGCGCCCCGTCGCGGAGATCATGTACGAGGACTTCCTCACGCTCGCGACCGAGCAGATCGTCAACCAGGCCGCGAAGCATCGCTACATGTCCGGCGGGCAGCTGACGGTGCCGGTGACGTTCCGCACACAGGGGGGCGCGGGCTGGTCGCCGGGCGCCCAGCACGCGCAGCAGCTCGAGGCGTGGTTCGTGCACATCCCGGGGTTGAAGGTTGTCTTCGCGTCGACGCCGTCGGACGTGCGTGGACTGCTCTGGTCGTCGATCTACGACGACAACCCGGTCGTGTTCTTCGAGCACCGCACGCTCTACGGCCTGAAGGAGGAGGTCCCGGACGAGCTGGAGCCGATCCCGCTGGGCCGGGCGCGTGTGCACCGCGATGGCGAGGACGTGACCGTGATCGCGACCGGCCGCCTCGTGCACGAGGCCCTCGCCGCGGCCAAGGAGGCGGAGCAGGACGGCGTGTCGGTCGAGGTCGTCGACCCGCGCACGCTGCAACCGCTCGACGAAGACGCGCTGATCTCGTCGGTCAAGAAGACGAACCGCTGCGTCGTCGCACACGAGGCGGTGACGCGGATGGGATTCGGAGCGGAGGTCGCAGCCGTGGTCCAGTACGGCGCCTTCGACTGGCTCGACGCCCCGATCGAGCGTGTCGGGGCGAGGTTCACACCGCTGCCGTTCGCGCCCGTGATGGAGGAGTGGGTCGTACCCCACGCCAACGACGTGCTCGCGGCGATCCGCAGGACGCTGAGGCGCGATGGCGACTGAGATCAAGCTGCCGCGTCTCGGCCAGGGGATGGAGTCCGGCACCATCGTCAAGTGGCTCAAGTCCGAGGGCGACCAGGTAGAGAAGGGCGAGCCCCTCTACGAGCTCGATACCGACAAGGTGACGCAAGAGGTCGAGGCCGACGCCTCGGGTGTCCTTCTCAGGATCGCGGTCGCGGAAGGTGAGGTGCCTGTCGGTAAGACGATCGCTGTGATCGGCGAGCAGGGCGAGGCGGTCGAGGTGGGCGACGACGCGCAGGAGGAGGGCTCTCCCGCGCGCGCGCGTGAACAAGATCGCGAGCGGGGGCGGCAGGCGTCGACCGACGGCCATGGAGAGCAGGTGACCGAGCTCGAGGCACCGTCCTCCGGGAACGGCCGCATCAAGGCCTCGCCGCTGGCGCGCCGCATCGCGCGCGAGCGCGGCATCGATCTGAGCGCGGTCGCCGGGACCGGGCCCGAGGGCCGTGTGGTCGCCGAGGACGTGGAGCGTGCGGCGGCGAAGGCTGCGCCCACGGCGTCGGTGGCCGCTTCCGCGCCGAGCTCTGTGGAGGTCGAGGTCGAGCAGCTGTCGTCGATGCGCAAGACGATCGCGCGCCGCCTGACCGAGGCGTGGCAGGCACCGGTTTTCCAGCTCGGGATCACGGTCGACATGGGCCGCGCGCTCGAGGTGCGTAAACGGCTCGTCGACCTGCACGGCGACGGCGTCAAGCCAACCGTCTCCGATCTGCTGACGAAGGTCTGCGCCGCCGCGCTGATGCGGCACCGCGGGGTCAACGCGTTGTACAAAGGCGAGGCGATCGAGCTCTACCCGGCCGCGAACATCGGCATCGCGGTGGCGATCCCGAACGGCCTCGTCGTCCCGGTGATTCGCGACTGCGAGCACAAGACGATCGCCGAGATC
>VAXY01000110.1 GCA_005885085.1 Actinomycetota bacterium | reverse complement strand
TCGACCTCGACCTCCACCGGCGCGTGGTCGGAGAGCACTCGTTCGCCGTGCGCCCGTCGCCGCGGCGGCCACGCACGCGGCGCGCCCGCGCGCAGACCGCGGACGAGGATGTGGTCGATCCCGCCCGGCATCGCTCCCGTGAAGCCCCACTCCCTGGTCATCAGCTCGGCGAGCGTATGGGAAGCGCGGAGGCTGACATTGAAGTCGCCGCAGAGGAGAATCGGTTCCCCCGGGAACGCGAGGCCGTCGACGAAGACCGCGGCACGCAGGAGCTCGATGTCGGGCAGCCGCGTGTCCGGCGAGCTGGTCGCGTGCAGGTTGCCTACGACGAGCGTCTGCTCGTCTCGCCGGATCCGGACCGCCTCGCAGACGCGGCGCTCTCGGCCCCACGCGCGCTGTCCGGATCGGCCCAGGCCGAGCCGGCGCGCCTGTGCGCGCCGGAATCGAAACGGGTTGAGCACGAGCCGGCGGTGCTCGACGACCGCGTAGGCACGACAGACGAGGACCGCATTGGCCTGTCCCGTGAACGCGGAGCGCAGTAGCCCGTGGTTCAGCTCGGTCAGGACGCGACCGACCTCGGGCGTCGAGGGGAGCGGGCCGAGCGACGGCCGCCGGGCAACGTCGCCGACTGCGTCCATGCCGCTCCACCGGTCGAGGTGGTCGAGCGCCCAGACCGGCAGCTCCTGGAGGCACAGCACGGCGGGCGCATCCGCACTCGCGAGGCGCACCATCTCCTTGAGGAACGCTTTCCGGCCCGGCGGCTGCGTGTTCCCGTGGAACAGATTCCAGGTCCGGACGAGCAGGCGCTCTACTGTACTGCTCATGCGCGTCGTGCTCGCGGATCCGCCCGCCTTTACGCCGGCCTACGATCACGCACTCGCGGCCGCCCTCGCACACGCGGGCGCCGACGTCGAGCTCGTGACGTCGCACTTTCGCTTCGGAGAGATACCTGGGCCGACGGGATACCGCCGTAGCGAGCCGTTCTACCCCGTCTCGTCGCGACTCTTCCACCGCTCGAGGCTACGGCTGCCGGTCAAAGCCGCCGAGCACCTGCCGGGCACCGCGGCGCTGCTACGACGTCGACCCGATGTCCTCCATCTGCAGTGGCTGGCCGCGCCCGAGCTCGACCGTTTCGTGCTCCGGCCGCGTGTACCGACGGTCTTCACCGCGCATGATCTGCTCCCGCGTAGAACTGCACGCAAGCGCGAGCTCTGGCGGACGCTGCTCGCGCGCTTTGACCGCGTCGTCGTGCACAGCGACGGCGGACGCGAGCTGCTGAGCAGCCTCGGCGTGGACGCGACTGTGATCCCCCACCCGGTCTTCCCGAGCGACCCGCCGCGCGCCGACGACGGCCGCACGCTTCTCTGCCTCGGCACAATTCGACCGTACAAGGGCCTTGGTGATGCGATCGCGGCGGCGAAGCTGATCCAGGGAGTTCGGCTGCTCGTTGCCGGCGATCCGCTGGAGCCGCTGAACGGCTACCGCGCGCAGGCGGGCGACGTCGCCGAGTGGCGGCTCGGTTATCTACCGCTGCACGAGGTCGAGCGGGCGCTCGGCGAGGCGACCGTGGCGCTCTTCCCGTACCGGCCCGAGCTCGACCAGAGCGGTGCGTTGCTGCAGGCGCTCGGCGCCGGCGTTCCGGCCGTGGCGTACGACGTGGCCGGCATCGCGGAGCCCGTCAAACGGTTCCGCGCCGGCCGCGTCGTGGCCCCGGGCGACGTGACCGCGCTCGCCGCGGCCGCTCGTGAGCTGCTCGAAAGCCCCGCAGCGCTCGAGGCGGCCCGCGCGGGCGCGCGACGGGCGCGAGAATCACTCACGTGGGACGCGGCGGCGGCGGCGCACCTCGAGCTCTACCGTCAAATCGTATGAGACTGAGACGCGCGCGCTTCGGCGATCTGATTGACCGGCAGCTCGAGCTCTTCGAGCGCGAGCATCGCGGCCTGATCGACGACTGCATCGCGGCGGAACAGTCGTACACGCGGGCCGAGCGCGACGAAGCCGAGGAACGTTACGGCGACTACGTCGACCTCGTCGAGACCGGGACCGAGCTGCTCGCCGATCTGCGCGACCATTTCGCGACCACGCTCGACGAGGAGGTCGCGGAGGAGTACACCTACGCGTTCAACCGCGCTGTCCTGAAACGCTTCCGCCGCTTCGCGCTCGAGATCGAGGACCGCTGATGACCCACATCGAGGACTACGGACTGATCGGCGACCTCCAGACGGCGGCGCTGGTGGGACGCGACGGCTCGATCGACTGGGCGTGCTTTCCCAGGTTCGACTCGGGCGCCTGCTTCGCCGCGCTACTCGGAACGCCCGATCACGGCCGGTGGATCGTCGCGCCCCGCGGCGATTCGTGGGAGACAGGTCGCCGCTACAGGCCACGCACGCTCATCCTCGAGACGGACTGGGAGACCGATACCGGCGCGGTCCGCCTGATCGACTTCATGCCGCCCCGCGGCGAGGCGCCGGACATCGTGCGCATCGTCGAAGGCCTGCGGGGCGAGGTGGACATGAGCTCTGAGCTCGTCATCCGCTTCGACTACGGCTCGACGATCCCGTGGGTTCGGCGCATCGACGACGGGCGGATCGCCGTCGCCGGCCCCGACGGCCTCTCCTTCAGAACACCGGTCGAGCATCGCGGCGAGAACATGCGCACGATCGGCGAATTCACCGTTCGCGAAGGCGAACGCGTTCCGTTCACGCTCACGTGGTACCCGTCGAACGAGCGTCCTCCGGACGCCATCGACGCGGAGGACGCCTTGCAGGACACGGTCGACTACTGGGACGACTGGGCCGATCGCTGCTCCTACAAAGGCAGGTGGCAGGAGGAGGTGCATCATTCACTTGTCGTCCTGAAGAGCCTGACCTACGCTCCCACGGGCGGGATCGTCGCGGCCGCGACGACGTCGCTGCCGGAGAAGATCGGCGGCGAGCGCAACTGGGACTACCGGTTCTGCTGGCTGCGCGACGCGACACTGACGTTGCTCGCCTTCGTCAACGCCGGCTACCTCGACGAAGCGCGGGCGTGGCGCGTGTGGCTGCTGCGCGCCGCGGCGGGTGACCCCGCGGCACTGCAGATCATGTACGGCGTCGCCGGCGAACGGCGGCTCTCCGAGTTGACGCTCGACTGGCTGCCGGGCTACGAGGGATCGAAGCCGGTGCGCGTGGGCAACGCGGCGAGCGCCCAGTTCCAACTCGACGTCTACGGGGAGGTCCTCGACGCCCTCCATCAGGCTCGGGTTCGCGAGCTCGAGGTCTCGAAGGAAGCGTGGTCGCTCCAGCGCCGGCTCCTGCGGTATCTGGAGCACGCCTGGAAAGAGCCGGACGAAGGCATCTGGGAGGTGCGCGGAGCCCGACGCCACTTCACGCACTCCAAGGTGATGGCCTGGGTTGCGTTCGACGGCGGCGTACAGGCGGTCGAACGATTCGGCCGCTCAGGGCCGGCGGACCGGTGGCGAGAGGTGCGCGCCGAGATCCACCGGGAGGTGCTCGAGCGCGGCTTCGACGTGGAGCTGAACTCCTTCACGCAGTCATACGGCTCGAAGCGCCTCGACGCGAGCCTGCTGGTAATCCCGCTCGTCGGTTTCCTCCCTGCCGACGACCCGCGCATGATCGGAACCGTCGCGGCGATCGAGCGCGACCTCGTCCACGACGGTCTCGTCTACCGCTATGCCCACGACGAGGAAGGCCGCATTGTCGACGGCCTCCCTCCGGGGGAGGGCGCCTTCCTGCCGTGCACCTTCTGGCTCGTCGACAACCTTGCGCTGCAGGGACGGCTTGAGGAGGCGGAGGCGCTCTTCCAGCAGCTGCTCGATCTCCGCAGCGACCTGGGCTTACTCGCAGAGGAGTGGGATTCCTCGACGCGCCGCCAGCTCGGGAACTTCCCGCAGGCATTCACGCATGTCGCGCTCGTCAACACGGCGTTCAACCTCGACCGGCAGGAAGAGGCGAGCCCGATGGAACAGCGTGCGCCGCACGAAGAGCCGACGGGCTACTGAGCGTCCTAGCGATGACCGAAGTGGTGCGCGCCGGGGAGGCTGGCGCCCACCTCGGTCTCCTGTGAGATCTCGCGTGCGAGCGAGCTGAGCGTCTCGAGCGAGCGCACGAGCACGTTCTGGTTCCGCTCGATCCGCTCGAAGCGCCCGTGCGCGAGGATGAGCGGCTCCCCGCGCACGATCGCGCGGTGCAGGTCGTAGACAGTGGGCGGGACGATCAGGTTGACGGCCCCGAACTCGTCCTCGATCAGCATGAAGACGACGCCGTTTGCCGTCGCGGGGCGCTGTCGCGCCACCGCCATCCCCGCGACTGCTACCTGCGAACGGTCGCGGGCCGTCTCGAGGTCACGCGACGAGAGCACGCCCGCCGGCAGGTGGGCGCGCAACAGCTCCATCGGGTGCACGCCCACCGAGAGGCTCGTCGTACGGTAGTCGGCGAGCATGCGCTCCCACACGCTCGGCTCGGGGAGCTCCGGCGTCGCCGCAGTCGGTTCCAGCGGTAGCGCCAGCTGCTTCTCGTCCCCGCCGGAGCCGGGAACGGTCTGGGAGCGCGGAACGAGGCCGAGCTGCCACAGCAGCCGGCGGCGGGGCAGCCTGAAGCAGTCGCACGCGCCGGAGACGATCAGCGTCTCGAGTCCGTGCTCGGAAAGCTGCGTGCGTTGCGCCAGGTCACGGACGCTTGCGAACGGCCCGCCCAGGTCGCGCTCCTCGACCACCGCGTGCGCGTCGTCCTCGCCGATGCCGTTCACGTAGTCGATCCCGATTCTGACGGTGCCGTCTTCGACCGCGCACTTTGCGGAGCTCACGTTGACGTCGGGCGGGCGCGTCTCCACCCCACGCCGCTGGCCGTCGCGGACGAGCGTCGCCGGCGGATAGAAGCCCATCGGCTGCGCGTTGAGCAGCGCGCAGAGGAACTCCGCCGCATAGTGATGCCGCAGCCACGCGGATTGGTACGCGAGCAGCCCGAACGCAGCCGCGTGCGATTTCGGAAAGCCGAAGCCGGAGAAGCCGACGAGCTTGTCGTAGACGTTGTCCGCGGTCTCGGCATCGACTCCCTTGCGGAGCGCGCCGGCGACGAAGCGCCCGCGATACGCCTCCAGCGCGTCGTGCGACCGCTTGCGGCTCATCGCCCGGCGCAGGCCTTCCGCCTCCCCCACGCTGAAGCCGGCGAGCGCGATCGCAACCTCGAGCACCTGGTCCTGGAAGACGACGACGCCGAGCGTCGAGCGCAGGCACTCCGCGAGCAGCGGATGGTCGACGGGCGGCACGAACGAGGGGTTCTCGCGCAGCTGCTGCCGGTGCTCGATGTACGGATGGACGGCCTTGCCCTGAATCGGGCCCGGGCGCACGAGCGCAACCTGCACGGTGAGGTCGTCGAGGTTCTCCGGTTGCGTGCGTAACAGGCTCTGCATCTGCGCCCGGCTCTCGATCTGGAAGTCGCCCACCGTGTCTGCGCGCTGGATGTCGTCGTAGACGGCCTGGTCGTCGAGCGGGATGCGGGAGAGGTCGATCGGCTGTCCGCGCAGCTTGGCGATCTGCTCGACGCAGTCCTCGACCGCCGACAGCATTCCCAGCCCGAGCAGGTCGATCTTCAGGAAACCGGCGTCGGCGCAGGAGTCCTTGTCCCACTGGCACATCTGCCGTCCCGCCATCGCGGCCGGCTGGACCGGCACGAGCTCGACGAGCGGCCGGGAGGAGATCACCATTCCGCCGGGGTGCTGTGAGATGTGGCGCGGCAGGCCCGCGATCTCGTGGCAGAGCTCCGCGAAGGCGCGCCAGCGCGGAGACAGCAGCTTGCGGTCGGCGTCGGGGAGCAGCTGCAGCTCCTCGGCGACGCGTTTCGCGTTCCAGCCCTCGGAGACACGTGCGATCCGCTCGAGCTCTGCGTAGGGCAGGCCGAGCGCCTTGCCGACGTCGCGGATCGCCCCGCGTGACCGGTATGTCGCGAACGAGGCGACGAGCGCGGCGTGCTCTCGGCCGTAGCGATCGGTGACTGCGACGATCAGCTTCTCGCGGATGTCCCTCGGGAAGTCGAGGTCGATGTCGGGCACCGCGTCGAGCTCACGGTTGAGGAACCGCCCGAGAGAGAGCTCGGCGCCGACGGGGTCGACGTGCGAGAGGCCGGTGAGGTAACAGACGAGCGAGCCGACGGACGAGCCGCGCCCGCGGCCCGGCGGCAGCGCGTGGCGCGGCGAGTCGCGGCCGCGCACCTCGAGCGCACATTCGCGTGCGAGCTCGAGCACGTCCCAGTGGAGCAGGAAGAAACCGGCCAGACCGAGCTCGTC
>VAXY01000109.1 GCA_005885085.1 Actinomycetota bacterium | reverse complement strand
CTCGTCATCGCGCTCGTCACGTTGACGGCCGGCGCAGGCTCCGCCGGGCTGCCGTTACTGCTCGGCTTCGACTGGCCGGCGCTGTTGCTCGGACTGCTGGCGTACTTCCTCGTCGCCGCTCTACTCGTGTCGGCGGCGACACGGCAGGCCTTCCGCGCCGATGTCGCCGGACGCATCGCGGAAATCGGAACGTGATCGCCGCCATCGAAGTTCGTGAGGTCTTCCGCGTGCACCAGACGCCCGAGGGCGACGCCGCCGCGCTGCAAGGTTTGTCGCTGACCGTTCGCGAACGCGAGACCGTCACCGTGCTCGGCCCGAGCGGCTCGGGGAAATCGACATTCCTGCGGATCCTCGCCGGGCTCGACCGTCCCTCCGCCGGGACGGTGCGTGTGTTCGGCACGGAGCTCGCCAAGCTGCCGGCGCGGGACGTCGCGCGCTACCGCACGCGCAGCGTCGGCTACGCCGACCAGCACTACGCACGGGCGCTCGCGCCGGAGCTGACCGCGCGTGAGCTGATCTCGCTCGAGCTCGGCCTTGCGGGCGCGACGGCGGCCGAGCGGGAGCGGCGTGCTGACGAGCTCCTCGACCGGGTCGGACTCAGCGACAGACGTCACGCACACCCGGCGGAGCTGTCCGGAGGCGAGCAGCAGCGCGTCGCCGTCGCGGCATCCCTCGCTCATCGGCCCCGGCTGTTCCTTGCAGACGAGCCGACCGGCGAGCTCGACGCGGCGAACGCGCGCGTCGTCTACGACACGATCGGCCAGCTGATCCGCGCGGAGCGCTGCACGGCCGTGATTGTCAGCCACGATCCCGAATCGGCGTCGATCGCCGACCGTGTCGTGCGGATTCGGGACGGGCGCGTCAGCGAGGAGTCGGGCGGAGTCGCCGGCGAGGAGGCGATCGTCCTCGGCAAAGGCGGCTGGCTCCGACTGCCGGAGGAACTGCTGCGCCGCTCGGGGATCCGGACGCATGCAACGGCCCGCATGTCCGGACAGGACATCGTCGTTTCGGGCGGCGAGGCCGAAGCCGAAACGGGAGAACCAAGCGCCCCGAAGCCAGTTAGTGGCTCTGAGCCACAAAGTCTTCTGGTTGGGGCGGCCCGGGCGGTAACGAAGGGTTACGCAGCGCGCCGGGTGCTCGACGGGCTCGAGGCCGAGTTTCGGTCGTCGACGCTGACGGCCGTGACCGGGCCGTCCGGGTCCGGGAAGACGACACTGCTGCATCTGCTCGCCGGGCTCGAGCTGCCGGACAGCGGCGGGATCGACGTGCTCGGGACGGACTTGGCCCAGCTCGACCGCGCGGCGCGTGCAGACTTCCGGCGCGACCACATCGGCTACGTCGGGCAACAGCCGGGTCTCGTGCCGACGCTGAGCGCATTGGAGAACGTCGAGCTCGCACTTGCGTTGCGCGGGCTCCCGCCCACCGACGCCCGAGAGACTCTGGTCGCGGTCGGGCTCGAGGATCGAGCAGGGCAGCGCGTCTCGCGCCTCTCGACGGGCGAGCGCGGGCGGGTTGCAATCGCTCGCGCGCTCGCCCCGCGACCGGAACTGCTGCTCGCGGACGAGCCCACGTCGCGGCTCGACCAGGCGAACGCGATCGCCGTCGGGACGCTGTTCGACCGCCTCGCGCGGGCGTTCGGCGCTGCAGTCGTGTGCGCGACGCACGACCCGCTCCTGATCGAGCAGGCCGACGCGACGTTACAACTCGGCTAAAGCGACGGAGACTGCTGAGGCGCCGACTTGCGGCATTAATTCCCTTGGTACGTCTTGGACATGGCCTGGAGGAGCTTCCAGGCGATCGAGCCGTGGGTCTCGACGAGGGGGCGGAACTCCCACGACGTCAGCCCGTAGCACTTGAGATCGCTCTCGGCCGTGATCGTCGCCGTCCGGGCGCTCTCGTTCAGGAGCGCGACCTCGCCGAAGTAGTCGCCGGGACCGAGGCGCCGGCGGTCCTCGCCGCCGACCGTGACCTTCGCCTCTCCGGATTCGATCACGAAGAACCCGACACCGCTCTGGCCTTCCGAGGTGACCGTGTCGCCGGCGTCGAAGGTCCGCTCTTTCATCGACGCCGCGATACGGTCGAGCTCCTTCCGATCGAGATCGGAGAAGATCGGCACGCGACGGAGGAGTTCGACCGCGCCCTCTGCCATCGCGAGGACTATGCCACACTGACGCGGTGAAGCTCACGGTCGTCGGGTGCTCGCCGGCCTGGCCCAACCCCGGCGGTGCGCAGTCTGGCTATCTCGTCGAGGGCTCGGGGCGGCTCCTGCTGGACTGCGGTCCGGGAGTGCTGCCGCGCCTGCGCGAGCAGGACGGCTGGCCGCGAGTGGACGCGATCGTGATCACCCACTTCCACCTCGATCACTGGGGCGATCTCGTGCCGTGGACGTTCGGCGCGATGTTCGGCCCGGGCCGCGAGACGGCGAAGCCGCAGCTGTGGCTGCCGCCCGGCGGCAAGGCCGAGCTCGAGGTCTTCGAGGGGAAGTTCGGCGTCCCGGGCATGTTCGACGATGCGTTCGACACACGTGCGTACGAGGAAGGCGTCCCATTTGAGACGTGCGGCCTGCAGGTCACGCCGCTGCGCGTTCCGCATTACCAGCTGCAGACGTTCGCGTTGCGCGTCAGCGACGGCACGTCGACGCTCGCGTACTCCGGCGACTCGGCGCCGAGCCCGCAGCTCGCACAGGTTGGCCGCGACGCCGATCTCTTCCTGTGCGAGGCGACGCTGCGGGAAAGCCGCGAAGGGGGCAACGGTCTACGTGGGCACCTCTCTGCGAAGGAAGCCGTCGCAGCGTTCGAGGAATCCGGTGCGCGCCGCCTCGTGATCATCCACAGGCCCGAAGAGTTGCCGCTCGACGAGAACATCGAGCGCGCGTCCGACGGCGACGTCTTCGTTTTCTAAGGCGACGTAAAGGCGAGCTCGCCGAGGCGGCGGTAGCCCTCCGGGGACGGATGGTCCCCGTCGGACGTCCACTCCGCACGCATGCGTCCCGGTCGCTCGGGATCCTCGAGCGTGTCGTGAAAGGGCAGGAGCGGCACGTGCTCGTCCCGCGCGATCTCCGCGATCAGCGCGTTGAGCCGCCGGATCGTCGGCTCCGCGTTCGGCCAGCCGTTGTTCCACGGCAGCACGTCGGCGAGTGCCACGCGCAATCCCAGCTCCCGTCCTCGACGCACCATCGCCCTCAGATTCTCGGCGGCGTGCTCAACGTCGCGACCCTGCGCGATGTCGTTGACGCCGCCCTGGAGGATCAGGACGTCCGCGCCCTGCGCACACTCGTCGAGCCGCGCCGCGATCTCGTCTGTGCGCTGCCCATAGATACCGCAGTTCCGGAACTCGAGCCGCGGATCGGCGCGGGCGGCCCAGTGGTCCCAGCCGGTCGACCCGGGCGACCCGGCGGTGATCGAGTCGCCGAGCGCGGCGACGAGGATGCTCGCGCTAGCCCGCCCTCGGATCGGTCTGCTCCGCGATGCGTTCCGGCGCGCCCGTCTCCTTCTCGACGATGTCGTAGCCGTCGCGCCTCTCGACGATCGCCTCGACATCCGTCGCCTCGTGGCCGGGGTAGACGGCGAACCGATGCGACTCCGAGCGGAGCTGCTCGTACTCCCCGTGGCTCATGGTGATGCGCTCGCGACAGGAGGCGTCCCCGCATTCGCAGACCAGGTCGAGTGGTTGCGAGGTGAGTGCGAAGCCCTCGGCGAGATCCTCGATCCGCTCGTTCACCTCGCGAAACACGGCCTCGTTCAGGCCGATGCGCTCCTCACGACTTCCCATCGATCCGCTTCCTCAGAGGGATTTCTCCACAACGACGTATGCATCCCTGCGCGCGACCACCTCGCCGACCGGCCGTTCGGATGCCTCGTGCCCGATCGCGGTCATGAACTGCCGCGGGTGTTCGCGCACGGCGGAGTACTCACCCCTCGTGAGGCGAAGGATCTCGACGCAGTCCTCGACCGGACACTCGCACAGGAACGGGATGCGTTCCATCTCGGCGCCGAGCTCATCCGCCCGCCCTCGAATGCGCTCGTTGGCGTCACGAAACCGCGCGTTGTTCGCCTTGATCCTCTCGGTGACTGCGTCCAACACCTGGCGGTCATTTGCGCAAACGTCCCCGCGCTAAACGTCGGCGCGAGACGGCTGGTCTTCGCGCACCAACGAGCCCAGCTCCTCCGGCGTCGACTCGCCGGGTCTGATCTTGAGGACGAGGTCATGGAGCTTCATGCGATTCGAGCGCGCCGCCCCCCGGATCAGCTCGAAGGCCTCGTCGAAGCCGAGGCCGTACCGTTCGGCCAGGACGCCCTTCGCCTGCTCGATCGCGACGCGCGTCTTGAGCGCCTGTTCGAGTTGGGCCCGCCGCTCGTAGGCGGCCTCCGTGACCGCGAGCAGACGGCCCACCGCAGTCGTCGCCTCTTCGGCGGTGCCTGCCCGCAGAGACTCGATCGCTTCGAGCTGGGCCTCCTCGGTCACGGCGTGATCCTACGCCCCTCTCAGGGCGCACAGGCCGCCTTCCTTTCGGCTACCGTGGGATCAGACCGAGGGCAATTCGCTTCTCGAGGTGTTCCCCCCGGCCGACTCATCGTCGAGCGGAAGGGGATCGTGGAAGCGAAGTCGGAGCGAGCCGAGCGGGCTGCGCAGAACGAGCTGCTCTTCCGCGCCGTCAACGAGCAGATCCTTCAGATGACCGAGCGCTTTCGCGCCCAGTTGTCCGACATCGACATCGTCTGCGAGTGCGCGGTCGCATCGTGCGTCGGAACGATCCGGATCACCGCGGAAGAGTTCGTGCGGATTCGTCGCGAGACCGGCACCTTCTTCGTGCTTGCCGGCCATGAGGACACCGACGTCGAAGACGTCGTGGGACGCCGCAACGGGTATGTGGTCGTGCGCAAGCAGGCCGTCGCGGCCGACGCCTAGCGCCGCGGCCTCAGATCGACGACGAGCTCGCAATCGAGCGCGTCGGCGATGCGCAACAAGGTGTCGATGCGCGGCGGCCGCCCGCCACGCTCGAGCCGGGCAATCGCTGACTGCGTCGTGCCGACGAGCTCAGCCAGCTCGCGCTGGGACAGCCCCTTCTCCTGCCGGCGCTCGGCGACCTTGTCGGCGACGGCCGCGAAGAACCAGCCGCGGTCGGCGGTGCGGATGCGCTCCTGCAGCCGCTCCAGGGAGCTTTTCGCTGCGCGTGGCATAACACTCATGCTATGCGTTCGTCGTACTGGGCACTCAGGTGCTGGTAGAAGAAGCCGCCCAGTAGCAGTACCGCTCCGACGGCGAGGAACGAGAGCGCCCGCTGCGCCGAGCTGAGACTCGGCAGGTCGAAGAGGAAGATCTTCCCGAGGCTGACGCCGAAGAGGATGAAGCCGCCGCCGCGCAACAGGCCGCGACGTCGCTTCAGCCCAGCATAGAACAAAACGAGCGCGAGCGTGGCCCACAGCGCGCTCACGGCGGTCTGGCCGCGCTGGAAGTCTGTGTGGACACCTGCGGGCGACAGGCGCTCGGCTGCTTCGAG
The DNA here is from genome assembly GCA_005885085.1 of Actinomycetota bacterium. Classification (GTDB taxonomy): domain Bacteria; phylum Actinomycetota; class Thermoleophilia; order Gaiellales; family Gaiellaceae; genus 3-1-20CM-4-69-9. Next base: position 5,657 of record VAXY01000109.1, on the reverse strand, counting down.
GATTCCGAGCGAGGCGGCGTACACGGCCAGGGCCCCGGCGACCCACGCCGCCTGCAGCCGGTACCGCCCGCTCCACGCGAGCGACCAGGCGAACACCGCGACTGCACCGATCAGGAGGAGGAGACTCGCCAGCCCGTGGCCCGGATGCGCGTGCGCAACCAATAGCTGTGACGGAGGTGCCTCGACCCCCAGCGCGAGCGCTGCACCGACAACGAGGTATACGAGCGACGCGACCTGCAGCCGGCGCTCCTTGCTCGCAGCTGCGACGGCGGCGAACGCGGCGGCCGATGCCGTGTACGCAAGCACGAGCCAAACGCCTGTGAGCAGGACCGCCTCGCCGTAGCCCGTCACGGTGAGGCCGATGGCCCACAGCAGCGTCCCGAGATCGCGGCGCACGAACGTTGCCGCCGCCAGCGCCGTGTACAGCGCGCCGACCGCGACGAGCATCAATCCGTTTCCGTCGACGCCGGCGACATCGTCCGGAATGAGCACGAGTGCACCGGCGAGCAGGAGCGGCAGGCTGAGCATGATCGCACCGGCGCCTTCCCCGGTCAGCGAAGCCCGAGCTGTCAGCTCGCGTGCGAGCCCGGCGAGCAGGACTGCGGCGCCGACGACCGCGAGCGAGATCCCGTGGCGGGTGTGCGAAAGCGTGATGGTGTCGAAGGCAACGACCTTCGCAACGGTGACGGCGAGCCACGCGAACGCGACGCCGAGAGTCAGCTCGGATCGGCGCTGCAATGCCACCCCGACCGCGACGAGCCCTGCGAGCGACCAGACCGCTGTGACGACGACGTGCCCGGTCTCGAAGTGCCCGGCCTCGAGGATTGCGAGAGACGCGGCGTACGCGGTCAGCACGCCGGCAACGGAGAAGACCGTGGCGTTCAGCGCACGTTCCTTGGCCTCCAACCAGTGCAGCACCGGCTCGAGCAGGCGCAGGATCCCCGTGAGCGGGGCGCGCGCTCCCATGATCGCTTGACCACGCCGAAGACGACCGCGGCGAAGGCCACCGCGAGCAGCGCCGGCGCGCCGGACGCGGGATGATGCATCCGCGTGAAGAAGTGATCCGGGCTCGCCTCGAACGCAAACGCATGCACGAGTGCGGCCGTGAGGTACGCGAGCGCCGGCAGCTGGAATCGGCTGTCACGTGCGCGCCTCGTGAGCCAGGCAAGCAGCGCGGCCTCCGCCGCCCAGGCGTAGGTGACCGCGGAGCCGGACAGGACCTGCGCGACGCCGACGGCGACTGCAGCGAGGCCGAGAACGCCGACGAGCAGCGCCACCTCGCGGGCCCGCCGGAGCAGGCCTGCGGCGAACGCAAGGTAGACCAAGCCCACAACCAGCAGCGCGGTGCCTTGCCGCGTCCCGTTGTAGAGCAACGCGGCGGACACGCCGCCGAAGAGGGCACCGCCTGTGAGAAACGACGCCGGCGCTGAAGCGAGCGCGGGTCCCACTCTGAGCTGGAAGGCGAGACCCGCGGCTAGGTAGAGGAGCCAGAACACTGTGGCGAGAGCGACGATGCCGGCGTGCGGCGCGCTCGCCTGCGCGATCTGCGCGACGGCCTGCGGCACGCTCACGAGGGCGGCCACCTGCAGCATCGTCCACCAGCGCGCCCGTACCGCGACCACGCCGGCCGCGGCAAACACGATCGCCACGAACGCCGTCCCGACCTGTTGCAGGCCGCCCTGGAAGACCAGTGTCGCCGGCACGAGCATTGCGCCGACCAGACCGAAGGCGGCGACGATCTCCTCCGACCAGGCGAGCGAGACGGTGAGTCCGACCGAGGCGATCGCGCCCGCCGCGACCAGCGCGACCGGCTTCGAGATCAGGTCGTAGAGCGAGACCGCCGCAAGCAGCGTCGCGTACGCGCCCGCGATGCCGGCGCCGACCGCGGCGAGCGCCGAGTACGTTCGCTCGTACCGTCGCTCAAGCCAGAGCCCCGCGCCGAAGACGAGTGCCGACGCGACACCGCCACAGGCGACACGCAGCTCGGGACCGATCCAGCCACGGTTCACCGCGAGCACGAAGAAGAAGACGACGCCCAGAAGGGTGACCACGCCGCCCGCGAATGCAAGTGCCTTCGCGCCCATCAGGTCGGCGGTGGAGACGGTGCGGCCCCAGTCGAACGAGGGGACGCGGGGCGGCGGGGGTGGTGAGACGACGCGCGGGGCAGTGGCCGGTGCCCGGGCGGGGCTGGGCTGCGGCTCCGGAGCCGGCGGCGTGGGTGCGCGCTGCGGCGCGGGCGCGGGTTCCGGCGCGGCTCGGGCCGGTCCTCGCAGCTTGTCGACCGCCTCCTGGAGCTCGGCCACGCGGCGCTCCAGGAACTCGACCCGTCCGGCGAGGCTGACCGGTGCCGTCGCGCTCGGTGCGGACCGTCGCGTCGCCAGGTAGACGATGAGGGCGATCACGAGCAGGGCTCCGATCCATGGGGCGTGGGTGCCGAACGCCGCGAGCGCGGCGATGACGAGAGCGACGACGACCCACGGCGAAGTGCCGGCCGTCTTGTTGATCGGCGTTCCGTTCATGAGCGCAACCTAGGCCTCTCTCGCGCCGGGTGGTACCGGGCGCACCACCGGACGAATTCAGGGCTAGCCCGGGTTCTCCTGGGCGGCGGCGCTGCTATTCCAGAGGTGATGCGAACGACAACGCTCATCCTCCTCGTTGCAGCCATGCTCGCGGGTTGCGGCGGCGCTGCCAAGCCGAAGCCGGTCCCCGACGTGCGCGGCGAGCGGCTCGACGTCGCCGAGGCACGGCTCGACGCACGCGGACTCCAGTGGGAGGAGATCGGCGGCGGCGTTTTCGGCGTGGTCGTGCGCTCGCACTGGTACGTGGACGACCAGATCCCGCGGCCCGGGAAGAAGGCGACGACCGTGCGCCTGGTGGTCGAGCGCAACTGCGACGACCGGGACTGCGACTAAGCCAGTAGGTTGCGGTGGCGCCGTAGCGACCCGAGTACCGCGTCGACGTCCTCGAACGTGTTGTAACAGTGCGCCGAGATGCGCAGGTTCCCGTCACGCTCCGACGTGACGATTCCTTCGTTGCCGAGCGTCGCGACGAGCTCCTTCGCGTCGGTGGACGTGACGCAGACGAGCGCGCCGCGCCTATCGACGGCCCGCGGCGTGGCGACGGTGGCACCGAGATCATCGAGGCCCTCGAGCAGGTGGGCGTTGAGCGCGTTGACATGCTCGCGCGTGGCGGGGATGCCGATCTCCTGCATCAGCTCGATTCCGGCGATGCCGGCGTAGATCGACGGCACCGGCGGCGTGCCGGACTGGAAGCGCGACGCGGTGTCCGCAGGCGAGTAGTCGGTGTGGTCCATCGCGAAGATGTTCTCGTCGGCGAACCAGCCGGTCTGCGTCGGCCAGACACGCTCGACGAGGTCGCGGCGGCAGTAGAAGAAACCGAGGCCCGCGGAGCCGAGCAGGTACTTGAGCACGCCCGCGCCGAGAAAGTCGACGCCGAGCGCGCGGGCGTCGACCGGCAGCGAGCCGACCGACTGGAAGGCGTCCAGGAGGACGAGCGCGCCGCGCTCGTGCGCGAGCTCGACAACGGCCGGTACGTCGACCTTCGCGCCGTTCCGGTAACAAACGGTCGTCGATTGCATGGTCGAAATGCTCGAGCGAAATTGTTCCGTCCGGCTCCGCCGGAACGTGCACGACGCGGGCGCCGCGCGCCTCCTGCGCGTGCCAGATCTGGCCGATCGTCGGGAACTCCCAGTCCGTGAGGACGACCTTCGACCGTCGCGCGAACCGCAGGCCGCTGGCGAGCGCGCTGACACCGGCGGAAAGCGATGTCGTGACGGCGACCTCGTCGGGTACCGCGTTGACGAGCGCGGCAAAGGCCGAACGCGCCGCCTCGCGCGGCCTCGCCGCGCTCGACCCAGTACTCCCAGGGAGCCCCGTGCTCGTCCCAGTCGGCGAGGTAGTGCTCGTACGAGGCGCGCACCGCGTCCGACAAGGCGCCCTGCGAGCAGGAGTTGATGTAGACGCGCTGCCCGAAGATCGGGAAGCGATGGCGGCAGTTTTCCGGGGTCAGACCCCTCGGGGGTCTGACCCCGGCCTTCTCAACGGCCAAGGTAGGCCTTTCTCAGGTCTTCGTGCTCGAGCAGTTCTTTGGCGGCGCCTTCCAGCACGAGCCGCCCCGTCGACAACACGTAACCGCGGTCGGCGATCGACAGGGCCATGTTCGCGTTCTGCTCGACGATCAGCATCGCGACCCCCGACTGATGCACCTGCTGGATGATCTGGAAGCTCCGCTCGACGAGGATCGGGGCCAGCCCCATCGAGGGCTCGTCCATCAGCAGAAGCTTCGGCTGCGACATCAGTGCGCGGCCCATCGCGACCATTTGCTGCTCGCCGCCGGAGAGGGTCGCGGCCAGCTGGCCCCGCCGCTCGTGGAGGAGTGGGAAGAGCGAGTACACGCGCTCGTAGTCCTCCTTCGTCCCGCCCCCCTTGAGGTATGCGCCCATTTCGAGGTTCTCGAGCACGGTCATCGGTCCGAAGAGCCGGCGGTTCTCCGGAACGATCGCCATTCCGCGCGCGATCCGGTAACTCGTCGCGCGGTCCGTGACTTCCTCCCCGGCGAACTCGACCGCGCCGGTGCGCGGGCGCACCAGGCCGAGAATCGTCTTCAGCGTCGTCGACTTCCCCGACGCGTTGCCGCCGAGCAGCGACACGAGCTCACCCTCGCCGACGTCGATGTCGACGCCCTGCAGGATGTGGATCTGCCCGTAGAACGTGTTGATACCCGACAGCCGCAGCAGGCTCATTTCGTCTGCGCCGTCCTCAGCCCGAGGTACGCCTCGATCACCCGCGGGTTCGTCGCCACGTCGTCGAACGAACCCTCCGCGATCTTCACCCCGTAGTCGAGCGCGACGACGCGGTCGGAGATGCCTTCGACGACGTGCATGTCGTGCTCGATCACCAGGATCGTGTAGCCGCCCTCGTCGCGGAGCTTGCCGATCAACTCCGTCATCTCGTGGGTCTCGACGGGATTCATCCCGGCGGCGGGCTCGTCGAGCAGCAGCAGGCGCGCGCCGGTGGCCATCGCGCGCGCGATCTCGAGCCGCCTCCGGTTCGCGTACGAGAGGCTGTAGGCGGGCTGGTCCCAGCGGTAGCCCATCAGCCTCTGCCCGAAGAACGCGAGCTTCTCCTCTGCGAGCTTCCGAATCTCCTTCTCTTCGCGCCGCGAGCGCGGCAGCTGCAGCATCGACTCGAGGATCGACGCGCGCGTGTGCCCGTAGGTCGCCACCATGACGTTCTCGAGCACCGTCATGTTCAGGAACAGGCGCAGCGTCTGGAATGTTCGCGCGATCCCGCGCGTCGTGATCGTGTGCGGCAAGAGGCCTGAGACGATGCCTCCCTCGAAGACGATCTCCCCCGAGTCGGGACGGAAGATTCCGGTGATGAGGTTGAAGACGGTGGTCTTGCCGGCGCCGTTCGGGCCGATCAGGCTGACGACTTCGCCTTCGCCGACCTCCAGGTCGAGGCTGTTCACCACCTGGAGCCCGCCGAAGGCCTTGGAGACGTCGCGAAGCTGGAGCAGTGCCACGGTCAGACGATCTCCACGCGCGACGTCCCGAAGATCCCGGCCGGCCGCACGTTCATGATCACGACGAGCAGCGCACCCAGCAGGATCAGCCGCGTCGCGCCGGAGACCTGCTC
>VAXY01000107.1 GCA_005885085.1 Actinomycetota bacterium | reverse complement strand
CACCACTGCTGGATCTCCCTCTCGACCTCCTCGCGCCAGCCGCGGTCCTGCTTGCGCTCGAGCAGCGGGATCAGCTGCTTCAACGTCTCCTTCGTGTCGCCGACGAGCGCGCACTCCATCGGGTAGCGGATCGAGAGCATGCGCCCGTCGAGATCGATCTGGACGCCGCGGGCCTGGCCCGGCTTCGGCAGCCACTCCGAGTAGGGGAAGCTCGAGCCGACCATCAGCAAGGTGTCGCACTCGTTCATCAGCGTCCAGCTCGGCTTCGTCCCCAGCAGACCGATCGAGCCGGTCACGAACGGGAGGTCGTCGGGGACGACCGTGCGGCCGAGCAGCGCCTTCGCGACGCCGGCGCCGAGCGTCTCGGCAGTCTCGATCACCTCGTCGGTCGCGCCGAGCGCGCCCTGCCCGACGAGCATCGCGACCTTCCGGCCGGCGTTGAGGATGCCGGCCGCCTGCTTCAGCTGACCCTCCGGCGGGACGACACGCGGACGCGTGTAGCCGGGCGCCGAGACGACGGCACCGTGCTCACGCGGCGGCTCCTCCTTCGCCGGCTCTTCGGCGAGGTCGTTCGGGATGATCAGCGCGGTGACGGTGCGCTGGTCGAGCGCGATCCGGTGCGCACGGTCGATCAGGTGCCGCACCTGCGCCGCCTCGATTGCCATCTGTACGTACTCGCCGGCGACGTCCTTGAAGAGCGTGACGAGGTCGACCTCCTGCTGGTAGTTGCCGCCGAGACCGATGCGCGCCTGCTGTCCGACGATCGCCAGCACCGGCTGGTGGTCGAGCTTCGCGTCGTAGAGCCCGTTCAGCAGGTGGATCGCACCGGGGCCGGAGGTGGCGAGGCAAACGCCGACCTCACCGGTCCACTTCGCGTGCGCGCACGCCATGAAAGCGGCCTGCTCCTCGTGCCGCACCTGGACGAACTTGAGCTTGTCCTTATGGCGCTCGAGCGCGCCGATGATCGCGTTGATCCCGTCGCCGGGATAGCCGTAGATGCGCTTGACGCCGTTCTCAGCGAGACGTTCCAGGATGAAATCCGCGGTCTGCTTGGCCATGGGGTTCTGATCCCCGGCGCAGGCAGGCCCAAACGCCGCTACGGACGGAGCACGGCGCGCCGCGGGCCGGCGAGGAAGCCGGCCTCGAGCAGGAGCGGAAAGATCTCCGTCTCGCCGACGGGCTCGCCGTCGAAGCGCTCGACGGCGAGTCGTTGCTTGCCACCGCGCTGCTTCACCTGTGCGACGAGCGCCGCAAGGGCGATGCGAAGCCAGTGTTCGTCAGGATCGCGCAACGGGACGAGCGAGCGCCCGCCGCGCTCGACGAACAGCGCCGGCTCACCGCCGAGGAGCACAACCTGCGCACCCGCGACGCGCGCTGCGCGCCCGTCCGCGCGCTTCGGCCACGGCAGCGCCGCGCCGTACGGCTGCGCGGGGTCGGCGGCGGCGAGCACGAGCGGTTCCGGCTCCTCGTTCTCCTGCGGCCGCAGCTCCCGGAGCCGCTCGACCGCACCCGGGAGCGCGAACTGCGCGCCGCCAAGGCCTTCGACGAAGTAGCCGCGGCGACAGACGCCGAGCGTCTCGAGCGCGCGCAGCTGCCCGTACACGGCGCCGTAGCCGCCCGGGATGCCCTCGCCGCGGACGCCGTCGCGCGTCACGATTCCCTGTCGCTCGAGCAGCAGCTCGGCGAGCGCGCGCGGGTCCGGCCTGCCGGGGAAGAGCCGGTCGGTCGGCGACCAGCGTCCCTGCGTCGCTGTGATCCCGGCCGACCGCTGGCGCGAGAAGCGGCGCGGCCGGCCGCGCTGCGGCTTGGGCGACTGGTAGCGGCGGCCCGCGCGGAGCGGCGTCCACGCGTCGTTCGTCACCTCGCCGGCCCAGACGAGATCCCAGAGGGCGGGGAGCGCGACCTCCGGCTCGAGCTCGGTCGCGGCGACGAGGTCGTACCAGAACTCGGCGCTTCGCCCGAGCGCTGCGCGGATCGCGTCGTGTGCCGCTTCCTCGGGGCGAGCTGCGGCACCGGGCCGGCCGAGCGCCGGCGCGTCTTCGCGGAAGTAGACGGCGACGCGGTCGAGCCCCGCGCCGACCCAGACCACCTCGCCCGACGCGCACAGCTGATCGAGCATTCCCGGGTTGAAGCCCGGCACGCGCCGCGGCAGCACCTCGGCCTCCCAGAGCGAAACCGGCAGCGACAGTCCCTGCAGCGGCACGAGCGCCTCCCGCGGCGTCGCACGGCGGTCGATGCCGTGCCAGTTCGGCAGGAAGCGGCCGAGCGCGGCCTGCTCCGTCGGCTCGACCTCCTTGCGCAGCGCGGCGAGCGAGGCGCGCCTGAGCCGGCGCAGGACGTCGGGGTCGCACCATTCGCGCTCCCTCCCACCCGGCCGCAGCTCGCCGCGGACGAGTTGCTCCCGGCGTTCGAGCTGGTGCAGGAGCGGCTCGACGTCGCGGCCGAAGCGCGCGTTCGCCTCGGCGGTCGTGAACGGCCCGCGGCCGCGGGCGAAGCGCAGCACGAGCTGCTCGAGCGACTCGTCCCCGCCTTCCAGGAACACCTCGGGCAGTCCGCCCGGCGGCATCACACCGAGCGCGTCTCGGTAGCGGCCTGCATCCTCGGCGGCGATCAGCCGCTGCTCGCCGGCGAAGCGCGCGAGCAGCGCCCGCCGCTCGCGCAGCAGCGTCTGGGCGAAACCTTCGTCGTACTCTCCTTCGCGCAGGTCGCCGCGCAGCCGCAGCTGGTCGTGGAGCTGGTCGGCGTTGCGCGGCGCGCCGCGCAGCTGCGCCTCGACCGCCTCGACGGCGCCGGCGTCGAGCAGGTCACGCAGCTCTTCCTGCCCGAGCAGCTCGCGCAGCAGGTCGCGGTCGAGCGACAGCGCCTGCGCTCGGCGTTCCGCAGGAGGCGTGTCGTCCTCGTACATGTACGTCGCGATGTAGTCGAAGAGCAACGAAGCCGAATAGGGCGACGCCGTTGCGGTCTCGACGTCGACGAGGTCGATCGCGCGCGTGCGCAAACCGGTGAGCAGCCGCTTGAGCGCCGGCAGGTCGAAGACGTCCTGCAGGCACTCGCGGTACGTCTCGAGGATGACCGGGAAGGAGCCGTACCGCCGCGCGACCTGCAGCAGGCCCTGTGCCTTGAGCCGCTGCTGCCAGAGCGGCGTGCGCTGGTCCGGGCGGCGGCGCGGGATCAGCAGTGCACGCGCGGCGTTCTCGCGGAAGCGCGCGCCGAAGAGCGCACTCTGCCCGACCTCCTGCACGACGAGCTCCTCGATCTCGTCCGGCGAGATGACGATGTCGTCGGTCGGCGGCGGCGAGTCTGCATCTGGGAGATGGAGCGCGATGCCGTCGTCCGACCAGATCGACTGCACCTCGAGGCCGAGCGAGTCGCGCAGGCGTGCGCTGAGCGCGAGCGCCCACGGCGCGTGGATGCGGGCGCCGAACGGCGTCAGGATGCAGAGCCGCCAGTCGCCGATCTCGTCACGAAAGCGCTCGACGACGACCGTACGGTCGGACGGAACCGCGCCGGTCGCAGCCGCCTGCTCGTTCAGGAACGTGAGCAGGTTGCTCGCGGCGCGCTCGTCGAGGCGGTGCTCGTCGATCAGCCGCTTCGTCGCGACTTTGTGGCTCTGAGCCACTAACTCACGTGAGGCGCGGCCGATCGCCTCGCCGAGCTCGTACGGGCGGCCGACCCCCTCGCCCTTCCAGAACGGCACCGCGCCGGGGACGCCGGGCGCCGGAGAGACGAGCACGCGGTCGCGGGTGATCTCCTCGATCCGCCAGGTCGACGCACCGAGCAGAAAGGTCTGTCCGGCGCGCGCCTCGTAGACCATCTCCTCGTCGAGCTCGCCGACGCGCCCGCCGCCGTCGACGAGGTGGACGCCGAAGAGGCCGCGGTCGGGGATCGTACCGGCGTTCGTAACGGCGAGTCGCCGGACGCCCTCGCGGCCGCGAATCACGCCCGCGGTTCGATCCCAGACGATGCGCGGCCGCAGCTCGGCGAACTCGTCCGACGGATACCGGCCGGCAAGCATGTCGAGCACGTTCTCGAGCTGCGTGCGGGAGAGATCGGCGAACGGATAGGCGCCGCGGACGAGCTCGTGCAGCTCGTCGACGGAGATCTCCTCCTCGGCGGCGACTGCAACGATCTGCTGCGCGAGCACGTCGAGAGGGTTGCGCGGGATCACGGTTTCCTCGATCGCTCCCTCCAGCATCCGCTTCGCGACGACGGCCGACTCGAGCAGGTCGGCGCGGAACTTCGGGAAGATGCGCCCCTTCGAGACGGCGCCGAGCTCGTGGCCCGCGCGGCCGATGCGCTGCAAGCCGCGCGCGACGGACTTGGGGGACTCGACCTGGAGGACGAGGTCGACCGCCCCCATGTCGATGCCGAGCTCGAGCGACGAGGTTGCGACGAGGCAGGGGATCTCGCCCGCCTTGAGCAGCTCCTCGATCTCGACGCGCTGCTCGCGCGCGAGCGAACCGTGGTGGGCGCGCGCGATCTCCTTCTCCGCGAGCTCGTTGAGGCGAAGCGCGAGGCGCTCGGCGAGACGGCGGTTGTTGACGAACAGGATCGTCGAGCGGTGCTCCTGCACGAGGCGCAGCAGCTCCGGGTAGATGGACGGCCAGATCGACTGCTGCGGTCCTTCCGAGCCGGTGCCGGGCTCGCGCATGTCCTCGAGGGGCACGACCACCTGCAGGTCCAGCTCCTTGGCGATGCCGGCGTCGACGAGCTCGATCTCGCGCGCGCCGGAGACGAAGCGGCCGATCTCCTCCAGCGGCCGCTGGGTCGCCGACAGCCCGATCCGCTGGAAGGGTTCGTCGACCAGCCGCTCGAGGCGCTCGACCGAGAGCGCCAGGTGCGCGCCGCGCTTCGTCCCGGCGACGGCGTGCACCTCGTCGAGGATCAGGGTCCGCACGCCCCTCAGGTTCTCGCGCGCGCGCGAGGTGAGCAGGAGGTAGAGCGACTCCGGCGTGGTGATGAGGATGTCCGGGGGGTGCCGCAACATCTCCGCGCGCTCCTTCTGCGGCGTGTCCCCGGTGCGGACGGCGACGCGCAGCTCGGACTTCAGCCCGGCCAGCGGCCCGCGCAGGTTGCGCTCGATGTCGTAGTTGAGCGCCTTCAGCGGCGACACGTACAGCAGCCGCAGGCCCTGGCCGGGCTCCGGGTGGAGCCGGTCGATCCCGTACATGAACGCCGCCAGCGTCTTCCCCGAGCCAGTCGGTGCCTGGATCAGCGTGTGCGTGCCGCTCGCGATCGCGGGCCACCCGAGCTGCTGTGCCGGAGTCGGCGCGCTGAATGCGTTCTCGAACCAGGCCCGCGTCTCGGGCGAGAAGACGTCCAGGGGGCTCACAGAGCCAGGTTACTCGTCAGGATCACGCATGTGACGTACTCGGTCAGCGGCTCCTACTTCGAATCCTGCAACTGCGACGCGATCTGTCCCTGCCGGATGACGGACGGCGTCGTTGGCGGCCGGTCGACGTACGGCACGTGCTTCGGAGCCATGGCCTGGCGGATCGAGGACGGCCACGTCGGCGAGCTCGACGTGAGCGGGCTCGGGGTCGCATTGCTCCTTCGCTACGACGACGATGAGCCGGGATCGCCGTGGACGATCGCGCTCCACGTCGACGCCGCGGGGGACGAGTCTCAGCGCGCTGCGCTCACCGACGTGTTTCTCGGACGCCTCGGCGGCCCGCGTGTGGGCGTCCTCCCCTGGGTGCGGAAGACCCGCCAGCTCGTCAGCGTGCGGCCGAGCACGATCGAGCTCGTGCCGGAGGGCGACGGTTACCGGCTCCTGGTCGGAGAGACGATCCGCTTGCGGGCGACGCAGGCGTTTGCCGGTGACGCCGTCGTGCGTTGCGGCATTCCCGGCTACGACGAGCCGGGACAGGAGCTGTTGGCCGACGAGCTCGGCGTCCACGAGGATCCGTTCGACTGGAAGCTCAGCGGTAACTGCGCCTTCGCCAGCCGCTTCGCGTACGCGTCGGAGTAGGAGCTACTTGCCCCCGTAGGCGAAGTAGAGGACGAGGGCGACCGTGACGAGCACCGCGAAGATGACGCTGACCAGCACGGTGACGCCGGTCAGGGCCAGCAGCGGCGTGCGGGGACTACGGCCCCGTTCGGCCTCGGCCTCGAGCTCTTTGAGCTTCTCGACCGGGTGAACCATGGCTCCCTCCTACCCGCGCGGGTGATTGGCTACGCCTGTGCACTACGACGTGCTCGTACTTGGGGGCGGGTCGGCCGGCTGCGTGCTCGCGGCCCGGCTCAGCGAGGACGAGAACCGCACCGTGTGCCTCGTCGAGGCGGGCCCCGACTACGGCCCGCACGACGCCGGCGGCTGGCCCGGGGAGCTGCTCGACTCGGGCGGCATTCCCGAGGGGCATCAGTGGGATCCGGACGAGAGCCCGCACTCTCCGCTGCGCGCGAAGGTGCTCGGCGGCTGCTCGGCGCACAACGCGTGCCTGCTCGTCTGGCCGCCCGACGCGGATCCCGGGCTCGAGCTGTATCTCCGGCGTGCGCTGGAGACGATCGCACCAGAGCCGTTCTTCTTCCGCGAAGACGAGTACACGCCGTGGTTCGCGGGCGTCGCCGAAGCATGCTCGGCGCACGGTCTCGACGTCGCCGCCGGCCCGTACAACATCCGGAACGGCGTGCGCTGGAACGCGGCGTTCGCCTACGTCGATCCGGCGCGGCAACGGTCGAATCTCACGGTGCGCGGCGATGCGCTCGTCGACCGTGTGTTGTTCGAGCGCGACCGCGCGGCGGGGGCGGTCGTCGACGGTGAGCCGGTGCACGCCGACCAGATCGTGCTCTCGGCCGGGGCGTGCGGCTCGCCCGCGATCCTCCTGCGCAGCGGCGTCGGCCCGGAGGCGGAGCTCGACGCGCTCGGGATCGACGTCGTCGCCCCACTTGACGGCGTCGGCTCGAACCTGCAGGACCATGTCTCGGCGAAGCTCGTCTTCGAGCCGAGCGACGAACTGCGCGAACGGACACGCGCGCGGGCACCGGTGCCGTTCTCGAACGGGCTGGCCAAGACGGACGAGCTCCACGTGTTGCCGATCGCGGGCCGCAACGGGGAAAGCGCACACCTGACCGTCGCATTGCTGCAGCCGCATTCGCGCGGCCGCGTGCGCCTGCGTTCGAGAGATCCAGCCGTTTCGCCCGAGATCGATCATCGTTTGCTCTCTGATCGTCGAGACCGGCAGGCGCTGCTCGCGGGCCTGGGCCTGGCGCACCGGCTCGCGGCGGCCGAGACGCTGCGGCGTCTCGGCCGTCCCGTCGAGTTGCCGGACGAGGAGCGGATCGACTCGACACTCGGCATCTACTTCCATCCCGTCGGAACCTGCGCGACCGGCTCGGTCGTCGACGAGGACGGCCGCGTGCACGGCTTCGAGAATCTCTACGTCGCGGACGCGTCGGTGCTGGCGACGATCCCGCGGGCGAACACGCATCTGGCGACCCTGGCGATCGCCGAGAAACTAGGATCGCGTTTGTGACGAGCGCGCTGTACTTCACCGGCGACGAGGAGGCGAATGCGCTACTCGCGCAGGAGCCGCTCGCGTTGTTGATCGGCTTCGCGCTCGACCAGCAGGTGCCGGTGCAGACGGCGTTCACGGGCCCGCTGAAGATCAAGCAGCGACTCGGCACGCTCGACGCGCGCGCGATCGCGACGGCGGATCCGGGACAGCTCGAGCAGGTCTTCCGCCAGAAGCCGGCCGTGCACCGTTTTCCCGGCTCGATGGCTCGGCGGGTGCAGGAGCTCGCGGCGGTCGTGGACGACGAGTACGGCGGCCGGGCCGAGCGAGTGTGGACGGATGCCGCCGACGGCGCCGACCTGCGGCGGCGGATCTCCTCTCTCCCCGGCTTCGGCGAGATGAAGATCAGGTCGCTCAGCGCGGTGCTCGCCAAGCGGTTCGGCGTCGCGGCGGCGCAGGAGATCGCCCCGAGCCATCCGACGCTCGGTGACGTCGACTCGCCGCAGGCACTGGAGGACTACCAGGCGAAGAAGCGCGCGCACAAAGCTGAGATGCGCGCAAAGCAGTCTTCCTGAGCGACGCGTCGCGGCTCAGCCGACCGTTTGACGGCGGCCGGTCGCCGCTGCCGTCTCGATCGCGTTCAGCATGCGATGGCGCCTGACGGCGTCTTCGAAAGTCGGACAGAAATGCGTCCCCTCGCGATAGTCGCGGGCGAAACGCGCGTACGCCTGCGCCACGTTGGTGCCCGGGCCTTGCGGCGGCGCCCACCGATAGTGCTCTGGCACGGGCAGGAGCTCGAGCGAGGACTGCGCGCCCCTGCCACCACGCACGTCCAGCTCCCAGATCTGGGCCTGGCCGCCGGTGGCCGTGAGCTGCAGATCGCCCTCGCTGCCATTGATCTCCCAGAGCAGGTTCGTGCCACGCGAGACTCCGCCGCGATAGTGGATCGAGAAGGCGGCGCCGCCCTCGAGCAGTCCGCTGACGGCCACCTGATCCTCCGCGCTCATCGGCTTGCTCTC
>VAXY01000106.1:557-7142 GCA_005885085.1 Actinomycetota bacterium | reverse complement strand
ATCGGCGGAACGAAGCGCGCCGCCACGGCTCCGGCCGCCGAGCAGGAGCCGGCGGCACCGAAGCCGAGGGCAGAGCCGAAGGAAGCGGTCGCAGCTCAGCCGCCGCGCAGGTACGCGGACCTGACGGTCGTGGACATCAACGAGCAGTCGAAGGGCTGGAAGCTCGAACAGCTAGAGGCGGCACTCGAGTTCGAGCGGGACAATGCGAACCGGAAAGGCGCGATTGCCGCGCTGGAAGCCGCAATCGCCGCGAAGCAGGAGAAGGAGGGCTAATGGCCCACAAGAAGGGACTCGGCTCGTCGCGCAACGGGCGCGACTCGAACCCGAAGATGCTTGGCGTGAAGATCTTCTCCGGCCAGGAAGTGAAGGCCGGGATGATCCTCGTACGCCAGCGCGGCACGAAGTTCCGTGCCGGCGCGGGCACCGGCATCGGCCGTGACGACACGATCTTCGCCACTCGCCCCGGAACGGTCGCGTTCCGTCAGAGCGGCGAGCGCCGCTTCGTCGAAGTCAACGGCGCCGGCGACTAGGCACGCATGTTCAACGACCGCGCCCGCATCCGCGTGCAGGCGGGTCGCGGCGGCGACGGCAGCCTGCACTTCCGCCGCGAGAAGCACGTCCCGAAGGGCGGCCCTGACGGCGGCGACGGCGGCCCGGGCGGCGATGTCGTCTTGGCGGCCGACCCCGACCTGCGCGATCTGTCTGCCTTTCGCGCGCGGCGCCGGTTCCAGGCCGGGAACGGCGAGCCCGGTCGCGGCGCGCTGAAGCACGGCGCATCGGGAGAGACGATCGACGTACGCGTTCCCGTCGGCACGCAGGTCTTCGACGAGGAAGGGCAGCTGATTGCAGACCTCGCCTCACCGTCCGCACGCGTCGTCGCCGCCCGCGGCGGGATTGCGGGGCGCGGGAACAAGCAGTTCGCGACGCCGGCGCGGCGGACACCGCGCTTCGCCGAGACCGGCCTCCCGGGTGAGGAGACGACGCTCGAGCTTCGCCTGAAGCTGCTTGCCGACGCCGCGCTCGTTGGGCTGCCGAACGCGGGCAAGTCCTCGCTCCTGGCCCGCATCTCGAATGCGAGGCCGAAGATCGCCGACTATCCGTTCACGACGCTGGCGCCGGTGCTCGGCACCGTCGACTCTCCGGACGGAACGCGCCAGCTGACGGTGGCGGACGTCCCAGGTCTGATCGAAGGCGCGAGCGAGGGCGTCGGGCTCGGGCACGAGTTCCTCGCCCACCTCGAGCGCGCGAACCTCCTGCTGCACGTGATCGACGCGTCCGAGGAGGACGTCGCCGACCGTTTCGCAACGATCGACGCCGAGCTGGCTGCGTACGGCGCGGGGCTCGAGGCTCGCCCCCAGGCGCTCGTGCTGAACAAGATCGACCTCCGTCCGGATCCGCCGCCGTTCGACGTCGGTGACGAGCGGATCGTGCGCGTTTTCCGCGTCTCGTGCGCGACGGGGGCCGGAATCGACGAGCTGAAGCGCACGCTGTTCGAACTGTGCCCGCCGGAGGCTCCGGCCGCAGTACCGGAGGACGGCCTCGTCGACTTCCTCGTCTACCGCCCGCGTCCCGACGGCCGCCGCTTCCGCGTCCTGCGCACCGACCGCGGCTTCCGCATCGCCGGAACCGCGCCGGCAGACGAGCAGGAGCTGGCCGCAGCGCTCAAGGCCGCGGGCGCACGCGCGGGCGACGAGGTCGAGGTCGACGGCGAGGTGCTCGAAGTCCAGTGACAGCGCTGCTCGGCGGGACGTTCAATCCGCCGCACAACGGGCACGTCGCGCTCGCCGCGACGGCCGAAGCGCGGTTCGGCGAGGAGGTGGTCGTCCTCGTCGCCGTGCGTCCCGGGCACAAGGAGGTCGAGCTGGACGGCGACGTGCGCGTCCGGCTCGCACGAGCCGCCTTTCCGGACCGCGAGGTCGAGCCCGATCCGTACGCCCGCACGGTCGACATGCTCGAGGCGGGACGCTGGCGCGAGCCGCTGTTCCTCATCGGCGCGGACGAGTTCTGCGATCTCCTCACCTGGAAGGACCCGGAAGGCGTGATCGCCCGCGCGCGGCTCGGCGTTGCGACGCGGCCGGGCTATCCGCGTGACCGGCTCGACCCAGTACTGGCGAAGCTCTCACGGCCCGAGCGCGTGGAGTTCTTCGAGATCGAGGCGCTGCCGATCTCTTCGCGCGACATCCGTGAGCGCGTGGCGCGCGGCGAGCCGATCGACGGACTCGTGCCGCCCGCAGTGACGGAGTTGATCGACTCGCTCGCGCTCTATCGGGGCCCGTAGGGGGTGGCTACACTTCGCCCACCCGGGAAAGGAACTGAAGCGACACTGACGTCACTCGAACAAGCACGCCGCATCGCCGGCCTCGCCCAGGAGAAGCTGGCGCAGGACGTCGTCATCCTTGACATGCGGCCCGCCTGCTCGTACACGGATTACTTCGTCGTCTGCACGGGTCAGAACCCGCGCCAGGCCGCGGCGATCTACGACGAGGTGCACCGGGGGCTGAAGCACGAGGTACGCCTGCTGCCGGCGTCGGTCGACGGCCAGCGGGAAGCGAGCTGGATCGTCGCCGACTACCTCGACGTCGTGCTGCACATCTTCACGCCCGACGCGCGTGCCTACTACCGCCTCGAGGATCTCTGGGGCGACGTGCCGTCGGTCGAAGTCGCCTAGTAGGGGTCGTGCGTTGTCAGACGGGGTCGCGCGCCGGCGGTGCCTCAGCTTCGGTCCGCGGCAGGCCTTGCAGCGCTCGCGGGAGATACCAATTCCAATCTCCGAGCAACTTCATCGATGCCGGCAGGAGCACGGCGCGAATGATTGTTGCGTCGATCAGGACGGCTGCGGCAAGGCCGACACCGGCCTCTTTGACGTCGAGTGAAGAGAGCGAGCCGAAGATCGAGAAGACCGCGAACATGACGAGTGCCGCGCTGGTGACGACGCCCGCCGTCGCCGTGATCCCGTAGCGCACCGCATCGTCGCTCGACATCCCGGAGTCCACGCCTTCGCGCACTCGGCTGAGAATGAAGACGTGGTAGTCCATCGAGAGGCCGAACAGCACCACGAACAGGAAGAGCGGGAGCCACGAGATGATCGAGCCGTTCGACGTGAAGCCCAGGAGCGACTCGGCCCAGTGATGCTGGAACACAAGGACGAGGACGCCGTACGCCGCACTGACTGACAACAGGTTGAGGACGATCGCCTTGAGCGGCACGACGATGGAACGAAACGCGACGAGCAGCAAGACAAACGCGAGGAAGAGCACGAACACCAGCACGTAGGGAAGACCGTGTTTGAGCGCGTGCGTGAAGTCGACATCCTCCGCGACGAGGCCGGTGACGGCGGTCTGCGCGCCTGGAATCGAGCCGATCGTCTTCGGAATCAGATCCTGGCGGAGCGCAAGGATTGCGTGGCGGCTGGCCTTGTTGTTCCCGGCTCCCGTCAGCGGAAGGAAGAGCGCGGCGGCGGTCCCGTCGCCGTTTGCGGTCTCGATCACAGGCCGGTGGCCGAGCCCGCTGTTGATCGCCAGCTGCTCGAGTCGCCGTCCCTGCTTGCGTAGCTCGTCGGCGCGCGGCGGTGGGACCGTCGCGACGATCTTCGCGTTTTCCGCCGCGCCCGGAAAGTCCCTGCGGACCTCGTCGAGCGCCCGCAGGGCCGGAATGCTCTGCGGGGAAAGCGTGTTGTCGCTCGGTGCGGACACCTTCAGCCCGAGCGCCGGGATCGCGAGCGCCACGAGCAGGCCGGTCGCGGCGACGCATGAGACGACCGGCCGCCGGAGAACGGCGCCGATCACGGTTGTCCAGAAACGCGAGTGCGTCTGGTCGGTGTGGAGATGCGGAAGGAGCGGAATCCTCCCGCGATCGATTTTGGTGCCGAGCAGCGCGAGCAAGCCCGGCAGGACGGTGACGGAGCCGGCGACCGCGCACGCGACGACCGCGATCGTCGCCACCGCGAGACTGTTGAAGACCTTCGTATGGATCAGGAACATCGCCGCCATCGCGATGATCACGGTCGTCCCCGAGACGATCACGGTGCGTCCGGACGTCTTCACGGTGCGTTCGAGCGCCTCGTGCGGCGGTCGGCCGCGGCGCCGCTCTTCGCGGGAGCGCATCACGTAGAAGAGCGCGTAGTCGACACCGACCGCCATGCCGATCAGCAGGACGACCGTCCTCACACTGTCGTCGATCGGGATCGACTGGCTGATCGGTCCAAGCAAGCCGAACGCGGCCGCGACCGCGGTCAACGCGAGCACTACGGGAACGATCGCGGCGACCACGGCGCCGAATGCGAACAGGAGGACGAGGAGCGTGACCGGCACCGACAGGATCTCGGCGCGCTGCAAGTCGTTGTTCACCGCTTTGTCGTGCGCGTCGCTCGCGGTGATGTCGCCGGTTTCTTGGATCGTGATGCCGGGGTGTGCGCCGGCGGCCGCGAGGATCAGGTCGCGGACGGTTCGAGCGTCCGCGCCGGTCAAAGCCGCGACGACGACCGCCGAGTGGCCGCCCCGCGCGACGAATTGCCTGCCGCCGGGATCGAGCGGGCTGCGGAGCTCCACCTGTTCGTCGCTGAGCCGCTGCACGACGTCTTTGATTGCGGCCCTGAAAGGCGCGTCGCCGACCTGCAGCGTGTTGCTGTGGAAGTACGCGATCTCGTCCGGCGGCGGCCAGAGGCCGTTGGCGTCGAGGAGCCTGTAGCCGCGGGCGGACTCCCCGACCGCGCCGTTCTGCAACGACTGGATCCCCGTAGCCACGACGGCGCCGACTGCGATGACGACGAACGCCAGCCAGGCGGCAATCGCGCGCTTTGGCCGGCGAGCGCTCCAGCGCCCGAGTGTGGCGACGGACCTCGTCCGTCGAGTGTTGCTCAACCGTCGTTGTGTTTCAACTCGGATTCTTGGAGTTGCGCCGCCTCGAGTGAAAGGCGGCCAGAGCAGACCTTCGCGTTGAGGTCGTTTTCGATCGAGTCCACGTCCGACGCTCGCGGGTAGGGCTCGGGCCAGAGGTTGCGCGGATCGGTCGGATGCCCGCCGAGCTCCAGGCTGATCAGGTGATCCTCCTGGTAGCGCGACGGAGGACCACGAAGCCGGTACGCGTGCAGGCCCTTGTGCTTGAGGTCGTTGGTGTAGGAGACGGGCGGGCGGACCGTGCGCGTCCAGCCGCGCCGGCAGATCGTCGAGCCGATCGTCGCCTGCGTCACGGCCGGGTTGAGAACGCCGGGCGTCAGCGTCCAGCTCGCGCGGACGGCGACCGCGCGGACTGCATGTCCGGAGCACCGCGGCAGCACGGCGACGGCGAGCGCCGCGACCAGCGCGAGCAGGACGACGTCGACGAGTGACAGCCGCATCTTTCCAGGCTACGAAGCGCCGGCGCGGCCGCAAGTGTCCGTTACACAAACGTTGCGATGTTGGTGCGGTCTCGTGCCAGTTCGGCACCGACGAACGCCCACACGACGACGGCGATCCACGGAATGCCGATCACGTCCGTCTGCAGCCCGACGAAGAGCACCGAGGCGAAGGCTGCCGCCAGCCACGGCACGCGTCGCAGACGGAGCAGTGCCACGAGCGACCAGCCGACGAAGACGACCCCACCGAGGAGGCCCGTCTCGACGGCGAGCTCCGTGTAGGTCGACTCGCCCGCCTTGACGCTCACGTCGGTGCGGGCCGCGGTGACCCCCGAGTTGCCGACACCGTATCCCCACGGGTGGTGGAGCACGGTGCGCGCGCCTGCACGCAGGCTCGCGAAATGCTCGCTGGCGGAAGCTTCGTTGGCGCTCGTCGCGTCGTGGCTCGCCTGGGGATGAGCGTGCGCGTTGCGCTCCTGCTCCGCGAGCTCGCTGGGGGTGAAGTGCGTCCGCGGCGCGATGTGTCCGTAGGACTTCACGAACGCGAGCCCGATCACCGCGACCATGACGGCGAGCGCCGCCGGGAACACTGCGCGCCTGAGCAGCGCGAGGATCAGCAGCCCGAGCACGAGGGCCAGCAGTGCAGCGCGCGTGTGCGTTGCGAGCAGCGCGCCGAAGAGGAGCAGCGCGAGCGGAACGCCCCAGCGGCGACCGCGCAGCGGCACGAAGAACAGGGCGACGAGCAACAGATAGGCCGTAGCGAGCGGCGAGAGGAAGGTCGACGTGAGCCGGCGGTAGACGACGCCCCCGCCCTGGTTGTAGACGAAGTTCTCCGGCAGGCCGGACAGCCCGTGGTACTGCAGCCCGAGCTGGTCGAAGAACCACCCGGCCGACTGCCGCCACCACGAGAGCGGGACGAGGTAGACGTCGACCAGGCCGTAGGCCGCGACGCCCGCCGCCGTCACGAGCACCGTGCGGCAGAGTCGCGACCGCTCCGCGGGCGTCAGATCCAGGCCCCGCCCGAGGAAGTACGCCAGCACCGGCAACAGGTCGTGCCGCGTCCCGTAGAGCACGCCCTTGTGCGTCGCGCCGCCGCCGAGCACCGACTGCGGGATCACCGCGTAGAGCAGGACGAAGCCCGCGAACGCGAGCGCGAGCCAATCGACGGGCGAGAGTGCGAACGGCCGGCGCCGCGCCCAGACCGCGGCCACCGCCGCGACGAGCAACGCATCCTTCCACGCCGCGATCGCGGA
>VAXY01000106.1:0-494 GCA_005885085.1 Actinomycetota bacterium | reverse complement strand
GTGCAGCGCCCAGACTGGCCTGCGGACGAACGTCATCGAGGCCCGACCGCGATCAGCGTCATCCCCGTGTTGAGTACACGGACGCTGTAAGGAAAGAGCGAGGCGAGCTCCTTCGGCCCGAGTGGCTCCAGCACGTCGGCGAAGCCGCGCGCGTGCAGGACACGGTCGCGAGCCGAGCGCGGCAGCCAGTGGGCGAACGGCACGAGCGTGTGCACCTCGAGCGGAAAGAAGCGATTCGGCGTCGTCACGAACACGCGGCCGGCGACGCGGCACAACTCGTGCACGAAGCGCCGTTGCGCATCGCGACCGCCGGCGACGTGCTCGACGACCGCGTTCGAGAAGCCGATGTCGAACGTCCGGTCGGCGAAGGGCAGGTCGCGCCCGTCGGCCCGCACCGCGGTGATCGCCGGGAAGGCGGCCGTGAAGCGGTCGAGCGACGTCTGCCCGACTGCGGTCACGCGCTCGGGCCAGGGGTAAAGCGCCTCGAAGAAGTT
>VAXY01000105.1 GCA_005885085.1 Actinomycetota bacterium | reverse complement strand
CGACGTGCAGCGAGACGATCATCGTTCTGGGAGAGCGTCGTACTCCATGGCCATCCGGTCGTGACCATACGAAACCGTCGCCGATCTGCGCCGAGGCAGCGTCTCCATCAGGAGCATGGCCGCCTTGGGCCGCCGCGACGACGGCTGAAGAGATCGAGCAGGATCTCTTGCGCCGGCGCCGATCTCGAACGAGATCGCGTCGACGGCGCACACTGCGCGCGTCTGCCGGCGGAACAGCGCCTTCGCGGCCGCGCGCAGGCCGGCCTCGCGCTCGGGCACCTTGAAGATCTTCGTAAGCTCGGAGACGTGAACGACCGGCTCGGACACGGCGCTCAACCTACCCGCACGTGAGGATCCTCCTCGTCTCGCAGATGTATCCCGGCCCGGCCGATCCGGATCTCGGCGTCTTCGTGCGCGGGCTCGAGGAGGCGCTCGCCGCCCGAGGCCATGTCATCGAGCGCGCGGTCCTCGATCGCCGGAGCAGCGGCAAGCGCAAGTACATCACGCTGTCAGCCGCGACGCTGCAGGCCGCGCGGAGGTTTCGGCCGGACGTCGTCTACGCGCACTTCCTCGTACCGACGGGCTTGATCGCGGCGCTGGTGGGACGCGCGCCGCTCGTGGTGACAGCGCACGGACGCGACGTGCGCAACGTGGGCTGGCTGCCGGGAATCGGAGCGGCGACGCGACTCGTCGTCCGGCGCGCAGCCACGGTGATCGCAGTCTCCGACTACCTGCGCCGTGAGCTCGAGACCAAGGTTCCGGATGCCCGCAACAAGACGGTGGTGATCGACTCCGGCGTCGACCTGAAGCGATTCGCCGTGACGCCCGCGCCGGCGGACGGGCCGCGGTACCTCTGCATCGCGTCGCTGATCCAGCGCAAGAACGTGCTGCGTCTCGCGGACGCGTTCGCCCGCGTCGGGAAAGGCACGCTGACGTTCGTCGGCGACGGGCCGCTCCGTCCGGAGCTCGAGGGACGGGAGGGCGTCGAGCTCGCCGGGCGCGTTCCCTACGACAGCGTTCCGGAGCACATCGGCTCGTCGCACGTCGTCTGCCAGCCGAGCCTGATCGAGCCCTTCGGGCAGGCGCTGCTCGAGGCGATGGCGTGCGGGCGCTCGGTCGTCGCCACTCGCATCGGCGGACCGCCCGAGTTCGTCCCGCCCGAGGCCGGCCTGCTCGTCGATCCGGCCGACGAGGACGCGCTCGTCGCCGCGCTACGCGCGGCCGCGGAGTTCCCCTGTCCGAATCCGGTCGCCCGCGCTGCGGCCGAGGCGCACGACGTCAGGGCTCAGGCCGAGAAGGTGGAGCGGGTGCTTCAACACGCTACGCGTCAAGGGCACGCGCGTTAGGAAGCGACCCCTCTCAAAAGTGCCGGGGGCCCTTCGCGAAGCTACGCCTTGTCTGCGTCGCTGAAACGCGCGAGGTCCCGGAGCCTGAGCTCGACGAGCGGCAGGATCGATTCTTCGAGCCCCGCCTCGCGCGCCGCCTCGAGCGCCTGCGCATAGCTTTGCCGCACTTTGGCGGGATCGACGCCCTGCTTCAGCCGGTTGTCGCCGGTGACGAGCAGCTTCTGAATCTGCTCCCGAGCATCCTCCCCCTTCACAAGCTCACCGTAACAAGTCACATTGTGAGCAGGGAGAAGCTGCCTGAACGCCGCCGTCGACAACCTGCCGCAGAAGATCCGAGTGCTGATCGCGGACGACCATCGCATGTTCGCCGAAGCGCTCGAGGCGATTCTCGGCACGGACCAACGGCTCGAGGTCGCCGGCCAGGCGAGCGACGGGGCAGAGGCCGTTCGCCTCGCCTTGAGACTCCAGCCCGACGTGATCCTCATGGACATCGCCATGCCGATCATGGACGGGCTCCAGGCGACGAGGCAGATCCTCAAGCAGTGGCCGTCGGCGTCCGTCTTGATGCTCACCGGCTCGAATTCGAAGAGCGACGTCGACCGTGCGCGCGAGGCCGGTGCGGCCGGCTACGTCACGAAGGAGCGCATCGCCGCCGAGTTGATAGACGCGATCTTGGAGATCGCAACACGCTGATACCCTGGCGGGCCGATGGTTCAGGTGCTCGCAGTCATCCAGGTTCTGATCTCGATCGCGCTGTGCTCGTTGATCCTGCTGCACTCGGGTCGCGACACCGGGCTCGGCGGCATGGGGTTCACGCCCGCGTCGCAGGGAGGCACGCATATCGTCGAGCGCAACCTGACGCGGCTGACGATCGTCGTCGCGATCTTCTTCGTCGCAAACTGCATCGCGCTCTTCCACGCCCTCAAGTAGCGGCGCTCTGCTTCGCGGTCGCGCTCGTTGCCGGATGCGGTTCGGGAAGCGCGTCGCGCGTCGTCGTCCCCTCCGCGGGGGGTCCGCCGGGCGTCGTCCGCGTCGCGCTCACGAGCTTCCGCTGGCCGCTTGACCCGGCGCTTGCGGTCGGCCGCGACGAGACGACGCTCGCTCGGGCGCTGTACGCGACGCCGCTTCGTACCGATCCGGCCACGGGCGCGGTCGTTCCCGGCCTCTGCAGGGGGTGGAATGCGTCGGGAGACTTCCGTTCCTGGCGCTTTCAGTGTCGCGCGGCACCCGCGATTGCGGCCGCCGTGCGGCGCGTCGCGAAGCTGCGGGCGGCGCCTGCGCACTGGTTGTTCGCGCGCGCACGTGTGTCAGTGGCAGGCTCGGCGCTGGTGGTGCGACTGCCGTTCGCGTGGCGTCGTTTTCCGTATGCGCTGACCGTCGTCGGCGCTGCGCCGCGTTTCGTGCCAGGGCCGTTCCGGCTCGTGTCCGGCTCGTCGCGCCGGGTCGTCGTGCGTAACGCCGTCCTCACCGTCGTATTTCGCCGGTTCAGCGTTCGCGGTGCGGAGCGCGCGTTCGAGCGTGGCGTCGTCGACGAGGCTCCGATTCCGCAGGGAGACGTCGCCGGCACGCGGGCTCGGCTGGGCGACGTCGTGCACGAGCGGACGCTGCTGGGACTCGACGCCGTCACTCTTCGCGGCCTGGCCCCGGCGCTACGTCGCGTGTACTGGCAGACCGCGAACCGCGGCGACTACGCGGAGCTCGTCGCCGAGTCGAGCGGCGCGGCCGCCCTGTCGCTCGTCGCCTCAAAGGTGAAGGCGAGCCCACAGGCCTTTCGCGACGCAGTCAAGGCGATCCACTCGCTTCCGCGTGTTCGAGTGCGCATCGGCGTACCGCCGGATCCGGACCTCCGCTACGGCGCACGCCTCCTCTACGCAGGCTGGCGCGACGTCGGGCTGGGGCCTGAACTCGTTACGGAGCCTGCCCGCGGGCTCGACGGCACGTTCGGACGCCGCCTGGCGGCGTACCCGCAGGCGGAGGCCATTCCCGCCGAGCTCGCGCTGCGCGACGGGCTCGGGTCGCGCACGCTTCTTCTGCGCGCACTGGCCGCGACCGCCCAGCACGCAGCGCTGCGGGCGTTCGACGACGACCTCAGGTCGTCGGCGCGCTTCGTCCCTGTCGCGTGGGTCGTCGACGCCCGCCTCGTCTCACCGCGGTTGCAGGGCTGGCGGGAAGACGATCTCGGCGACGTCGACTACGCCGCGGTCAGATCCCTGGCTTCGAGCCGACGCCAGTGATCGTGAAGCGCGCCGCCGCAATCGCCGGCGCCAGCACGCCGTACGGGTAGCGGTCGCCGTAGAAGTTCTGTGAGTTCACGAGCGCGGCCTTCTTCGTCAGGCTGTAGACCTCCCGCAGGAGGTCGGGGACCGCGACGGTGAACCGCAGGTTCACGAGCGGTTCGGCGATCTTGCCGCCACGGATGCGAAACGTGCCGTCCCGTGTCATCCCGGTGACGACCCCTTCGCGCGGATCCACCACGCCGAGATAGTGCAGACGCGTGATGTAGATACCGTCGCCGACGAGTTCCGCCAGCTCTTCGACCGACTCCGCCTCGCCCGTGGCGATCGACAGCGAGTACGGGAGCGGGCCCCAGTCGCGGGACTCGACCGGGCCGGCGTGCCCGGTGGTCGTCGCGCCGTTGCTCGCCTGTGCAGCCGTCGTGCGGTCCCAGACGACACCGCGCGCGACACCGTGCTCGACAAGGATCACGCGCTGTTTGGGCGTCCCCTCGAAGTCGAACGACTTCGGCAGCCCGTGCGGATCGAGCGGATCGTCCGTGATCGTGATCTTGTCGTCGACGATCTGCTCGCCGAGCCGGCCGCTGAAGTAGCTCCGCTTCTCGAGCAGCCCGAGCGCGCCGAGCGAGTCGTGGGAGAAGTAGTCGAGCAGATCGGCGAAGGCGTACGGCTCGAGGACAGCGCGGTATACGCCCGGTTCGAGCTCGCCCGCGTCCGTCGTGCGCGCAGCCTTTTCCGTCGCCTCGCGTGCTACCGCTGCCGGGTCGATGTCGGCGACGCGCCAGGCTGTGCGTTCCGCGTAACCCGAGCACCCCTCGGCCGCGGCGACTACCAGCGCGGTTGCGTCGGTCATCCGTTGCTCCGCGTTGAGACCGGTCGAGGAGGCGATCGCGAGCTCCGAGGCCGCGCTCGTGAAGAAGCCGTACACGGGCATGTCGCCGGCCGCATCGATCGCCGCCGCGGCGCGGCGCGCCTGCTCGTCCGGCCCGAGTCCGGCTGTGTCTTCGTCATACCCCTCGACCCGGGTTGGCTCGGCGGCCGGGGCGAGGCCCGGGAAGCTCTCGTCCGGCGGAGCGCTCTCGGCAGCGGAGGTTGCGCGCTCCGCGAGCTCGGCGAGGCCGTCGCCGTCCACTCTGTTCGTCGTCGCGACACCTGAGCGCTTTCCGCGTACGACGCGGAGCGTCACGACGATGTTCTCGATCAGGGTCGGCTGGTGCACCTCGGAGCCGGCGAAGCGGGCAAGGCCGGAGCGCTCCGAGTGCGCAACGGCTTCGGCGTCGGTTCCCGCGGCCTCGAGCGCCGCACGCGCAACCTCGAGCGCGTTTATGGCTTGACCCCCACCTGCACGTTGCGGAACCGCGCGGGCGCAGCTCCGTGCGACACGTGCGCGCTCTGTCCCGGCTGTCCTTTGCCGCAGTTCGTCAGACCGTAGAGACGCCAAGCTTCGCGTCCGGCGACGGCGTCGAGGGAGCCCCAGAACTCCGGAGTGATCCCGGTGTACGTCGCATCGCGCAGCATGCGCCCGAGCTTGCCGTCCTTGATCTCCCACGCGATTTGCGTGCCGAACTGGAAGTTGAGCCGTTTGTCGTCGATCGACCAGCTGCGGTTCGTCTCCATGTAGATCCCGTTGTCCACGTCCGTGAGCAGATCGTCCAGCGTCCCCTGGCCCGGCTCGATGTGGAGGTTCGTCATGCGGACGAGCGGCATCCGGTTCCAGCCGTCCGCGCGCATGGATCCACCGGTGCCGGCGCCCATGCGCGCAGCGGTTTCGCGGGACGTGAGGAAGCCCGTGAGCTTGCCGGCCTCGACGACCGGGGTGGGCTCCGCCGGCACGCCTTCGTCGTCGAAGGCGAAGCTGCCGAGCCCGCCTGGCGTCGTTGGATCGGCGGTGATGTTCATGAGCTCGGAGCCGTAACGGAGCGAGCCGAGGTCGCCGGGCTTGAGGAAGCTGGTACCTGCATACGACGCCTCTGTCCCGTAGACGCGGTCGAGCTCTGTCGGATGGCCGACGGACTCGTGCACCTGCAGCGCGACCTGGTCGCCGTCGAGCACGACGGTGGTGATCCCGTCCGGGCACGGATCCGCACGGAGGAGCGCGGCGGCCTGCTCGGCGACGCGCGGCGCTTCGTCGACGAGGCGCAGTTCGTCGACGTACTCCCAGCCTGCCTGGCAGCTCGAGCCGATGTGCGCACTCGGGTAGCTGCGCATCTGGAACATGCCGTTGCGCGCGGCTGCGCAGTCGATCCCGGCGCCGCACTCGGTGAGTACCTGCTCGACCTCGGTTCCTTCCGACGAGAGCAGCAGCTTGTGCTCGCGCTGCGCGCGCACCATCGCTTGGCGCACGATCACATCGGTGCCGGCGAGCGCCTCGTCGGCGCGGAGGCAGAGGTCGACCTTGTCGGCGAGGGAGACGGCGAACGGATCCCGCTCGACCGGGCTTTGGTGCCGGCCGCTCTGCGGCTCGATCGTGGTCAGCGCGCGTGAGTGCTTGCCCGCCGCCGCTCGGGCGAACGTACAGGCGCGGACGGCGGCCTCGCGTGCGCCCTCGGCCGTCAGCCGCCGGTCGCCTGCGAACCCCCACGCGCCGTTGACGAGCACGCGAACACCGATCCCCTCGCTCTCCGCATCCATCATGCGGTCGACGCGACCGTTCTTCGTCGCGACGAGCTGGTTGCGCTTGAGGACGACTCGGGCGTCTGCGTACTCGGCACCGGCGCTTGTCGCGGCATCGACGGCGGCTGCACAGAGGTCGCGCACGGGAGGCGGACTTTAGTCTCGGCCGCGGGGTAGACGCGCTAGCCCGTCGCGAAAAGCGCTCGCGTCGCTCGCATGATGATTTCGCGGCGACTCGCTAGCGGAGGGCGCCGGTCAGCAGGGCCGGGCAAAGCCCGTCCCTGCGGCTACACTTGCGGTCCCTCGGGCGCTGGTGGCGGAATTGGTAGACGCGCTAGGTTGAGGGCCTAGTGGCCTTAAAAGGCCGTGGAGGTTCAAGTCCTCTCCAGCGCACTTGTTCCTACGAGTCACGTCAGGGGTCAGACCAGGGCCTTGGCGTTCTTTCCGGTTCGCCGTCCATTACGGGCTTGACGCCGTCCGAAGGAATCTCTACCTTTGATGGCGAACACACGTTCGCCCGACATCCAACCCTGGAGGCGGAGATGCTGACGGGACGGCAACAGGAGATCTGGGACTTTCTGGTCGACTACGTCGACCAACACGGCTACCCCCCGACCGTGCGGGAGATCGGCGAAGCCGTGGGCCTCGCATCGCCCTCGACCGTGCACGCGCACCTCGCGAATCTCGAACGTGCCGGTCTGCTCAGGCGCGATCCCACGAAGCCGCGCGCACTCGAGCTCGTCGGCCGCGAGCGCGAAGCGGCGCCGGCGGCGACGATCGCCCGGCTACCGCTCGTCGGCCAGATCGCGGCCGGCGGGCCGCTGCTGGCCGACCAGAACATCGAGGACCACCTCGCCGTGCCGGAGACGCTCCGCGGTGACTTCCTGCTTCGCGTCAAGGGCGACTCGATGGTGAACGCCGGCATCCTTGACGGCGACATCGTCGTCGTGCAGCGCCGCCAAGACGCGCGCAACGGCGAGATCGTCGTAGCGCTTGCGGGCGACGACGAGTCGGCCGACGAGGCGACCGTGAAGCGCTTCTTCCGTGAGAACGGACGCGTGCGCCTCCAGCCGGAGAACGACGCGCTCGAACCGATCTACGCACAGCATGTCCAGATCCTCGGCCGCGTGACGGGGGTGTTCAGAGAGCTGTGACCGCCGTCGCGCCACTCCATCGCACGCTCGAGCAAGAACTGCAGGCGTTGCTCCGGGGCGCGAGCCTCGAGTGCCTCGTCTGCGGCGAGTTCGTCCTGCACGCCGGCGGCATGGTCACGTGCCCCGAGTGCAACTCGAGCCTGCGCGGGGAGCTCGGCGGAGGACAAGCACAGCTACAATTCGACTCGCAGGCCGGGTGACCGCGGGCCCTCAGGGCTCGAGGAAAGTCCGGACACCGTAGGGCAGGACGCTGGGGCGACCCAGGCGGCGAAAGCCGACGGAAAGTGGCACAGAAAGGAGACCGCCGACCGGCGAGCTTCTCTCCGGAGACGCCGAGGCAAGGGTGAAAGGGTGGGGTAAGAGCCCACCAGCGTCGTGGCGACACGGCGGCTAGCCAAACCCCGTCCGGTGCAAGGCAAACAGGTCCCGTCATCAGGCGGCCCGCCGAGGGACCGGGTTGCTGCACAGAGGGATGGTCACCGAAAACAGAATCCGGCTTACGGGCCTGCTACGGAGAAGCCCGCGCCTCGCGCGGGCTTCTCTACTTGTCGGAGTGTTCGCGTTTGTGCCGCCGGCCCCTCAGGCACCGATCCCACGCGATCCCGCCGCGCTCGCGCAGGCGCTTTCGGCGACGAGCACAGAACTGCGCGCGGCGATCACGCGCTGGACGCCGAAGACGGCGGCTCCCCCTCGCGATGTCGTTCTCTATGCCCTGTACCAGCAGCGCACTTATCGGTTGCTCGGCCGGGACGAGAACCTGGCGCGGAGGACATTGCCGCTGCTGGCGCCTGGGTTACGTGGGATCAGCCGCAACCTGTTGCGTGCACACCACGAGCTGTATCGACTGACACCGCCGCTGCCGTCTGTCGCGATCAAGGTCGGCCCGGCAGCACCGGCCACAGCGCTCCTCGCCGACTACCGCGAGGCGGAGCGACGCTTCCGCGTCCCGTGGGACGTGCTCGCCGCCGTCAACTTCGTCGAGTCGAAGTTCGGAAAGCTGCGGAGCGCGAGCGCCGCGGGTGCCCAGGGACCGATGCAGTTCATGCCGGCGACCTGGCGCCGCTACGGACTCGGGGGCGACGTGCACGACGCGCGCGACGCGATCCTCGGAGCGGCGAACTACCTCCATGCCTCCGGAGCGCCCAGCCACATCCGTCGCGCCCTCCACGCGTACAACCCGTCGCACGCATACGTCGACGCCGTGCTCAGGTACGCACGGACAATGCGCGCCGAGCGAGCGATGTTCTACGCGCTCTACAACTGGCAGGTGTTCGTGAAAACACCCCACGGCGACCGCCGCGTCACGGGGCCGGGCGTTCCCTGATCCAGATGCTCAGCTCACCGACGTGCTCGAAACCGAGTCGCGCGTACACGCCTTCGCCTTCCTTGCTGGGCGCGAGGATCGCCGGCAGACCTGTCTCGGTCAGCATCGCCGCACGCGTCAGCGCGGCTCCGTAGCCGCGCCGCCGGGCAGACGCGACCGTCGTGACGCCGAAGACACCGACCGCGCTCTCAGCGCGATAGCCCATTGCGGTGGCCATCGCCTGTCCATCGACCCTGC
>VAXY01000094.1 GCA_005885085.1 Actinomycetota bacterium | reverse complement strand
GAGATCCGCAACTGCCTCCGGCGTCGCGATCCCGATCGTGTCGACGACCACGACCTCGTGTGCGCCCGCCTCGACGGCCGTTTTGTACACCGTCTCGAAGTACGACAGATCCGCGCGCGTGCCGTCGACGCCGAAGAACGCGACGGTGATGCCCTGATCGACCGCGTACGAGATCGCGTAAACGATGCGCTCGAGCATCGCCTCGCGGTCGACGCCGAGCGCGTCGAGCTTGAGGTCGGAGATCGGCGACTCGATCACGCTCGCGCCGACGCCGAGCTCGACGAGCGCCTTCACGTCCGCGTCGACGGCGCGGGAGAAGCCCCAGACCTCGGCCCGCAGGCCGGCGTCCCTGATCAGCTCGACCGCGCGCCGATCGTCCGCCGACACGCGCGGGAAGCCGGCCTCGATCCGCTCGATGCCGAGCTCGTCGAGACCGCGCGCGAGCTCGAGCTTGTCCTCTGGCGTCAGGACGACGCCGACCGTCTGCTCGCCGTCGCGGAGCGTCGTGTCGTAGAAGCCGACACGGGCGTCGAATGCGTACGGCTCGTTCAGCTCGCCGGTCTCGGCGATGCGCTCGTGTCCGTCGCGCAACACCGGCTCGCCGTGTGCGACGAGCACGTGATCGATCGGGAGTTCAAGGAGGGCCAGCAGCGACGTGCGAAACGCATGCAAATCGCGCTCTGCCGGTGACGGGAGCAGCTGAAGCCTGCCGTTGACGCCCATGAAGAACTCGGCCACGACCAGCGCACGCGGCGGTTGCAGGTAGAAGGCGACCTGGCCTTCTGCCGCCGTGCCGGCGGGAACGAAATGCTCGACGCCCTCGGGAAGCGGACCGGACTGTGTCGCGAACGACAACCGCGGACCCGCTGTCTCATGCGCCCACACAATGACGTCGTAGCGTTCCGCGACCACGGCAGCGCTGCGTTGATGCCACGGCGCCGTGAGCAAAACGGCCGCGCCTCCGCAGCGCTCGACCCAAGCGTCGAAGGTCGCATACACCACATCCTGTTCGGCTTCAGGCACGAGCGGGTCGATCAGGACCGCCACCCTCCCCGTCTCGTAGCAGACGCAGCCGACCTGTTCCGGCCAGTCCGGCGCGTTGTTCCACGCGGGATGCGCCGCCGTCCAGTAATGCAGTCCCGGCGCGATCTCTCGTACGTTCACTGACGGAAGTCGTCCGGGTAGCTCGACAACTTCTCTACCCCGCCCGCAGTGACGAGGAAGTTGTCCTCGACGCGGAGGCCGCCACCGCCGTCCCAGTACGCGCCGGGTTCGATCGCGAGCACCATGCCCTCCTCGACCGTGCCCCCTCCGGCCTGGTGCGCGTACGGCGGCTCGTGCGCCCGCGCACCGACACCGTGGGCGATCGGATGCGTCGGCTGCTCCGGAAACCCCGCCGCCGCGATGCCGGCTCGGATCAGGCGGTCGAGCTCGGCGAGGCTCGCTCCGGGACGGCAGTGGTCGAGTGCGTGCCGGTAGACGCCGAGGAGCGCGTCGAGCAACTCGTCGTAGCGTGGCTCGAGCGTGCCCGGGCAGACGTTCTTCGTGTGGTCGCACCAGTAGCCATCCGCGCAGACCCAGATCTCGAAGAGTGTCGGCTCGTGCTCCTGCACCGGCCGGTGACCGGTCGCCGTGAAGGTGCGGATGCCTGGGCCCGACCAGACGAGCGAGAAGCCGAGTGCGAGCTCGACCTGCCCTTTCCAGCCCGTGCCCTCGCCGTGCACGAAGCCCTGCCAGAGCGCCGCGGCCTCGCTCTCCTTCATCCCCGGCTTCAGCTCGCGCGCGACGTGCCCCATCGCCCCCGCGGCGATCTCATTTGCGAGCCGCATGCGCGCGATCTCCTGGTCGGTCTTGATTGCCCGCGCCTGGTTCAGCAGCGGCGTCGCGTCGGCCGCTCCCGGAAAGGCGTCGAACCAGGCTTTCGTGTACGTCGTCGGCTCGCCCACCATCCGGTCCGTCGCCTGCGTGCCGAGGCTCAGCTCGAGGCCGACGCGCTCGAACTGGTCCGCCGCCCGGCGCGCGACCTCGAGCGCACGTACCGCGGGCGGTCGCGGGTCGGCGGCGTCGTAGCCCGGCACGAGCCGAACGTCCTTCGTCCACGCCGTCTCTGCCGCATCATGCGCGGAGGGCTCGATCGTGATCAGGACCGGATCGCCTTCGCGCGGGAACACCGCCGCGTCGAAGCCCTTCATGCCCCAGAAGTTCGTCAGGTAGAGGACGTTGTCGGGAGCCCGCACGACGAGCGCGTCGAACTCCTGCTCGGCCATCAGCGTGCGCACGCGCTCGAGTTTCGTGTCGTCGCTAGGCCAGCTCACGAGCGGACGCGTTCCGGCGCCGGCGCTCCATGCGCCTCCTGCCAGGAGACGACGGGATTCCGCAGCACGCCGATCTTCTCGATCTCGGCCTCGATCACGTCGCCCGGCTTGAGGTAGAGCGAGGCTGCGTCCTCGCTGAAGCCCGCGACACCGCTGACCGTCCCGGTCGAGACGACGTCGCCCGCCGAATACCCGAGCGCCGAATAGTGGGAAAGAATCTCGGGAATCGTCACCGACATGTTGCCGCTGTAGGACGCCTGCCGGCGCTCCCCGTTGACCCGGAGCTCCATCTTCAGGTCGTGCGGGTCGCCGATCTCGTCCTGGCTGACGATCCACGGGCCGAGCGGGCAGAAGGTGTCGATTCCCTTGCAGAACGAGAAGACGCCCGAACGCATCTCGCGCCGCTGGATGTCCCGGGCCGTGATGTCGTTGAAGATCACGTACCCGCCGATGTACTCGGCCGCGTCCTCGGGGCCGAACCACTTCCCCGCCTTGGAAACAACGACCGCGAGCTCGAGCTCGTAGTCGAGCTCCTCGGTCAGGTGCTCGGGATAGACGACTGGCTCGTCCGGCCCGACGATCGCGTCGACGTTCTGGAAGAAGACGATCCAGGGCGCGATCTCGTGCGACCAGCCGACGCGCCTGGACTCCTCCTCGTGCTCGCCGAAGTTGCCGGCCGTGTGGATGAACTTCTTCGGGATGATCGGCGCGCGCAGCCGCACGTCTTCGAGGGGAAGCTCGCGTCCGGTCGGGCTCGCACCGCCGTGCTCGAAGTATTCGCGCATCGTCGGGACGTCGAGCTCCGTGACCGTCTCGTCGCGCACCTCCCCCACGCGCCCGTCGTCGAAAGTGACGAGCTTCACCGGCGCCCCGCCAGCCAGTCGACGACGTCCTGTGCGTTCCGGTCAGGCGGAAAGACGGGATAGAAGACCTTGACGATCCGCCCGCGCTCGGCGATCAACGCCAGCCGCTTGTACAACGTCAGCCCCTCGACGTCGAACGTCGGCAACCCCGGATCGCGGGCGAGGTCCAGCCACTCGTCGCTGATGACGGGGAACGGCATCTTGTTGCGTCGCGCGAACTCGAGCTGGTCGTCGAGGCTCTGCGCGCTCAGGCCGGCGACATGCGCGCCGAGCGCAGCCAGTTCCGCGTTGCGGTCGCGAAAGGCGCAGGACTGAGGGGTGCAGCCGCGGGCACCGGGAATCTCGTCCCAGCCGGACAGCAGCGGCCGGTCGGGGCGGCCGGTGCGCGGATAGACGTAGAGCACCTCGAAGTCGCGGACGTTGACGCCGCCCTGCGACGACGGCAGCACCAGGTCCGGCAACTCTGCTCCGTTCAGGTGGTCGGCGGCGCCGTCGTCCGGCGGCACGGGCAGGCCCTCGGGCAGGACGTAAGGATCCGACAGCCGAGGTCTGACCCCGGAAGAGGTCAGACCTCGGCCTTCGAGTCCCGGACCCGTCACGCGGACCCCTCGGCGCGCCGCTTCGCGGCTCGCAGGATCAGAAGTCGGGTGAGCCCGCTGAACGGGCGAACGACGCGCCAGTAGCGGCTGAATTTCCGGCGGGAGGCCGGATCAAGCACATGCACGCGCGTCTCGGTCGACAGCAAGCCTTGCCGTGCGCGGAAGTCGACCACCGCGGTCGCCGGGGTGTCCCGCCCTCGCCCCCGAAGCCGCCAGAACCGGCCCGTCAGCGAGAGGACGATGCCTTCGCCGGGCACGTGCTCCAAGACCGAGGCGCGGGGAACCATTGTCGATAGCACTCTGTCCGTGCCACCGCTTAGTCCGAGCCCGCGCGCGAACAACAGAGCACGCACGAGCGGGACCTCCTTGAACGTCACTTCGCGCAGAGCGCGGTCCGCCCGTGCGGCATCCGCATCGACTCTGACCTCGTGGCGCGAACGGAACTCGTACGACGGCAGGTAGATGTCGAGGCTCTTCATGCGACCTCGCAGATCCGCTGGGCGACGCCGGTGTACACGGTCGCGATCTTGACGAGCCCGTCGATGTCGAGGTTCTCGCCCAGTTCGGGATCGGGCAGGCCGCTGGAGGTGCCGTAGTTGACGCTGTCGATCCCGTAGCGCGTCAGCGTCGAGGCGTCCGAGAACCAGCGGACGGTGTCCCGCTCGGGCTTCTGCCCGAAGACCTCCTCGTGGGCCTCGTCGATCGCCGCGACGAGCGGGTGCTCCTCGGCGATCTCGGAGCCCGGGGCGGTCACGTAGGCCTCGGATTCGATCCCGTGCTCCGGAAAGCGCTCGCGCAGGCCCCGGACGAAGTCGCCGAGCGCTGCGCGTGCTTCCGCCATCGGCATCGTCGGCGGGACGCGGAAGTCGACGAAGAGGTCGGTCCGGTGAGGTGTCCGCGACACGCGCCACGCGAAGCCGCCGCTGATCGCACCGACGTTCACGATCCCACGCTTGCCCCGGTATGAGGTCCGCTCCTCCCACTCAGGGGCGAACTGGAGCACCGCGTCCAGCACGTCGCGCATCCGCACGATCGACGTCGTGTCGCGCTTCCCTTCGCTGAAGGCCGTGTGGATGAACGGCCCGCTCGTCGAGATGCGGAGCCAGAGCGACCCGTAGTGGCCGAGCACGACCTTCTGCTCCGTCGGCTCGCCCAGCACGCACATGTCGGTGACGGCTCCGTGGGACGTCAGGAACCGCGACCCCGACGCGTAGCCGCGGTACTCGCCCCCGACGAAGTCCGGGTGCCACTGCGTCTTCTCGATCTCACCCGCGACGCACGCGATCATGAGGTCGCCGCGCAGCCCCACGCCGGCGTCCCGCAACGCGCGTACCGCCTCCAGGTAGCAGGCCAGTGCGCCCTTCATGTTCGAGATGCCGAGCCCGTAGACGCGGCCGTCCTGCACGAAACCATCCGGCTGGAAACCGCGAATCCCGGCCAGCCACGGCTCGCGTCCGGAGTACGACGTGTCCATGTGACCGTTGAACATCAGAGACTTGCCGCCGCCGGCACCTTCCCAGAGGCCGACGACGTTGGGACGGCCGGCCTCGACCTCCTGCCATTGCACCTGCAGTCCCATGTCCTCGAGCTCGTCCCTCACACGCTCCCCCATCGCCTGCTCGTCGCCGGTCGGGCTCGGCACCGAGACGAGGTCGACTGCGAGCCGCACGAGCCGGTCGGCGTTTACCTCAACGGAAATGCGGCAGCACCTCCCGGCCGAAGAGCTCGATCTGCTCCTGCCTCCGGTCGCCCCAGAGCTCGAGCATCACGTGCGTGCACCCTGCCTCGCGGTATTCCTCGATCGCCGCGATGCAGTCAGCGGGGGTCCCCGCGATCGGCTTGCACTTGTCGAGGAGCTCGTCCGTCACCTTCGCCTTCGCGGCGAGACGTCCACCTTGCTCCATCGCCTCGGCCACCGGCCGGATCTCGTCCTGCGTCAGGCCGGCGAGGTCGAGCAGCGTGTCGGCGGCGCCCTTGATGTTCTGCACCTTGTTCGCGAGGTACATGCCGGCGATCTCGCGGGCACCGTCACGGCCGGCGTCGCGGTCGGACTCGTGAATCGATGCGACGATCGTGCAGCCGATGTCGATGTCGGCGTCGACGTTCTCGCGCGTGTAGCGGACGAACGCCGGGGTCGTGATCGACGGCGTTAGGCACCCGTCCGCGATCTCGCCGGCGAGCGCCTGCATCTTCGGCGCGGTCGCAGCGACGTAGAGTGGCGGCACGTCGCGCGGCGACTCGGCGGCGTCCTGTAACGCGGGGACAGAGGCGCTGAAGGTCTGGCCCTCGTACTCGAACGGCCCGCCCGCGAGCACGCCGCGGACGATCTCGACGGCCTCGCGCATCGGGCCGAGCGTGCGCTTGCCGTTCAGTCGCGCGTTGTTGAGGAAGATCTTCGAGGTGCCGAATCCGAGCAGGAACCGGCCCCGTCCGGCCGCTTCCTGGACGACTCGGGCGTCCATCGCCACCTGAACGGGATGGCGGGTGAACGGCGAGATGATCCCCCAGCCGACCGTGAGGCGCTCCGTCTCCCGGGCGATCAGCGCCGACGTCACCGTCGACGAGCGCGCCTCCATCCCGTGCTTGCGCCACCACGGGTAGGCCTCGGCGAGCCAGATCGTGTCCATGCCGGCGCGATCCATCGCCCGGGCCGACTCGAGCATCTCGTCGAGCGGCTCCATGGTGAGCTGCATCACGCCGATGCGGAAGGACCGCGCCATCAACGCGATCCTATTCGGCGCTCCGTAGCTAGTTCGGCCAGTCGGTCGAGTCGGGATGAATGTCGAGTCCGCCGCCGTCGTAGCAGCCGCAGCGGCTGAAACGAGCCAGCTGATTGGGATCGACGCTGCGAGCTACGCGTCTTCGGTCGACGTCGTCGGCCCTTCGGGCTGCGGGTCGTACGACTCGGGCGCCAATGGGTTCAGCCCTTCCTCGGCGCCGCTCGAACCCACCGGGTCGGCCGGCCCTTCAGCCGGCTGCCCGCCATCGTACTCGACTTCGCCACCCGCTTTCGTCTCCTGCACCTGTTTGTCCAGCGCGGACAGAACATGTGAGACCTGCTGGTTCACGATCGGCTGCAGCACCCGCTGACCCATCGACGCTACCGGTCCGAGGATGTGCACGTCCGCCTCC
>VAXY01000093.1:1462-8950 GCA_005885085.1 Actinomycetota bacterium | reverse complement strand
GAGATCCCGCCCGTCGCCGCCGTGTAGGTGAAAGTGATCGTGCGACCGGTCTGGGTCGCGGAGACGTTGCTCGTGCCGGCCGACATCGTCCCCGTGCCGTCGGCCGCGTACACGGTGATGGTGGGGGAGGTGATGTTGGCGAGCGCACCGCCGCCGGTGGAGCGTTCCTGTCCTTGCCAGACGACGCCTCCGGTCGACGATGGGACGGTGGCTCCGCCTCCGCCGCCGCTGGTGTCGCCGTAGGTGACGGTCATACTGCTGGCGCCCGCGAGTGTGATGTTGTCGACGGTGATCTTCTGGCTCGAGACGGAGACGCTGCCGGTGCTCGCTGTCGTGTAACCGTTGTTCGAGGAAGTGACCGAGGGCGCGGTCCAGCTGGGCGCGACGTCGATCGTGATGCGGCCGCCGGAGATGCCGCCGGCCGCCGCGGTGTAGGTGAAGGTGATCGTCTTCCCGGTCTGCGACGCCGACACCGCGCTCGTGTTGCTCGTCAGCGTGCCCGTGCCGTCGGCCGCGTAGACCGTGATGGTCGGCGACGACCCAAGGTTGGTCAGCGGCGTACCGCTATGCGATTTCTGTGCGGCCTGCCACGCCTGCGCGCCGGTGGTCGCCGTCGCTGTCGCACCTGGGCCGCCGCTTCCGGTTGACCCATAGGTGATAGTCATGGACGCGCCGCCGGCGAGCGTGACGTTCGAGACGGTGATCGTCTGGCCGGCGACGGCGACGCTGCCGGTGCTCGCGGTCGTGAAGCCGGCGTTCGAGCCGGTCGTCGACGGAGCGCTCCAACCGCCCAGTACACCCGGAACCGTGACGCTGACGCTGCCGTTCAACATGCCGCCGGCCGCGGCCGTGTAGGTGAAGGTGATCGTGCGGCCTGTCTGCGACGCCGAGACGTTGCTGATCGAGCTCGTCATCGTCCCCGATCCGTCGCTCGAGGTCGTCGGTGCGAGCGCGACGAGATGGGCGACCCACTGTGCGCTCGCCGAGACCGTGGCGGTCTTGTTGCCCGTCGCACCCGGCGTTGCCTGGACCCCGTCCGCGCCGGTGATGCGCGCGCGGCTGGCGGGCATGCTTCCCGACAAGGCGGTGTACTCCTGGGTCAGGCTCTGGCTCGCGTCCTGAGTCTCGGTGACGTTGCCCTGCGCGCCGTAGAAGGCGACGACCATGTCGCTGTTCTGGGTCGTGGTCAGTCCGGTCGCGGTCGCCGTGCTTCCGGCGTTGGCATTGTCGGTCGGTGTGACGTCGAACGGATTGGTGGCGTCCACGCCCGAGTAGGCCATGATCGCGCCGCTCGCGTCCGCCGAGGTCGTCCACGACCAGCTGTATGTCGTGCCCGCGATGTCGCCGACCGTGGCGAACTTGTAGTAGAGCTGCTGTTCCAACGTCAGGCCGGACGTGCGCAGGTTTCCAATCGCGGTCCAGCCGGCCGGCGGGACGATGATGGCGTCGTTGTTGCGGAGCGTGATCTGCGCCACCATCAGGTCGCCGGTGCTCACCGACGAGGGCCGCACCAGCGCGCTGCCGGTGAAGTTCAGCTTGTTCGAGACGACATGAACCGAGCAGCCCGCGAAGTCGCCGGTGCCGGGGCCGCAGGCACCTACAAGTGCAACAGGGTCGATCACATAAGGAGCAGGCAGCCGCGAGTCGTCGAGGCGCAGCTCGAGCGTGCCGCGCCGAAGCGACCAGTGCAGGCCGGCCGGGGTGACGTCGTGGCCCTCGCGGTCGAGGACCGCGACGGGGAGGATGCTCAGCGGCGAATCGGCGAAGCGCACCGAGCCGTCGCCGGCGATGCGCGGATGCAGGTTGCTCGCGAGCTGCCAGCGCCAGACCTTCGTTCCCTGACTCCGATCGACGAGCAGCGACTGCTCCACGCGATTGACGCCGAAGGCGATCGTCTCCTGGCCGAATGCGGTCTTGCGACCGACGCCGTTCGCGTACTCACGCCAGGGTGCGTCGCCGGCGAAACGGAGCGAGAGCGTGTCCCGGCCCGAGGTGACCTTCAGCCCGCCTCCGCGGATCTCGAGCTTCCCGCCCAGGGCGGGATGGATGCGCGCCGGCGTCCTGACGAGGGACGCCGAGCTCAGCGGCGAGCCCAGCTCCCTCGTCAGGTAAGCCGATGCGTCGTGTGCCTTCGCGCCGCGGAGAGTGGCGAGCTCGGAGACGGCGAAGAAGGCGGTGAGCAGGAGCGCGGCGGAGACCGCGAGGAGGATCGGCGATCGGCGCCACGGCACTGCCCCGCTCCCGGCTTTCGCCGAGCGCGGACCAGGCCGCAGGTCCGGAAAGCTCGCCATTTGTGATCTCCATCCACACGCGAGGGCGTGTGGCTCCAGTGCTAGGAATCGGCGTCGGCCCGCAGGTCTCCGAGCATTTGTAGCCTCGAAAGGCGTAAAACCTGCTGTGAAATCACCCCTCCGGGGTACGGTTGTTCGTGGCCCTGGCGGATCGGGTCGTCTTGAGCGGCGACTGGCGGGCTGACCCTAAGGCTTCGGTTGAGGGTTAGATCGCGGTCAGCAGAGCCGCGGCGACCGCGTCGGACTCAGGTCCGCTCGCCAGGACGCTCGTCGTGCCGAAGACGCCCGCGGCGAGCTCGTTCGAGCCCGAGGACCAGCAGCGGTCGAGCGGCGGGCAGGTATGCGCGACCGCTGCGGGGAACGCGGCGGCGACGTATTGGGGCACGGCCGCCTGCCATTCGAGCGCGTCCTCCGGCGAGTCCCAGCGAAGAACGATCGCTGCGACGTGCGCTCCGCCTGACCCGTAGAGCGCGAGCCGCCCGCCGCCCCAGCCGGCGGCGACATTTGCCCGGCCTGTGACATGAAACGCCTGCAACAGGTCCCGCACGTCGAGCTCGCCGAACGTCTCGGAGGACAGCAAAAGCGCAGCCGCTGCGTGCTCGGGCAGCTGCACGGGCAGCGCGCGCTCGTGCTCGAGGAACTTGTCGATGTGCAGCAGCTGCTCGGTCGTCTGAGGGAACGTCCGCAGCGCGCTCGCAACGGCTGCGTTTCCCCCGAGGTAGCGAAGCTCGGACGCAAACGCCCGCCCGGGGCCGGGCCCGACCGACGCTTCCAGCTGCGAGAAGCGGTCGAGTGGAGTCCCGTGCGAAGCATTGGCGCGGAGCCCGGAGGAGAGCGCCGCCGTTCCGTCGACGATGCCGCGCGCCGCGAGCCAACGGTCACGATCGCGCGCCCGTAGGCCGACGAGGCGGCGCAGCTCGTAGTTCTGGTCGACCAGCGCGCGCACGACTTCGTTGACGACGGCGGTGCGCGTTGCGGCCGGCCTGCGCTGCAGGAAGAGTCGATGCGCCGAGACGTCGTACCAGGCTCGGGGCGACGGCGTGCTCACGCTCCGCGTCGTTAGACCGAGCAGCGCGTAGGCGCTTGCGTCGGCGCGACGAACCGACGATGGATAGTCGCGACTCCACGCGCGCGCGAGGAGCGTGCCGTACCGGGGTGCGGGCACGGTGGCGGTCTGCACCGGCCAACGCGCCGGCAGCCCGGACAGACGCGACGCCGTCCGGACCAGCCCCGGGGGAGACGACGACGCGGACGCCCCGGCGGGCAGGATGACGAGGCCACAAATGACAACTGCAACGAGCGTGCGCACGAGAGCAACTATCGGCAGGGAAGCCGGACGGCAGGAGGCCGAAACCCGCCCGTAGAATCGGCGTGGGATGGCCACGACAGAGGACCCGCGCGCCCGCCCCGACGGGACGGCGGAGTGGAAGCGCGAGCTCTACGACGCGAAGCCCGAGCGCGAGGGCGAGCTCTTCACGACCATCTCAGGGCTCGATAACGAGCCGCTCTACACGCCGGACAACGTCGAGATCGACTACGACCGCGACCTCGGCTACCCCGGGGTCTATCCGTTCACGCGCGGGGTCTACCCCTCGATGTACCGCGGCAAGCTCTGGACGATGCGGCAGTTCGCCGGCTTCGGCACGGCCGAGGAGACGAACGCACGCTTCCGGTACCTGCTCGACCACGGGCAGACGGGCCTGTCGACGGCCTTCGACATGCCGACGTTGATGGGCTACGACTCCGATCACGCGCGCTCACTCGGCGAGGTCGGGCGTGAGGGCGTCGCGATCGACTCGCTCGACGACATGGAGACGCTCTTCGCCGGCATCCCCCTCGACGGGGTGTCGACGTCGATGACGATCAACTCCGCCGCGGCGATGCTGCTCGCCTTCTACCTGTGCGTCGGCGAGGAGCAGGGCGTCCCGCGGGCGCAGCTACGCGGGACGATCCAGACGGACATCCTCAAGGAGTACATCGCGCAGAAGGAATGGATCTTCCCGCCCGAGCCGTCGATGCGGCTTGTGATCGACATGATCGAGTTCTGTGCGGCGGAGATGCCGCTGTGGCATCCGATCTCGATCTCCGGCTACCACATCCGCGAAGCGGGGTCGACGGCGGCTCAGGAGCTTGCGTTCACCCTCGCCGACGGCTTTGCCTACATCGAGGCGGCGGTCGAGCGGGGCCTCGAGGTCGACGACTTCGCGCCCCGCCTGTCGTTTTTCTTCAACGCGCACCTGGACTTCTTCGAGGAGATCGCGAAGTACCGCGCGGCGCGCCGGATCTGGGCCCACGAGCTGCGCGAGCGCTACGGCGCCCGCAATCCGCGCTCCTGGCTGATGCGCTTCCACACGCAGACCGCCGGCGTGTCGCTGACGGCGCAGCAGCCCGAGGTGAACATCATCCGCACCGCGCTCGAGGCACTCGCCGCCGTGCTCGGCGGCACGCAGTCGCTGCACACGAACTCGTTCGACGAGGCGCTCGCGCTCCCGACCGAGAACGCCGTGCGCCTGGCGCTCCGGACGCAGCAGGTGATCGCGCACGAGACGGGGGTCGTGAACACGATCGATCCGCTCGGCGGCTCGTACTACGTGGAGGAACTGACGAGCCGTCTCGAGGCGGAGGCGTACGACTACTTCGACCGCATCCGCAAGCTCGGCGGCGTCGTCGCGGCGATCAAGGAGAACTTCTTCCAGCGCGAGATCGCCGACGCGTCGTTCCGCTACCAGCACGAGGTCGAGCAGCGGCAGCGGATCGTCGTCGGCGTCAACCGCTACCAGCACGAGGACGAGGAGCCGCTCGAGCTTCTCCGCATCGACCCGGCGCTCGAGGAGAAGCAGATCGGCCGGGTGCAGGCGCTGCGTAGTCGCCGCGATTCTGCCGCGGTAGAGTCGGCGCTGGCACGACTGAAGGAGGATGCAGCCCACGACGGCCGGAACCTGATGCATCCGATCGTCGAGGCTTCCAAGGTCTACGTGACGATGGGGGAAATGTGCGACGCGCTTCGTGGGGTCTGGGGAGTCTGGCGGGAAACGCCGGTCTTCTAGTGCTGACAGGGGACCTGTTTTGCGTGGCCGCGAGCGCGACGGCGACACCTGGGCCGGCGCTCTTTCGCCTCACGATCTCGGGCACTGCGACGGCAAGCTGGGATCACACGACCGCGCCCGTGGCGTCAGGCGGTTGCGAGACGTCGGTGCGCTCGGAAGGCGTCCGGACTGCCCGGTTCCGGTCGAGCCGGGCGACGGTGGTCAGGGTCGCCGCGGGCCGCGTCCTGACCGTCGAGGCGCGCGCGGTCGCGGGCACCGTTCGGCTCAGGGGGCCGAACACGCTCAATCGCGTGTGCGGGCCGACGGGGACGCATACGCCGCAGCCCTGTGACGTGACGACGCGGACGTTCAGCGACGCACGCACGACGCTTCTGAGCAT
Organism: Actinomycetota bacterium; assembly: GCA_005885085.1. GTDB lineage: Bacteria > Actinomycetota > Thermoleophilia > Gaiellales > Gaiellaceae > 3-1-20CM-4-69-9. The sequence continues at coordinate 3,233 of VAXY01000093.1, read as the reverse complement.
GAAGAAGGGATCGATCTCGCTTCGACCGCTGCGTCTCCGGCTGCGTCGGATCGAGTGCCCACAGGAGCCCGACGAGGTGGTCGCTGCTCCGCTCGGGCCCGTGCCTGGTCCGAAGCGCATTTCCGTCGCCGCGCTCGTCAGCAGCCGCATCACGCGTTTCACGGTCAGGGTGATCGCTTCCCGCCACACGAACTACGGGCCGCGCGAGGCCGGGATGCTCGATCAGCGCTCTGCCTGGACGCTGACGTTCCAGCGCATCCGGCCGTAGACTCGGCGGATGATGGCGCGGAAGATCAGGGTCGTGATCGCCAAGCCGGGCCTCGACGGCCACGATCGCGGTGCGAAGATCATCGCGCGCGCGCTTCGGGACGCCGGCATGGAGGTCATCTACACGGGGCTGCACCAGACACCGGAGCAGATCGTCGAGACGGCGATCCAGGAGGACGCCGACGCCGTCGGCATCTCGATCCTCTCCGGGGCGCACATGACGCTCGTGCCGCGCATCCTCGAGGGCTTGAAGGAGAACGGCGCCGACGACGTGCTCGTCGTGGTCGGTGGCACGATTCCGCGCGAGGACTCCGACGAGCTGAAGCAGCTGGGCGTGGCCGAGGTCTTCGGACCCGGCGCCGCCACGAGCGAGATCGTCGAGTTCCTCCAGGGAAAGGTTCCCGTCAGTTGATCCGCGTCGACCGCGAGGGTGCGGTCGCGATCGTCACCGTCGACCGCCAGGAAGCGATGAACGCGCTCGACGTCGGGACGCTGACGGAGCTGCGCGATCGCCTGCTCACCGGCGCAGGTGAGAAGGCCTTCGTCGCCGGCGCCGACATCAAGTACATGAGCGGCCTCGACGTTGAGCAGGCGAAAGCGTGGGGCGCACTCGGCCACGAGGCGGGGCGCCTGCTCGAGACGATGCCGAGGCCGACGATCGCAGCCGTCAACGGCTTCGCGCTCGGCGGTGGCTGCGAGCTCGCGCTCGCCTGCGACATCCGCTACGCGTCCGCGACCGCGAAGCTCGGCCAGCCGGAGGTCAATCTCGGGATCATTCCCGGCTGGGGCGGCACGCAGCGGCTCGCACGCGTGTGCGGGCTCGGCATCGCGAAGGAGCTGATCTTCACGGGCCGCCTCGTCGACGCCGACGAAGCGCTGCGCATCGGGCTGGTCAACGGCGTCCATGATCCGGTGCTCGACAAGGCGCCTGCTCGCCTCGAAGAGCCCGGTCGCCCTGCGCCTGATGAAGGAGCTGGCGAACCGCGCGCTCGGCGGCGACCACGCGGCAAACCTCGAGGCCGAAGGCGACACGTTCGGACAGCTCTTCTCAAGCGAGGACGCGAAGGAGGGTCTGACCGCCTTCGTCGAGAAGCGCGAGCCGGTGTTCAGAGGCCGGTAGGGCGGCGGTTCGCGCTTCCCGCCGCCGCGGGCCGCGGATTCAGGCGTGCTCACCTTCACGCCGGGATTGACGACGGCGCTTGTGGGGGTCCTGGCTAGCCGAGCTGGATCAACGCCGAGCTGAGCACGCCGTCATCCGCGCGCTGCGCCTTCAGCGACGCGGACGCTGGCTGGGTCCAGACGACGACCTTCTCGCCCTTGGTCGCGAGCGTGACGTTCGCGATCGTGCGGAGGATCGGCGCCAGCGTCTGCACGAGCGTTGTATCGGGGACCGAGAGCGCGATCTGCCGATTCAGCTTCGTGAGCGTCAACCCGGACGGCCAGGCCTGCGACGTTGCGACGTTGACGACGAGCCGGCCCAGGCTTGCCGAGATGACAGTGCCGG
>VAXY01000093.1:0-1444 GCA_005885085.1 Actinomycetota bacterium | reverse complement strand
GCCTGTATGCCTTCTGCAGATACGGATACGGGCTGACGGCGTGCCCCCCGCCCGGGTGCACCTCGAAATGGAGGTGTGACATGCCACCGTCGGCGTCGCCGGAGTTGCCGACGTAGCCGATTTGCTGCCCGGGCGCGACCCGCGCACCGTTCTTGACCGTGTACGCGACACCCCTGACGCACTTGCCGCGGTTGTCGTTGCGCGACGTGAGGTCGTTGTTCAGGTGGATGTAGTAGTAGATCGTGCCGCTCTCGCCGTAGAGGTAGAGCATGCAGCCGCCCGAGGGTGACGTCGTCCAGTACTTCACCGCGCCGGACTCGGCTGCAACTGCAGGCGACTTCTTCGCCGCCATCAGGTCGTTGCCCTGATGCGGACCGCCGGGACGCGGCGCACCGAAGTCGTCGATATAGCTCACCTGCCCGACGACGGGAAAGATGATGTGGTCCGGAACCTTGGGCACCGCAGCACCCGCCGTCCCGGCGACGACGCCGAGAATCAGGGCGAGGAAGAGAATCCCTCGGGCTGTCGTCCGGTTGCGTCTCATGCGGGGGGACGGGCGCGCTCCGAAGTGGTGCACGCTAGCAAGGTATTCGGCCTAAGTAGAGTCCGCGGCGCATGAAGATCGCCGTTTGCGTCAAGCAAATCCCCGAAGGCAGCCGCCGGATCGACCCCGAGACCAAGCGGCTCGACCGCTCGGGCGAAGGGGCGCTCAACCCTTTTGATGCACACGCGGTCGAGGAAGCGCTTCGGCTGAAGGACGCCGGCGGCGAAGGCGAGATCGTCCTCGTCTCGATGGGGCCCGCGAAAGCACAGGACGCGCTGCGCAAGGCGCTCGCGATGGGCGCGGACCGCGCCGTGCTCGTCAGTGACGACGAGGCGGCCGGTGCCGATCTCGTCGCAACGAGCTCCGTGCTGGCGAAGGCACTCGAACGCGAGTCCGCGGAGCTCGTGCTGTTCGTGCTGCCGGCGGCAGTCGCGGATCGCCTGCGTCTGCCGGTCGTGTCGCAGGCGGCGGAGCTGACTCACGCGGACGGAAGGCTGAGCATCAAGCGGCAGACGGAGTTCGGCTACGACGTGATCGAGGCGCCGTTGCCCGCGGTGATCGCCGTCTCGGATGCGATCAACGAGCCGCGCTACCCGTCGCTCAAGGGAATCATGGGCGCGAAGTCGAAGCCGCAGGAGACGGTGTCGCTCGCCGACCTCGGGCTCGACGCGCTCGAGTCGCACACCGAGGTGTACGCGCTCAACGACCCGCCCGCGCGCGGCGACTCGCGCAAGATCGACGACGACGGCAACGGGGCGCAGGCGATCGTGGACTTCCTCGCGGAGAAGCGGTTGGTGTGAGCACGCTCGTCTTCCTCGAGCATCACGGGAACGAGCTGCTGAAGTCGTCGCTCGGCGTCCTCTCGAAGGCTGAGTCGCTCGGCGACGACCAGCTCGCGGG
>VAXY01000092.1:8007-8481 GCA_005885085.1 Actinomycetota bacterium | reverse complement strand
AGCGCCTACGAGGCGAAGCCGTCGTGGCAAACAGACTTCGGGTGCGCGCGGCGCACGGTCGCGGACGTCTCGGCCGACGCCAATCCGAGCACGGGTGCGTCGGTCTACGACACCACGCGGTACCAGGGCCAGTCCGGCTGGTTCCAGGTCGGCGGCACGAGCCTCTCTGCCCCGCTGATCGGCGCCGTGTTCGCACTCGGCACGGCTGGCGACACATACGGCTCGTACCCGTATGCGCATGCGTCGAGCCTGTTCGACATCACGTCCGGTTCGAACGGCAACTGCAGTCCGTCCTACCTCTGCACCGCCGGCTCCGGCTACGACGGCCCGACCGGCCTCGGCACGCCGAACGGCACCGGCGGGTTCTAGGACAGTCGCGGCGGAGGGCCCGTGCGACGGGCCCTCCGCTTCGGCGTCACTATGATTTGCCCGTGCAACGGGTGCTCCTGTCCGTCGCAGGGCTCGTCGCATCGC
>VAXY01000092.1:0-7916 GCA_005885085.1 Actinomycetota bacterium | reverse complement strand
TGTGCGGTCGGAAACATGGTCGTCATCCTCTCGCGAGCGTTCGTGCACACCCATGACTTCGCAGGCGTGCCCGCCGTCCTCGCCAGGGTCAAATACGGTGGTTCCTTCCGCGTCACGACGAGAATTCCGGCCACGAAAAGGCCCGGCCGGTACGGGGTCACCGGCCGCTGCGGAGGCGGCAATCTCGGCTTCCTCAAGCACCTGACTGTCCGCCGCTGATCTCAGGGAACGACGAGCGACACTCGGGAAGCCAGCCCTCGCGGTATGCGGTCGGCTCGCGGCGCGGGATCGGGGCGTACGCGGCCCCACCATCCGTCGTGTCCTCCTCGACACTCGCACCGTGGCGCTTCGCGACTTCGGCGACCGTGAAGCCGAGGCGGTCGCGTTCGCGTGCGCCGATCGCGATCACGAGGCACGGACCCCTTGCTGCCCCGACGATCACGTGCCTCGCGTTCGGCGGGCAATGCACGAAGTCCCACGCGCGCAAGTGCCGCTCCTCGCCTTCGATGATCAGAACTGCTTCCCCCGAGACGACGAGAAAACCCTCCTCATCCGCCTCCCAGTGGTACAGGGACATCGGCTCGCCCGGCCCGAGCACGAACGGATTGACGCCGAGCTGTTCGAATTGCCGCTCGCCTTCGAAATCATCTGCGGCGAGGCAGACCGCGCCACGACCGTCGGCGTGACGCCAGACGGCGTCGCGCAGGTTGAGGACGAACCATCCCTCGCCCTTCGAGACGAGCCCATGTTTGGTCTGCTCCAGTTTCGCCTCGGGAACCATGATCTCGAAGCCTGCCGTAACCGTTGGTCGGTGCGCTACGGAATCCGCTGGCCACACATCGTCTGGCAGCTTTAAGGATGAACCATCTTGTACGCGGTCAACCAGTCTGTCGCGATAACTCGTTGTGCATCTGCAAGCGTCATCGACCCGCCGCAGACCTCGGCATGTAAGGAGTTCTCCAAGGAATCCTTTTCGTGAAATCCCGGCCGAGGCCGCGCCGCCTCCGGCCAGAGATTCGCGATCGCATTCGAGCCGCCGAGTTCGAGACTGATCAAGTGGTCGGCCTCGTACTGGCCGCGGCGATGCTTCCTAGTGCCGTACTCGGCGTAGACGGCTCGTTTTTCGCTCGCGGGGACGTTCCGTACCGAAGCGGAGAAGCCAGGCGTGCACACAGTCGCCGCCGTCACGTCGACGAACACGGCTCCCGGTGTACACGCGCTGTCCGGTAGTCCGCCGTGCACGAGGCAGCGGAGAGTCTCCGTCCGTGGTAGCGGCCGGTACGTGTCTGCGACAGTTGATGTTGTCGTCGTGCTTGTGCTGGACACTGTCGCGCCTGTGCGGCGAAAAACTGTAGGCGCCCGTTGAGGCAACTGAAGCCGTAACGCTCTTAATCCGCTTGGTACTGGACGGCGCAGAACTCACCGGCATGGTGTCACTTGTGCTCGCCGCCGATGATCGCGGCGACATAGCCTGAACTGCATGCAGATGCGCGCTGCGGCGACGCGACGCCATCAGCGTGCGCACCTCCGAGCGCGAGCGCAACTGCGAAACCGGCGGCGCACAGGCACAGGAGCAGGAGGACTTTGAGACGCATCGCTGGTCAGGGTAGGACATGTCCCGAGCAGCGTCTACTACCGTGCGCGGCTCGCCATCCTTGCTTCCAGCCTGTCGAGCCGCTTCCTCACCTCAGGCAGTTCGGACAAGACTGCGGCGCCGGTGCCGCGGCTTCCGCCTCTCCGCGCTCCGTGCGGGAGCCGTCGACGAATCGCGCAGGCGCCTCAACCCCCAGATCTCGACCGTCGGTGACTTCGGCATTCCGATCCGAGACGAGATCGAGCTCGAACTGCGACCGATCGACCCGAGCGCTGCCCCCGACTAACGCTCCTGAAAAGGCTCCGTTACAGGGTCCATCAAATCGGCTTGTGCACTGCCCAGTTCAGTGGGCGGAACTTGTCAGTGCGCAAACCACGTATTGGTGACCACGGAGCCAATCGCTTTAGCGGCCGACGGCTAATCATCGAGCTGAGTGGAGCTCGTCCGAAACGCTCTTCTCAATCCGGGACGCGGGCGCGATACTCGGCAGATGCGGTCGATACTCGACGTACGGCCGTCGAGGGTGATCGGACGAGAGTCCGAGCTCGGGACGATTCGTGATTTCGTCACGCGAATACCCGCCGGCCCGCGCACTCTCCTCTTACAGGGTGCCGCCGGCATCGGCAAAACCACGCTCTGGCGGTCAGGGCTCCTCGCGGCGCATAACCAGTCCTACCACGTCCTTTCCTGCCGTCCGGCCGAACTCGAGTCTCGCCTCGCGTTCGGCGCAGTCATTGACCTGCTCGCGGACGTCGACGACGCGGTGCTCGAGTCCTTACCGGCGCCGCAGCAGCATGCGCTCGAGGTCGCGCTCCTCCGCCGCGAGACCCGCCCAAACGCTCCCGTCCAACCTCGCGAGGCCGCCGTTGCGGCGCTCGGAGCGATTCGGACGCTGACACGTGCGATGCCCGTCTTGATCGGGATCGACGACGTCCAATGGCTGGACGCGCCCTCGGCGAGAGTGGTCGCCTACGTGCTCAGACGCCTGGAGGACCAGCGAGTCGGCCTGCTCGTGACGTGGCGCGAGGGGACGAAGGCGCCGTTTAGGCTCGAGCAGCTTCGCCCTGAGGAGGAGATCACGCGGCTGGAGGTCCCGCCGCTCACGCTCGGCGCGCTTCACCATCTCGTGCGGGAACGTCTCGGTATCAGCTTGCCCAGACCTGCGCTCGCCAGGCTCCTGCGGACGACGGGCGGGAACCCGTTCTTCGCGCTCGAGATCCTCCGCTCCCTCGGCGGCGAGATGCCGAGCACCGCTGCCGAGCTGCCGATCCCAGGCAGCCTCCGCGAGCTCGTTGCGGATCGGCTGGCTGCGCTTCCGGCCGCGGCCCGCGAAGCGGTGCTGGCGACTTTTGCCCTCTCGCGTCCGACGGCCGCGACAGTCGAGTCTGCCCTTCGGGCCGCGCGCCGCTCGCAGGGCGGGCTCACCGCCGCGCTCGATGCCGACGCGTTGGAGCTTCGCGGACGGCTCGTCCAGCTCGAACATCCGTTGCTCGGGTCGACACTGTACGAGGAGCTGACACCGACGAAGCGCCGTGCGCTCCACGCGAGGCTCGCAGGCGTCAGCGAAGACCCTGAGGAGCAGGCGCGCCATCGTGCCCTCGCAGCCTCGAACCCCGACGCGGAGGTCGCGGACTTGCTGGACGAAACCGCGCTTCGCGCTCGTGGTCGCGGCGCACCGGATGCGGCCGCTGAGCTGCTCGAGCTTGCGGTCGCATTGACGCCGCCCGGGCTTGCTGACGCGCGCAACCGCAGAGAATTTGCGCTCGCGCAGGATCAATACGTGGCCGGCGATCCTGAAAGCGCTCGGACCCGCTGGCGACGACTTGCCGACGAGGCGCCGCCGGGCGCGCTCCGCGCAGAAGCGTTGTGGAGCTTGGCGCAGTTCATGGAGACCCGGCCTGAAGTGAATGAGCCTTTGCTGGAGCAGGCACTCGCGGAGGCCGTCGGAGACGTCGGGCTCCAGGCAAGGATCGAGACCACCTGGACCAGGGTCGCATGGTGGGCGGGCCATTTCGACAGTTCATATCCGCACGCAAACGCCGCGGTCGAGCTCGCCGAGCGAACCGGCGATCCCGCGGTGCTCGCGCCCGCGCTGGCGGAGGCGGCGGTTGTCGCTCGTTACCGCGGCCGCAGGGAGTGGCGGGAACTGATCGACCGGGCCGTGGCCGTCGAGTCGCAGATCGAGACCCCTCCCCCGCCGTTAGCGACCTTGCCGACGCTGATCCGGGCGCTCATCTACCTGGCCGTCGGTGAAGCGACCGACTCCGTGCGGGCATACGCGCACGAAGCGCGAGAGCTCGCGCTCCGCCGCGGAGACGAATGGGCACTCGCGAGCATCCTCGCACCGCTGTGCGAGTTCGAGTGCCGGGTCGGAGATCTCCAGAAGGCGGCGGCGTATCTCGAGGAGGGCCGCGAGTGGATGCGACGCGCCGAGGCTCGGTATCTCGTCCCGAGCTTCACCTACGACTCCGCCCTCATCGACGCCTTGGCCGGACGCGTGGAGAAGGCACGCGCGCAGGCCGAGGAAGCGCTCAGCGAGAGTAGGGAGCTCTTCCCGATCAGCAGCCGCTGCACGTGGCTGCTTGGATTCCTCGCCCTCATGGAGGGCCGGCCCGGGGAGGCCCTCGGCCGTTTCCAGCCGGATTTCGACACGATCCGGTCTTCGGAGGGATTCACCGAGCCCCTGCGCATCGAGACCGATCTCGTCGAGGCGCTGATGCAATTGGAGCGATTCGACGAGGCTGAAGAGTCGCTGTCGTCGTTTTGGGAGAGGGCGACGCGAACTGACAGGCAATGGGCGCTCGCTGCCGGCTGGCGTTGCCGCGGTGTCCTCCTCGCCGCGCGGGGCAGTCCAGACGAGGCGGCGGAAGCCCTGGAGCAGGCAGTCCGGCTGAACGAGAAGGTCGGTCAAACGCTCGAGCTCGGCCGGGCACTGCTGGCGCAGGGAATCGTTGCACGGCGGGCGAAGCACAAGCGCAAGGCCGATGACGCGCTGGCGCGCGCGCTCGAGGTGTTCGAGCGGAGCGGCATGGAACTCTTCGCCAAACGCGCTCGGGCGGAGCGCGCACGCATCGGCCTCCGTCCCCACGCCCCGAGTGGATTGACGGAGACGGAGCGCCGAGTCGCGGAGCTCGCCGCCGCGGGACAGCGCAACGGCGAGATCGCAGCTGAGCTGTTCATGAGCGTCCGCGCGGTCGAGGCGAACCTCACGCGCGTCTATCGGAAGCTCGGAATTCGTTCGCGGAGCGAGCTCGCAAAGCGGCTCGCGCCTGCACGCCCCGACTGATCCGGCGAGACAGACCGGCGGTTTTCCGCACTATCTCTGCCGGCCGAGGCCTCCTAGGCTCGGCCGATGTTCGAGTACCTCGCCGAGCGGTACGAGCCGGGGACAACCGGCGACCAGATCGGAGCCGACGCCGCTCGGCTCGCCGCCGCGGCCCGGAGGCTGCGGGCCGAGGGGCATCTGATCGAGTTCCTCGGCTCGACGTTCGTGCCCGGTGACGAGGCGACCCTGTCGCGGTTTACGAGCAGCTCTCCCGAGCTCGTCGAGGCGGCGCACCGACTTGCATCCGTATCCGTCGAACGGGTCGTCGAGGCGTTGTCGCTGCCGCGGCAGGAGACCCCGAATGCCGAACGGCCACATCGCCCATGCAATCACGGCTCCCTCTTTAAGGAGGAACGATGAAACCACTCGTCATCTCTGCCGCGGTTTGTCTGCTCGCGCTCTGCGCGGCCGTGGTCGCTCGCGCCGATAGCCCCGGTCTCTCGCGCGGCGACGCGGAAGCGCGCATCAATGCCGGCTTCACCGGTGGCGACGCGATCCGATTCCTGGGCGGGGGCCAAGAGCAAGGCGCGCCGGCAGGTGGGTCGGACTTCGGGTCCGCGCGCATCTCTCCACTCCCGGCCTTCAACGGTCATCATGTCTGCGCGACGTCCTGGCACCCAGTCCTCGTCTTGTTCGTCGCCGGAGGCAACTCGACGTTCACGCGGGACGACGCCGATGCCAACCTCCCGTTCGCGGCCCAATACACGCTCGACGGCGCCACTTTGGAGACGAAGCTGAACCCGATCAAGCCGGTCGTCGACCCGTCCACAACTGGGTTCGAGGTCGCGTACTGGAACGCTGCCGGTGCAATCCTCTCGCCAGACACGCTCCCGGTGGGCACGCACACTATCCAGCTCACCCTCGAGACCCCCGGCGGCACCGTCGTTGGTCCGGTCGTCACGTTCTACGTCGACGGGACCGGAACCGGAGCCTGCCTTTAGACACAGGAGTCGTCACGGCTCGGCGGCCGAGCGACGAAGCCGGGACGCAAGAATTCAGACGGGTAGCGGCGGCGCCTCTGGCGCCGCCGCGGAGTGCCGCCAGGTCAGAGCCTGCCGCCCGCGCCCGAAGGGCGGGCGCGACGGGCGTTCAAGTAGGCAGAACTTGTCAGTGCGCAAACCAAGTCATCGTGCTCTGCCACTTCACGTCTGATGACCTAAGCGTCGCGCCCCGAAGCTTGCTCGACACGCGCGAAGGGCGTTCAATCGACGTGTGAACCGGGTGGCCTACGCCCTGTCGGGCATCGGCGGCGTGCTGCGCAATGACCAGCTTCGCCGAGTCGAGCTTGCGTGGGGCGCCTCGATCTTCGCCGAATGGGCCAACTTCGTCGCGCTGGGCGTGTTCGCGTACAACGTTGGCGGGGCTTTGGCTGTGGGCCTGGCCGGTCTCGTGCGGCTTCTGCCGGCGGCGGTCGTCGCTCCGTTCGCGGCGTTCGTGGGAGACCGATTCCGCCGCGAGCGTTTCCTCGTCGCGATCAGCGTGGGCGGGTTCGCCGCTCTCGCCGGCTCAGCTGCGGGGTTCTATGTCGGAAAGAACGAGTACGTGATCTTCGCGCTCGCCAGTATCTTCGGGCTCGTGTCCACGCTTCTGCGGCCCGCTCTGCAGGCGCTCTTGCCGTCCCTCGCGCGAACCCCGGAGGAACTGATCGCGTCCAATGGAGCAACTTCGACGATCGAGGGACTTGCCACTCTGGCGGGCCCACTGCTCGCCGGAGTCCTCGTAGCCACGGCGGAGCCCGGCGCCGTCTTTGCTGTTGCCGGGGCTGCGATGCTCGCCGCGGCACTGCTGTTCGCGCGCGTCAGCGTCGAAGGTCGTGCTCTGACAGCATTCGTCAGCGGAAGCGTGAGCCTGCGTCGTGCGCTCCTGGCCGGTTTCCGAACCGCTCTGGGTGAGCCGAAGCCTCGCGTCGTCGTTGGACTGATGGCGGCTCAGACATTCGTTCGCGGATGTCTGAACGTCCTGATCGTCGTCACTGTCTTCCGCGTGCTCCACGCTGGGCCCGGCGCGGTCGGCTACATGACCGCCGCGATCGGCGTGGGAGGACTCATCGGAGCCTTCGGCGCGCTGGCTCTCGTCGGGCATCGGCTCGCCATTCCGTTCGGCGCCGCTCTCGTGGTCTGGGGCCTGCCAATTGCGCTCCTGGCACCGCGCCCGTACCTCGCGCTCTCACTCGTGCTGCTGGCGATCGTCGGCGTCGCGAACAGCGTCGAGGACGTCGCCGGCTTCACGTTGCTCCAGCGGGCCGTGCCCGACGCCCTGCTTACCCGCGTCCTGGGCGTCGTCTGGGGCCTGGCCATGGGGGCACTGGCGCTCGGCTCGATCACCGCCCCGGCGATCGTCCGCGCGATCGGGCCCAGGCCGGCGCTCGTGGTCGTCGGGTCGATCCTGCCGCTGCTGACGTTCCTCACCTGGCGCACACTCATCGACATCGACCGGAGCGTCGCCGCGCCCGCCGAGGAGCTCGCGGTGATCGAGGGTGTCTCGATGTTCGCGCCGATGTCGATTGCGGCGAAGGAGCACATGGCAGCGACGCTGACACCGGTCTCCCTGGCCGCGGGCGACGTTGTCATTCGAGCCGGCGACGCAGGAGATCGGTTCTACATCGTCGGACGAGGTGAGCTCGAAGTGGTGGGGCCGGGCGTCCGTACGACTGCGTGCGACGGTGACTACTTCGGCGAGATCGCGTTGCTTCGAGACGTGCCCCGAACCGCGACTGTGACGGCGGTTACCGATTCGCACCTCTACGCCATGACCCGCGACGACTTCCTCGCCGCGGTCACCGCGCATTCGGGCGTGCGCGCCGCCGGCGAAGCGGTGGCGGACGAGCGGCAGAGCAATGTCGCGGCCGCGCGCGGCGTTAGTACCGAAGAGCTTGGACAAGGAAAGGACATCGCCGGCATAGGTGACGTAGAACGGCTCAACTGAGCGTGGTCGAGAGTGGGCGGAACTTGTTAGTGCGCCAAACCATCCGCATTTCGCTGCGGACGCGCTCGGCGT
>VAXY01000044.1 GCA_005885085.1 Actinomycetota bacterium | reverse complement strand
CTCGGCGCGGTCGGCGGCATGTCGCAGCGCGGCCTCACGACCGCCGGCGGTGGACGGGAACGCGTCGCCGCGCGCCCACCGCTCGAGCAGACGGCAGAAGGCGAGCGCCGCCGCCTCGCAGGCGCCGAGCTGGCCCACGAGCCGGCGCGCGGTCGCCCACTCGGCCGCGTGGTCTTCCAGCACGTCGGCCCAGCCGGGCTCTCTGGCGCGAATGGTTGACATCAGACCTCTACCACTACCGGAAGGATCATCGGCCGGCGATGGGTTCGGTCGTAGACCAATTGGCCCACCTCGTCGTGCAGGTGCTCTTGCAAGAGCTTGATCTCGCTGATTTCCTCGCGTAGGCAGTCCTGCAGAACGCGGTCCGCCTCGTCACGCAGTTCGTCGAGCAGCGGGCCCGAGTCATCGCCGAACCCGCGCGCGATCAACTCCGGCGGCCCCGCGGAGCCGCCGTTCGTCGACGCGAGCGTCGCAACGATGATCAGCACGCCGTCCTCGGAGAGGCGGCGCCGGTCGCGCAGCGCGACGTCCTGCACGTCCCCCACGCCGAGCCCGTCGACGAAGGCGACGCCCGTCTCCACCTCGTCGACGACGCGCACGCCGTCGCGCGACAGCTCGACGACGGTGCCGTTCTCCGCCAGCACGATGTTCGACGCCGGCACACCGGCGTCGCGCGCGAGCTTTGCGTGGGCCGCCTGCATCCGGAACTCGCCGTGCACCGGCATCACCGCGCGCGGACGCAGCAGCGACAGCAGCGTGCGCAGCTCCTCCGAACAGGCGTGACCGGACACGTGCACCGGTGAGATCTCCTGGTGCAGGACTTCCGCGCCCGCCTTTGCGAGCTGGTTGATCGTGTCGTGCACACGCAACTCGTTGCCCGGCACGGGTTTCGCCGAGATGATCACGGTGTCGCCGCGCTCGACCCGCAGCGCCGGATGGTCGTGGTACGCAATCCGGGTCAGCGCCGACAGCGGCTCGCCCTGGCTGCCGGTACAGAGGATCAGCTGCTCGTGGGGCGGTAGCTCCTCCAGGTCCGGCGGACGGATCAGCACGCCCTCGGGTATGTCCATGTAGCCGAGGTTGCGCGCGATGTTCGCGTTCTTGCGCATCGACCGGCCGACGATGCAGACCCTGCGGCCGAGCCCGACGCCGACGTCGACGGCTTGCTGCATCCGGTGGACGTTCGACGCAAACGACGAGACGAGGATGCGCCCGTCGCGCAGTGGGAAGATCTGCCGGAACGCCTCGCCGACGATGCGCTCCGAGGGTGTGAAGCCGGGCCGCTCGGCGTTGGTCGAGTCGCCGAGCATGAGGTCGACGCCGCGGTTGCCCAGCTCGGCAAGCTTGCCGACGTCGGTCTTCAGCCCGTCGACGGGCGTGTGGTCGAGCTTGTAGTCGCCGGTGTGCACGATGCGGCCGGCCGGCGTCTCGAGCACGATCGCGACTGCGTCGGGAATCGAGTGCGCCATGCGTACGAACTCGATCCGGAACGGCCCCAGCTCTCGGGGCGGGTCGTCCGGGTGCACCTCGCGTAGTTCGGCGGCGCGCAGGAGGCCGTGCTCGTCCAGCTTCGACTTGATCAGCCCGAGCGTCAGCCGTGTCGCCCAGACCTCGGGGATCCGCACCTCGCGCATCAGGTATGGCAGCGAGCCGACGTGGTCCTCGTGGCCGTGGGTGAGGATCACGGCACGGATCGAGCCGGCCCGGTCCCGCAGGTAGGAGAAGTCGGGCAGGACGAGGTCGACGCCGAGGTGCTCGTCCCGCGGGAAGGCGAGGCCGGCGTCGACGACGACGATCTCCCCCTGGCACTCGTAGACGGTCATGTTCTTGCCGACCTCGCCGAGCCCGCCCAGGGCCACGATCCTGCAGGTTGCGTCCATCTCTCCCTCAGTGTAAGGCGCCGACTCGGCGGCGCCGTTTCAGAGCCCGGCCGGCTTTGCCGCGCGGGCGTCTAAGCGGGTCGCCCGATCTGGCCGATAGGGCGGGTATGGGCCACACGACCCTCGCGCTGTTTCTGGCTGCCGCCATCCTGGTCGCTCTCTTCGAGGACACGGATCGGGAGCGCACGCGCGGGCCGATCCAGCCGGACCGGTTCCGCCTGGCGAGCGCCGTGCAGATCGCTGCACTGATCGTCCTCGGACCGTGGGCCGGCGCGCTCGTCGCCGCCGTGGGGACGATCGCCGGCGGTCTATTCCACGGGACGGCGCTGCGCAAGGTCGGTTTCGACGCCGGCGCGTATGCGCTCGCCGCCTGCGCCGGGGGGATTGCGTTCGAGGTCGCCGGCGGGCACGTCGGACGGCTGCGCCTGCTCGACGACCTGATCGCGGTGGTCGCGCTCGCCCTCGCCTACCTGACCATGCGCGCCCTCCTCCTCGACGTGGTGCGGGCGCGCGAGAACTTCGAGCCCCGCCTGAGCGCGAGCGCCGGCGAAGCGGGCCTCGGCTCAGCGACCGCGCTGCTGGCGATCGGACATCCGTGGAACGTCGTCGTCCTTGTCCCCCTCGCGATCGCCTTCCACCAGGCCCAGCTTCGGCTTCGGGGCCTGCAGCGGGAGACGCTGCGCGCGCTCGAGACGTTCGCGAACATCGTCGACGAGCGCGATCCGTCCACCTACCGGCACTCGCTGCGCGTCGCGGGCTACGTCGACGGGCTGGCGCGTGCGCTCAGGCTTCCATTCTCCGACATCGACCGCCTCCGCTGGGCCGGTCGCCTGCACGACCTCGGCAAGGTCGCGGTGGACGCCTCCCTACTGCGCAAGCGGGGCCGCCTCGACGGCGCGGAGTGGGCCGCGATGCGACGCCATCCGCGCCTGTCGGCGCGCCTGCTGCAGCGGTTCGAGTTCGTCGCCCCGCAGGCCCGCGCGGTGGAGTTGCATCACGAGCGTGTCGACGGCGCCGGCTACTACGGCGTCGGCGGCGACGACCTGCCCTTCGCCTCGCATTTCCTGATCGTGGCGGACAGTTTCGACGCGATGACGACGGACCGTCCGTACCGGCGCGGCCTTTCGCACGAGGCGGCGTTGATGGAGATCGAGCGGAACGCGGGCACGCAGTTTCATCCGGCGGTCGCGAAGGCGTTCGTCGCCGTGCAGCGCGGGCTCGATCCGCTGATCGTCCTGACGCGGGAGGAGCTGGCAGAGATCCGCGGCGCCTCGACGCCGTACCGGATTCCGCTCGTCGGCGTCGGCGAGCTCAAGGAGCGGCCCGAGCTGCTGGCGCTCGGCGGCGTCGTGCTCGCCCTCGCCGGGCTCGGGTTCGACCAGACGTGGCTGACCGCGTCCGGCGGTGGGGTCGCGCTGGCCGGCCTTGCGCTTCGGATTGTGGTGCAGTTTCGCGCCGGGCGCGCCGCGGCCTCGGTGCACCGCGCCCTGGCGGCAGGCAACGAACGCCGTGAGGTCTTCCAGGGTGTCGCCGCGGCCATGTCCTCTGCCTGGCACCACAGCTGGGCGGCGCTAGTCTCGTGGGACGAGGACGGCCTGGGCGGGTCTGTTGAGGCCGAGCGTGGAGCGGGCGGGCCGACACCCGCCGCGTTGGCGAGCTGGCTCGTCCGCGAGGCCGAATCGGGCCGGGATGCGATCGTCGCCGCCGGGGCCGAGCTCGGCGTCGACGGTGTCGCGGTCGCGCTGCCGCTCCGCCGGGACAACAGCGCACTGGTCGGGTTCCTCGCCTTCCTCGGCCCGAAGCTGCCGCCGCGCCACGTCGAGCTGGCGCTGCTCGAGTCGCTGGACGACCTGGGCCTCGCCCTCGCGGCGAAGCCGCAGCTAGACGACGGCGGTGCTGAGGACGCCGAGCCGTTCGAGACAGTCGCGGATCCGGCTCACCTCGCCCTCGTCCGCCTCGACGAGCGGTAGCCGGAGGCCGCCGACGTCATGGCCAAGAAGATTGAGCGCAGCCTTGATGGCGATCGGGTTGGTCTGAACCTTGAGCAGCTCGTAGACCGGTTCGAGCTCCTCGTCGATCTGTCGCGCCGTCTCGGCGTCGCCCTCTCGGAACGCGCGGATCATCGTCTTGACCTGCGGCCCGGCGACGTGCGTGTGGACGCAGACGCCGCCGACGCCTCCCAGCTCGAGGAAGGGCAGGACAAGGTTGTCGTCCCCCGCGTAGAGATCCAGCTCGGCCTCGTCGACGATGCGCCGCGCCTGGACGAGGTCGTCATTCGCCTGCTTGACCGCCCGAACGGTCGGGATCCCGGCGAGCTCGATCATCGTCTCGGGCTCGATGTTGACGACAACCCGACCGGGGATGTTGTAGACGACGATCGGCCGGTCGCTGACGTCGGCGATCGCGCGGAAGTGCTCGACGATCCCGCGGGCGGGCGGCTTGTTGTAGTAGGGGGTGACGACGAGGAACCCGTCTACACCGAGTTCGTGCGCTTCGCGCGTCAGGTGGACGGAGTGAGCGGTGGAGTAGGTGCCGGTGCCGGCGACAACGGTGCCGCGCCCACGCAGGGCGTCGACGGCGACCCGGAAGAGCTCCACCCGCTCGTCGTCGGTGAGGTTGGGGCTCTCCCCCGTGGTGGCGGCCACGACGAGCCCGTCGGAACCACGCTCGACGAGGTGCTGCGCGAGTTCGCGGAAGCGCTCGAAGTCGACGGATCCGTCGCGCCCGAACGGCGTGACGATCGCGGTTAGCACGTCCCCGAGCAAGGCCTTCATAGTCTAGTGCCATGGGTCTGACGATCCGGGACGCACAGGCGGCGGATGCGCCTGCCATCGCCCTCTTGCTCGGTCAGCTCGGCTATCCGACGGAGCCGTCCGCCGTCGAGCGCCGCCTCGAGCGGCTCCGGATCCTCGGCGACCGCATCGTCGTCGCCGACCTCGAGGGACATGCGGTAGGGCTCGCGCACCTGCAAGTCGCGCCGGCGCTCGAGCGTGATCGGCCGGCAGCGAAGGTCGGCGCGCTCGTGGTCGACGACAGCTATCAGGGCCGTGGAATCGGCCGTGCACTGGTTCAGACGATGGAGGACGAGGCACGACTTCGCGGGTGCGAACTGCTCTTCCTGACGACCGCCGCGCGGCGCAAAGATGCGCATCACTTCTACGTCAGCGTCGGTCTTGAAGAGACGGGGAAACGCTTTGCAAAGGAGCTGAACGTTGAACAAGACGCTCAATGAGCTGCACCCGCCTGCGTGGAGTCCCGCGCGATCGAGCGCTTCCGCGAGCACGCACGTAGAACCTACGGTATGACGCCGAGCGAGTAGTCCAGCCACTCGGCCCGCGTCGCACCGACGCGGTCGTAGACCCGCTGCGCGCGGACATTGTCCAGCGCGGTTTGCCACGTCAGCTCCGCGGCCTCGTGCCGTCGGCACTCCTCCACGCAGGCGCGGATCAGTGCTTCTGCTGCGCCCGTCCCGCGTGCGGCAGGCGACACGAAGAGGTCGTTCATGACGCCGATGCGGGCAGCGATTGTCGTCGCCCAGCTCCAGTAGATCGTCGCGAAGCCGACCGCTTGGCCGTTGCTGCGGGCGATCAGCTGCACGCCTTCGCAGCCCGGGTCGGCGATCAGCGCGCGTGCGAGCGCGAGCAGCGCATCGTCCGTGGGCGACACTTCGTAGAAGTCGCAGTACGCCCGCATCAGCGGCAGCAGCTCGCCGAGGTCGGCCTCCGTGACGCGGGAGATCTCGGTCACAGCAGGGCGTCCAGGCCGACCGTCAGGCCCGGCGGCAGGGTCGGCAGCCGCTCGAGCGCCAGCAGCACGCCGGGCACGAAGGCCTCCCGCGAGAAGGTGTCGTGGCGGATCGTCAGGAGCTGCCCCTCCCCTCCGAACAGCACCTCCTGGTGCGCGACCAGGCCGGGCAGACGCACCGAATGGATCGCTGCGTCGCCACCGAGTGCTTCGGCGGTCGCCCTGGCCGTGCCGGAGGGCGCGTCCTTCTTCGCCTCGTTGTGGAGCTCGACGATCTCCGCGCGCGGCATGTAGGCGGCGGCTTCCGCGGCGAAACGCATCATCAGCACGGCCCCGAGGGCGAAGTTCGGCGCGTGGAAGCACGAGAGTCCGCGCTCGCGCGCCAGCGCGTCCACCCGCGCGTGGTCGAACCCGGTCGTGCCGACCACGCAGGGCACCCCGAGCTCCAGCGCGGCGGCGACGTTCCCCTCGACCGCCGCGGGCGCGGTGAAGTCCACCATCGCCTCCGCCCCGTCGAGCTCGACCAGCTGGTGGCCGGCCTGCTCAAGCGCGGGGCCGAGCACGCGACCGACCTTCCCGCCTCGCCCGTTGAGGGCGAGCCTCATGCAGCGCGTGCCAGCACGGACGGGTTGATCCGTCGCACGCCGGCGCGAAAGACCCGCTCGCTCGGGCCGATGCCGGAGATCGAGAGCTTCTCCGGTGCGAAGAGCAGGCCGGCCAGCTCGGAGACCTCCTCGGGCTCGACGGCCTCGATCTCGGCGATGATCCGCT
>VAXY01000289.1:979-2045 GCA_005885085.1 Actinomycetota bacterium | reverse complement strand
ACACGCTGAAGAAGCTCGAGTCTTTGCCCGAGGCGCAAGGCCTCAAGGACTGCGTCTAGCCGTCGAAGTGGACAACCGGCGCGCGCACGCTGACCGGGCGGTCGCCGAGGTAGCCCTGCTTCGCACTCTGGAAGTGCAGGCTCCAGGCACCGCCGCCCGGAACGTGGAACTTTAACGCGACCCGTTGGCCCGGCCGCACGCGCACCAGGCGGCCGTTGAAGCGCACGGGGGTCACCTCGGTGCCGGCGGGCATCGACACGACGAGGTTCAGCGTCCCACCCTGTTCCGACCAGACGGTGATCGCGCCGCGTGGGGCGAGCCACTCGTCGGCGTAGCGGCCGGCGGCGATCAGGCGTAGGCGCGGCGTTCCCACAGGGCGGTAGAGGTCGAAGATCAGCTCCCGGCGGACGCGCTGCACGCCGGTGAGCTCCACCGTCGAGGCGTAGGTCTGCACCAGCAAGGCGCGGTGGTCGGTCCGGCCGTCGACGACGAGGCGTCCGTCGCGAGCGACGCGTACGTGCTTGGCGTCGAAGTGGTCGATCGGCGCGCTGCCGAGCAGGAGCAGGCGCTTGACGGATGTGTTCCAGAAGAGCTGCTCCCACGATTGCTCCCGATGAGCGCCCGGAGGTGCGACGAGATCGACGTCGCCGAGGTGCGCGTGGTCGACCCAGCGTAGGTCGTCCGGCAGCGTGTGGCGGAGGCTGCTGCTCGTCCGCTGGTCGAAGGACGTCGCTCCCGCCGACAAAGCGCAACACGCGGCAATCGCGGCGATAAGCGCCAGCGCAGGGGGCAGTTTCTTGAACGCGACGAGCGCCGCGACCCCGGAGAGGGCTGCCGCGATCAGCGCGACCGCAAGCGCGCCGTTCCCGACGGAGACCAGGCCCTCGAGTCGCAGCACGGCCCACAGCGTCGGCGAATCGTCCTTGTTGTGGGCTGCCGCGTACCCGGAGAGCGGGATTCTCGCCGCGAGCAGCAGCAGCGCGGCGGAGCACAGGCCGACCGCGATTCGTCCGGGCAGTCCCCGCCGCAGGTAGAGACCGAAGGCCGTCGCGAGCAGCGGGACGAG
>VAXY01000289.1:0-971 GCA_005885085.1 Actinomycetota bacterium | reverse complement strand
GTAGCGCTCCTGGAACCGCTGCGAGTCGGTGCCGGCGATCTGTCCGGCCTCCAACAACAGGGCGCCGGCCAAGAGGACCGTGATCGCGCCAAACGCGAGCTCGGCGCGCCGAAGCGGTCGTGCGAGCGCGACGACGAGTCCCGCCAGCGCACCGGGGACGATCGCCCAGCCGCCGGCGTAGACAAGCAGCATCCCTTCACGGCCGATCCACTGCAGGAGCGACCCGGGATGCAACGCGTGGTTGCCACTCGTGTAGCCGCCGAGGACACGATGCGAGCCGAGCGCCGCAAAGAGCACCACAGGCGGGACGGCGAGCAGGACGATCGAAAGCCACAGCCGGCGCAGCGATTGCAGGACGCGGCCGCGATCGGCGACGAGCTCCGCGCCGATGACGGCGAACGGAACGACCGCGAACTGGATTCGTGCAGCTACGGCGAGCCCGGCGAAGACCGCGAAGGCAAGCTGCCGCCGGCGCGTGGATTCCGCGACCAGGCACACACCCACGTAGACGGCCGCCAGCACCAGCGGGTACGCGAGCGGATCCGCGAGCATGCTGGAGGCGTACACGCCGTCCGGCACGGCGACCGCGAGCGCCGCGACGGCAATGCCGAACCACTGCGGCAGCCCCAGGCGCCTACAAAGCAGGAAGGCGGGAATCGCCGTGAGCGAGATGAAAGCGGCGTGCAGGCCCTGCGTGAGCCGGAAGGCCGTCAGCGGGTCACTCGTCGCAAGCCAGACCGGGGCGCTGACAACCGGCTCGAGCAATGCCGGGAAGTGAGCGCCGACGCCTCGGATCAGCGGACGGCCGTGCTCGGCGAAGCTGCGCGCGAGCGACGGATAGATGTACTCGTCGGGGAGGTAGTAGGGCGCCGGCCGGCCGAGCGCGGCGATCAGCCGGCCACCGAAGCTGGCGGCCATGATGCCGCTGAGCCAGACCCAGGCGGGCACGGCGGCAAGCCGCGCAAAGGGAC
>VAXY01000043.1 GCA_005885085.1 Actinomycetota bacterium | reverse complement strand
CTGGGACCGGCTCTTTCGGCTGAAGCGGCGCGGCGTGACACTCATCCTCACTACGCACTACATGGATGAGGCCGAACAGCTCTGCGACCGGCTCGTCGTGATGGACAAGGCGAAGATCGTCGCCGAAGGCTCGCCGCGCGAGCTGATCGGCCGTTACTCGACGCGCGAGGTGGTCGAGCTTCGCTTCGCGGCGGACCAGCCGCCGGAGGAGCTTGCCGCGCGGATGAACGGGCTCGCGCGGCGGCTCGAAGCCCTGCCCGACCGCCTGCTCCTCTACACGGACGACGGCGATGCGACCGCAACCCGGGTTCACGACCTCGGGCTGCAACCCGACAGCGTGCTCGTGCGCCGCTCGACGCTCGAGGACGTGTTCCTCCACCTGACCGGGCGCACTCTGGTCGACGAGCAATGACCGCGATCGCGTTGCCGCTGCGCGTCTACGAGTACTGGTTGATGCTGTACCGCCGCATCTGGCGCGGCACCGTCATCACCAGCATCATCAATCCCGTCTTCTATCTCGGCGCGCTCGGCGTCGGTCTCGGCTCGCTGGTGAACAAGTCAGGCGGACAGCCGCTCGGCGTCCCATACCTCGACTTCGTCGCACCGGGAATGCTTGCGTCGGCGTCGATGCAGCTCGCCTCTAGCGAGGCGTCGTGGCCGGTGATGGGCTCCTTCAAGTGGACGCGCCAATACTTCGCCATGATCGCGACGCCGCTCGGCGTCCGCGACGTCGTGGCCGGCCACCAGCTCTGGATGCTGGTGCGGCTCGCCGGCACGAGCGTCGTCTACCTCGGTGTGATTGCGGCGTTTGGCGGCGTCAACTCGTTTTGGGGCATCCTCGCGCTGCCGGCCGCGGTGCTGGTCGGCGCGGCGTTCACGGCGCCGCTCGCGGCGTACGCCGCGACGCAGGACAACGACGCGGCTTTCGTCCCGATCAACCGCTTCGTGATCCTGCCGATGTTCCTCTTCTCCGGCACGTTCTTTCCGGTGTCGCGTTTGCCGCTCCCGCTCGAGTGGCTCGCGTACGCGACGCCGCTGTGGCACGGCGTCGACCTCTGCCGCGAGCTGACGCTCGGCAACGTCCACCTCCTTCGCGCGCTCGGGCACGTCGCGTTCCTGCTCGCCCTTGCCGCCGGCGGGCTGATCTGGGCACAGCGCACGTACGCGAGGCGGCTGTTCACGTGAGCAGCTACGCATTCGCCGGAGCGCGCGGCCGCTTGCTGTTCGAGCGCAACCTGATGGTCTACCGCCGCACGTGGATGATCATCTTCTCCGGCATCTTCGAGCCGCTCTTCTACCTCTTCTCGATGGGGATCGGCCTTGGCCACTTCGTCGGCAAGGTGCCCGGACCCGGGGGCCACCTCGTCAGCTACGCCAGCTTCGTCGCGCCCGCGCTGCTCGCATCCGCGGCGATGAACGGCGCCGTTTACGACTCCTCGAATGTCTTCTGGAAGATGAAGTACGCCAGGACGTACGACGCGATCCTCTCGACGCCGGTGGGCCCGGCGGACGTCACGGTCGGCGAGACGGCCTGGGCGCTGTTCCGCGGCTTTCTCTATGCCGTGTCGTTCCTGGTCGTCGCCGCCGCGCTCGGGCTGGTCGGCTCCGTCTGGGGCATCCTCGCCCTGCCCGGGGCGCTGCTGATCGGATTCGCGTTCGCGGGCACGGGCGTTGCGGCGATCACGTACTTCCGGACGTGGCAGGACTTCGAGTTCCTCACGCTCGTGCAGCTGCCGATGTTCCTGTTCTCGGCGACGTTCTTTCCGATCTCGACGTATCCGGCAGCGATCCAGTGGGTCGTGCGCTTCTCGCCCCTCTATCACGCAATCCGGCTTCTGCGGGCGCTGAACCTCGGACTGGTGGGCTGGGCGCAGGCCGTCGACATCGCCTACCTGCTCGTGCTCGGCCTAATCGGCGTCTACATCGCGCAACGCCGCGTGGGAAAGCTCCTGCTCAAATAGATCGTTGCTACCCTGTCTCGCGACGCAGCCGCGGCTTTCCGCCCGCTTCCGGCGGATTGCTGGGACTGACGAGACAAAGGAGACAGATGACCCTGACGAAGGAAGCCAAGCTGGAGATCGTGCGCAAGCACGGGTCGGGCAAGGACGACACAGGCTCGACCAAGGTGCAGGTCGCACTGTTGACGCAGCGCATCAACGACCTCACCGAGCATCTGCGCACGCATCCGAAGGACCACTACTCGCGGCGCGGGCTGCTGAAGCTCGTCGGGCGTCGTCGTCGGTTCTTGACCTATCTCCAGAAACACGACCTGGAGGGATACCGGGCCCTGATCAAAGAACTGGGGCTGCGCAGGTAAGGCTGAAATGCACGCCCAAGCCAGGCTGAAGCCTGGCACGGGATCAATCAACGAGAGTGGAGATTTGAGCGAGCCTCCGAAGCGGTCTGCGGGCGAGGTTGACTCAAATCCCCACTCTCGGGAGTGGAGGAACAGACATATGGCAATTGCCACTGAGCGCCGGGCCGACGTCAGCGTGACGATCGGCGGGCGCGAGATCACATTCGAGACCGGCAAGCTCGCGAAGCAGGCCGACGGCGCAGTCGTCGTCCGCTCGGGCGACACGATGGTGCTGGCGACGGCGCAGGGACGGATGGAGCCGCGCGAAGGTGCGGACTTCTTCCCGCTCACCGTCGACGTCGAGGAGCGCATGTACGCGGCAGGCAAGATCCCCGGCGGCTTCTTCAAGCGTGAAGGACGGCCGACAGAGCGCGCGATCCTGACCGCGCGCATGATCGACCGCCCGATCCGGCCGCTCTGGCCGAAGGGCTACAAGAACGAGACGCAGGTGATCTGCACGGTGCTGAGCGCCGACCTGATCACCGCACACGACATCCTCTGCATCAACGGCGCCTCCGCCGCGCTGATGATCTCACCGCTGCCGTTCATCGGCCCGGTGGGCGCGGTGCGGGTCGGCCTGATCGACGGCGAGCTCGTCGTCAACCCCACGCTGCCCGAGCTGGAGGAGCAGGCCGAGCTCGACCTGATCGTCGTCGGCACTCTCGAAGGACTGACGATGGTCGAGGCCGGCGCCGACGAAGTACCGGAGGACAAGCTGCTCGAGGCGCTCGACCTCGCCTACGAGGAAATCAAGAAGCTGTGCGAGGCACAGCTCGATCTGCGGCGGCAGGCGGGCAAGGCGAAGTGGCTCGACGACAGCATCACAGAGGAGATCGAGAGCGACCACGGAGACGCGATCCGCGACCGGATCAAGGCCGAGGGCCTGCGTGCCGCGGACGCAGCAATCGAGGACGCGCTGCCGGCGCTGAGCATGGAGTCGACCGAGGACGACGTCCTCAAGCAGACGCAGCGGAAGATGAGCCTGGCGACGGTGCTCGAGCGCATTCGCCTCGAGTCGGTCCTCCAGCCCGTCCGCGAGCAGTTCGAGATCGAGCTGCGCGCGCTGACCGATGCCGAGCAGGACTCGAAAGAGCTCAAGTCCGCGAAGCGGCAGCTGCTCTTCGGCCGCATCGTCGACACCGTCGAGCTGCCCTTCCCGGTCGGCCCGTCGGTCGGCGAGGGCGAGGCGGCCACGGCGAAGGACTCGCTGACGAAGAACTACGTCAAGCGAGCCGCCGAGGCGATTTACAAGGAGCTCGTCCGCCGCAAGATCGCGGTCGAGAAGAACCGGCCCGACGGGCGCAGCCCGGAGGAGATCCGGCCGATCACCTGCGAGGTCGGCGTCTCACCGCGCACGCACGGCTCCGGCCTGTTCACGCGCGGCCAGACGCAGATCATGTCGCTGCTCACGCTCGGCACGGCGAAGGAGGGGCAGCGGATCGACGACCTCTCGCTCGAGACCGATCGCCGCTACATGCACCACTACAACTTCCCGCCCTACTCGGTCGGGGAGACGGGCTTCATGCGCGGCCCGAAGCGGCGCGACATCGGCCACGGTGCGCTCGCGCAGCGCGCCCTCGAGGCGATGATCCCGCCGGCGGCCGACTTCCCGTACACGATCCGCATCGTCTCCGAGACGCTCGAGTCGAACGGCTCGTCGTCGATGGGATCGGTCTGCGGGTCGACGCTGGCGCTGATGGACGCGGGCGTGCCGATCAAGCGCCCGGTCTCCGGGATCGCGATGGGCCTCGTCAAGGAGGGCGACGACTACGTCATCCTCACGGACATCCAGGGCGCCGAGGATCACCTCGGTGACATGGACTTCAAGGTCGCCGGTACCGGCGACGGGATCACGGCACTGCAGATGGACATCAAGATCACGGGCGTCACCCGCGAGATCATGCAGAGCGCGCTGGAGCAGGCGAAGCAGGCGCGCGCGACCATCCTCGACAAGATGCTCGAGGCGATTCCGGAGGTTCGCTCCGAGTTGAACGTCAACGCACCGCGGATCTCGACGGTCAAGATCGACCAGGAGAAGATCGGCATGGTGATCGGCAAGGGCGGCGAGACGATCCGCGCGCTCGAGGCCAACCACGAGGTGCAGATCGACATCGAGGAGGACGGGACGATCCTCATCTACGCCACCGACGGCAACAAGGCGGCCGACGCGATCGCGGCGATCGAGTCGCTGACGAAGGAGCCGGAGGTCGGCGACGAGTTCCGCAACGCGAAGGTCGTGAAGACGACGCAGTTCGGCGCGTTCGTGGAGCTGAAGAAGGGGACGGACGGCCTGCTGCACGTCTCGAACGTCGGCCCGGGCCGGGTCGGTCACATCGAGGACGTGATCAACCGCGGCGATATCCTCGACGTGATCGTGCAGGAGGTCGACAAGGCACGCGGACGCATCGGCCTGAAGCTGATCCAGAAGCACGAGAACGGCGCCACCGTCTCGCCCGAGGAGCTGATCGAGCGGGCGAAGAGCGCACCGCCGCGCGAGCGGACCGAGGACCGCCCGCCTCGCGGCGATCGCGAGCGGCGCGGCGGCCGCGGTGGCCATGGCCGCGACCGCGAGCGGAGCTAACCCGGAACGGCTGGGGTCTGACCCTTCGGGTCAGACCCCAAACATGCCGTTAGCTGACAGGTTTCGGTGCTAACGATTCCGGCGTGCTCCGCCTGAACCACATCACGTTCGCCTGCGCAGAGCCGGCGCGGGTCGCCGAGTTCTGGACGGCGCTCCTCGACGGCTATTCGGCCGAGCAGAGTGGCCAGACGTACTTTGGGCGCGGCGACGGGCCGGAGCTCTTCTTCAACCAGGTGGAGAAGTCGCCCACGATCGAGCTGCCGATCCACCTCGACGTCAACGTGCCGGATCGCGAGGCAGAGCTCCAGCGCGTGCTCGAGCTCGGAGGGAAACTCGTCGAGACGAAGTCGCACGCGATCGGGGAGCTCTCCGAGACCTGGACGGTCATGCGCGATCCCGAAGGAAACGGTTTTTGCATCCAGACGCCGCACAATCCGCTGCCGAACCGCTACGTCGGCAACGTCACCTTCTCCTGCGCCGAGCCGATCGCGCTCGGCCGTTTCTGGGCGGCGGCGCTCGGCTGGCCCGACGAGCCGATCGACGCGAGCTTCGTGCGGCCGCTGCTCGACGCCGGTATGGACGAGCGCGAGACGACGTCGTTCTACGCCACGCGGGAAACGCCGACGAGCCGCCCGCGCCTCTTGTTCCAGCGGCGGGAGAAGTCGCGGCCCGCGTCGTACCCGATCCATCTCGACTTCCGCACGGACGACCGCGAGCAGGAGATCGAACGGCTGGGCGGTCTCGGCGCGACCGTTGAGGAGACGAAGAGCGACGCCGAACGTACCTGGACGGTTATGCGGGATCCCGAGTCGAACCCGTTCTGCGTCGAATAGCTCCGTCCGCCGGCCGCACGATCCAGCCGTACGCATGGGTTGTCGCGAGCACGAGCGCATCGAGCGTCGGCGTCGAGACCTCTTAGGCGTCGCGCAGACTCGCCTGGGGCGCTCGTGCAGACGAACGTCAACGTCCAGGGCCTGACCGTCGAGGAGCTCGTTCCCGCCTTCGGCTGAGACCGGGATAATGCGGGTGTGCAGAAGTACGTCCTCTCCGAGCTGGACTCGGGCGAACGAGTGATCTCCGAGCGCGTCCCCGGTGTCCGCTCGGTCGCGCTCGGATTCTGGATCGGTGCGGGCTCGCGCGACGAGACCGACGCGAAGGCGGGCGTCTCGCACTTCATCGAGCACCTGCTCTTCAAGGGATCGCACGCCTACACGGCCCAGCAGATCGCGGAGATCTTCGACGGGCTCGGCGGCGAGCTGAACGCGGCCACCTCGCGGGAGCACACGATGGTCTACGCGCGCGTGCCCGACGCGCACGTTCAGACGGCGCTCAATGTGATGACGGACATGGTGTTCGCACCGGCGTTCTCCGAGCTCGACGCCGAGCGGGACGTCGTGCTCGAGGAAATCGCGATGTACGAGGACACGCCACAGGAGCTCGTGCACGATCTCTTCTCGGAAGCAGTCTTCGGACGACACGCCCTCGGGCGGCCGGTGATCGGCACGGCAGACGTGATCTCGTCGGTGACACGGCGCGTCCTGTCCACGTATCACCGCCAGATGTACGCCGGCGGCAACGTCGTGATCGCGGCGGCCGGGAACGTCGAGCACAACAAGCTGATGCGGATGCTGCAGCGCGCACAGAGCCAGCAGCGTCCTCCCGCAGGCGGCCCGCGCGTCAGGCGGCCGCTCGTGAAAGCGCCGCCGCCCGGCCTGCGCTTCGCGAAGAAGGACACGGAGCAGTACCACGTCTGCGTCGGCGCGCCGGGGATCGCACGCTCCGACCGGCGTCGATTCGCCGCGTCGATTCTCGATTCGATTCTCGGCGGCTCCGCGTCGTCGCGGCTCTTTCAGGAGATCCGCGAGAAGCGGGGGATGGCGTACTCGGTCTA
>VAXY01000066.1 GCA_005885085.1 Actinomycetota bacterium | reverse complement strand
GCGGTGCCGAGATCCGGCTCGGCGAGGATCAGGACGCAGAACACCCCCAGCAGGAGCCCGATCGGACGCCAGAGCTCGCGCAGCGTTCGCGGCGCCGGGCGCTTGCAGAGATAGGCGGCCGCCCAGACGGCGATCGCGAGCTTGGCCAGCTCGGACGGCTGGAAGGTCGCGGGGCCGAACTCGATCCACCGGCGCGCTCCGTTGATGCGCGCGCCGATTGCGAGCACGGCGAGGCAGCCGCCGAGTGCCGTCAGGACGAGCGCAGGCGCGAGCAGTCGCAGCCGGCGGTAGTCGAACCGCGAGGCCGCCATCATCAGCACCACGCCGAACAGCGCGTACCCGCCCTGCTTTTTCAGGTACGACATCGGATCGGTGCGTGCGAGCGCCGCCGGCGCAGACGTCGCGCTGTAGACCATCACGAGGCCGAACGCGACCAGCCCGAGCGTGATCAGCACGAGCAGGTGCGACTCGAACTGACCTTTCTTCACCACAACTCTCCGACGAGCCGTCGAAACGACTCGCCACGCTCCTCGTAATCGTGGAACTGGTCGTAGCTGGCGCAGGCCGGGGAAAGCAGCACGACGTCGCCCGGCTCCGCCTCGCCGGCGGCGGCGCCGAGCGCGGTCGCGAGGTCACCCGAGCGCCGGTAGGGCCGACCCGCGCGGCCGAGTGCGGCGGCCAGTTCGTCGCTCGCCTCGCCGATCAGGTCGATCGAGCGCACGCTCGGCGGCAGAGACTCGGCGAGCTCGTCGAACGGCTCGCCCTTGAGCGAGCCGCCCAGGATCAGCCGCAGCGGTCGCCCCGCGTACGCCTCGATCCCGCGCCGCGCGGCCGTCGTGTTCGTCGCCTTGGAGTCGTTGACGAAGCGCACGCCGTCGATGTCGGCCACGAGCTCGAGCCGGTGCGCAACCCCGGGGAAGATCCGCAGCGCTTCGGCGATCGCGTCGTCCTCGATCCCGGCCGCACGCGCCGCAGCCGTGGCCGCGGCGGCGTTCTCGCGGTTGTGCGTACCGGGAATCAGCGGCTCGGCCGGCAGCGCGTCACCTGCGTCGAACTCGACGCGCTCGGCGCCGCCGGGAATCGGGCCGAAGTCGCGCGGCACGACGGCGACGTCCGCCTCGGTCTGGTTCTCGAAGACGCGCAGCTTCGCCTCGCGGTAGGCGTCGTAGGTGCCGTGACGATCGAGGTGGTCCGGCTCGAGGTTGAGGAGGACGGCGACGCGGGGCCGAAAGCGGTGGACGTCCTCGAGCTGGAAGCTCGACAGCTCGCACACGATCCACGCATCGCGCCCGAGCGAATCGTCGAGGCCGGTGAGTGGACGGCCGACGTTGCCGACGACTGCCACGGGTTTGTCGGCCGCGCGGAAGATCGTGCCGAGCAGCTCGCTCGTCGTCGTCTTCCCGTTCGTGCCGGTGACGCCGATGAAGGGGTTGCGGAGCAGGCGGAAGCCGAGCTCGATCTCGCTCCACACGGGCACGCCTCGGGCCCGGGCGGCCGCGGGCAGCGGCGACTCCCCCGGCACGCCGGGGCTCTTGACGAGCAGGTCGACTCCCTCGAGCAAACGTTCCTCCTCCGTCCCGGCGTGGACTTCGACACCGGCCTCGGCAAGCCTGCCGGCGTCGATCTCCGCCGCCCGGTCGACCGCCACGGTCGGCACGCCGCGACGCGCGAGGGCCAGCGCCGCGGCCTGCCCGGACCGCGCGAGACCGACGACGAGTGCGCGGCGCGGCAGTCTCACGGTTTGAGCGCCGTGAGATAGAGCTGAGGCCACGACCGCTGGATCGGGCCTGCCGCACGCACGGCGGCGGCCAGCTGCTCAGCGACGTCCGCCCCGAAGTGCTTCTTCCAGGCGTCGAGGAGCGACAGCCGCCCCGGAGCGCCGACGACGGTCAGCATCCGCTCGGCACCCAGCTCCGAGTCGCCTCGGCGGAAATCCATTTTCACCTCCACGAAGCCAGCGGCCCTGAACATGCGCTCCAGATCACTCTCGTCAAAGTTCAACATCGGGTCGGCTCGATCCTCGTAGGTCCCACGCTCCCATTCCTCGACCTGCGGCTGCAGGGCACCGAAGTCGACCACCTTCGAGAGCCGCGTGTTCCGGCTGTTGATCGGCTCGAAGATCGAGACGCGCCCGCCGGACGAGAGCACGCGGAAGAATTCGCGCGCGGCTTCGGCCTTGTCGTCGACGTAGATCAGCACGGACCTCGTCAGCACCACGTCGACACTGGCGTCGACGAGTGGGAGCACCTCCGCACCTCCGACGAAATAGAAGACGTTCGGCGCGGTGGAACCTCGGCGCAGTTCTTCCAGCGCGTCGACCGACACGTCGATCGCGAAGACATCACCTTCGGGCACCCGCTCCGCAGCAGCAACCGTGAGCAGTCCGGTCCCGGTGCCGACGTCGACAACCTTGTCCCCCGGTTCAAGTCGGGCATTCGCGATCACGGTGTCCCGGAACGTCGCCAGCTCGGCGAGCATCTCCTCCAGCTCCTCCGGCGACCGGCCGGCGAATCGGGTCCGGACGAGCCATTCGGCCCACTGGTCGAGCTGCCCGCTCAGCGTCGGAAGAACGTGAAGTCGCGGTAGAAAAGGGCGAAGCCGATGGCGCACAGGATCGCCGTCACGATCCAGAAGCGCACCATGATCTTCGTCTCCGACCACGCCTTCATCTCGAAGTGGTAGTGAATCGGGGCCATCAGGAAGACACGTCGGTTGAAGTACTTGAACGAGACGACCTGCACTATCACCGACAACGCCTCGAGCGCGAAGATGCCGCCGATCAGCAGCAGCAAGAAGATCGTCTTCGTGAAGATGGCCATCGCCGCGAGCGCTCCTCCGATCGCGAACGAGCCGGTATCGCCCATGATCACCTCGGCCGGAAAGGCGTTGTACCAGAGGAACCCGATCGCGGCACCGATCAGTGCGGCGCCGACGATGGCGAGGTCGAGCCGGCTGTCGAAGCGGCCGCCGGGATTGCCGGATCGGATGTACGTCACGACCGAGATCCCTGTGAAGGTGATCAGCGCGATGATCCCGGTGCCTGCCGCGAGGCCGTCGAGCCCGTCGGTGAGGTTGACGCCGTTCGCGGTCCCGGCGATGACGAGGAAGAGGAGGACGTACCAGCCGTAGGAGAGTTGGACGTTCCAGTGCACGACGGGGATGAAGACGGTCGTCGGCAGGTGCTGGTGGTTGGCGGCAAAGCCGACGCCGACAGTGATCAGCGCGAGCAGCACGAGCTTCCACCGTCCGCGCAGGCCGAGCGACCGCCTGTGTGTGAGCTTGATGAAGTCGTCGAGGAAGCCGATCGCGCCACAGCCGAGCGTGACGAAGAGGACCGTCAGCGCGGGCACCTTGTACTTCGAGACGGAGAGGAACGCGATCGTCGCGACGACCAGGATCAGCAAGCCGCCCATCGTCGGCGTGCCCTGTTTGACCTGATGGCCCTGGGGCAGTTCCTCTCGGATGTGCTGGCCGAACTCGTTCCGGCGAAGGAACTCGATGAACTTCGGACCGACGAGGATCGAGACGATCATCGCGATCACCGCGGCGGCAAGGACGCGGATCACGCGGCCGGGACTCGGCTGAGTGCGGCCGCCACGGCTTCGAGACCGACGGCTCGTGACGCCTTGACCAGTACCGCGTCGCCCGGGCGCACGACCTCGTCGAGCTGTCGCACCGCCTCGTGGACGTTCGCGACCCATCGTCCGGGCACGCCGCCTTCGAGGTAGCCACGCGCGAGCTCGCCCACTGCGAGCAGCTCGTCGACGCCCAGCTCGGCGGCGGCCTCGCCGATCTCGCGGTGGTACGCGCGTGCTGTGCGGCCGAGTTCGGCCATGTCGCCGAGCACGGCGACGCGGCGGCGATCGCCCGCACGCTCGGCGAGGTAGCCGAGTGCGACGCGCATCGAGACGGGATTCGCGTTGTAGGCGTCGTTGATCAGCAGGCCGCCGCCCGGAAGCTCCTCTTCGTCCCCGCGCCAGCGCGAGAAGTCGACGTCGACGGCGGCGGGACGGGGCAAGCCGAGCGCGGCGAGCGCCGCGAGCGCGGCAGCGGCGTTCTGCGCCTGGTGACGGGCGGTGAAGTTGAAGCTGACGCCTCCGAGCTCGGTCCTACCAGCGGCACTGCGTGCGTCGGCGTCGCCGACGGGCACCACTTCGACGTCGTCACGTTCGACGGGGAAGTCGCGAGGCACGATCGCGGTGCCGCCCGGCGGGAGCGCGGCGATCAGCTCGGCTTTTGCCCGCCGCACACCCTCGAGCGACTCGACCAGCTCGAGATGCACCGGGCCGATGTTCGTGATCACCCCGATCTCGGGCCGCGCGATTTCGCAGAGTGCAGCGATCTGGCCATGCCCCCGCATCGCGAGCTCGAGGATGCAGACCTCCGTGTCCAGCTCGAGGCGGCACAGCGTCAGCGGCACGCCGATCTCGTTGTTGTAGCTCGCCTCGGCGGCGACCGTGCGCGCGGCGGGCATGCAGAGGGCGGCGAGGATGTCCTTCGTCGACGTCTTGCCCATCGAGCCGGTGATGCCGACGACGCGGGCGGAGCTCCGATCGCGGACGTCCCGGCCGATGCGTGCGAGCGCGGCGAAGGCGTCGTCGGGCACCAGCGTCGCGGCAGCCCCGCGTTCCCGTGCCTCGTCGAGAAACTCCGAGCCACGGCCGACGGCGACGAACAGGTCGCCGGGCGCGATCCGGCGAGAGTCGACCTGCACGCCCGTGAAACATTCGGTGGTGCCGTCGACGGTGCCCAGCGCGCGCAAGATAGTCGTCTCGAGCGGGATCACGCCGGAGCCTTCAGGCGCCGGAGCGCCTCGCGCACGACCTCGCGATCGTCGAACGGATGCTTGCGCCCCGCGATTTCCTGGCCCTGCTCGTGACCCTTCCCAGCCACGACGACGACGTCGCCCGCCCGTGCCGACTCCAACGCGCGCTCGATCGCACGGCGGCGATCGAGCTCGACGTCGAGGTCGAGCCCGTCGACGACGTCCGCGGCGATTGCGGCCGGATCCTCACTACGCGGGTTGTCCGACGTGACCAGTGCGACGTCGGCGAGCTCCGCGACGACCTGTCCCATCAGCG
This sequence comes from Actinomycetota bacterium, assembly GCA_005885085.1. Classification (GTDB taxonomy): domain Bacteria; phylum Actinomycetota; class Thermoleophilia; order Gaiellales; family Gaiellaceae; genus 3-1-20CM-4-69-9. The sequence goes on along the minus strand of VAXY01000066.1, from coordinate 16,714 downwards.
GGCGCTTGTCGCGGTCGCGATCGCCTCCGGCGCCGAAGACGCAGATCACGCGGCCGCGACCGAGGTCGCGTGCGGCCTCAAGTGCGGACTCGAGCGCGCCGGGCGTGTGCGCGTAGTCGACCAGCACCGTGAAGGGCTGTCCTTCCTCGACCGCGTCGAAACGACCGGGAACCCGCTCGACCGCCTCGATCCCACACTTGACCGCATCGTCCGAGAGCCCAAGCGCGCGCGCGGCGGCCGCGGCCGCCAGGGCGTTCTCGACGTTGAAGGTCCCGCGGAGCTTGAGCTCGATCCCCCCGAGGTCGCCGTCCGGAGCGAACGTGACGGCGTCGGGGATCTCCGCCGCCAGCCGCGCACCGTATTCGTCGCCGACGTTGATCACGGCCGTGGTTGCCTGTGCGAACAGACGGCGCTTGGCTTCGAAGTAGGCAGCCATGGTGCCATGGAAGTCGAGATGGTCCTGCGTCAGGTTCATGAACACGAGCGCCGCGAAGCGCGTGCCGTCGAGCCGGCCCTTCACCGACGCCATGGACGTCGCTTCCATCACGCACACGCGGTTGCCGGCCTCGAGCATCTCGTGGAACAGTCGCTGAAGGTCGATCGACTCCGGCGTGTTGAGGCCGACCTCGCGCACGTCCCCGCCGATTCGACGCTCGACGTTCGTCAGCAGGCCGGGCTGTTCTCCGGCGGCCGCGAGGATCGACCAGAGCAGGTAGGCCGTCGTCGTCTTCCCGTTCGTGCCTGTGATCGCCACGACCGGCAGGCGTGCGGTGGGGTCGCCGAAGAACTCAACGGCTGCACGCGGCATCGCCGCGCGGACGCTCGGCACGACGAGCTGCGGCACCTCTAGCTCGAGCTCCCGCTCGACGACGAGCGCCGCCGCACCCGCGGCGACGGCGGCGGGTGCGAACTCGTGGCCGTCGGCGTTCGCGCCCGGGATGCAGAAGAACAGGGCGCCACGCGGCACCTCCCGTGCGTCGTACGCCAGCTCGCGGATCTCGACGGCAGCGCCTCCAACGACGTCGGTCGGAGCGAGCGCAGCAATGAGCCGCTCCAGCTGCATATCGCCGATCAAGTCTAGTGACGGGTCCCGAGGGCGTTAGTTGTACACGCGCGAAACCGGGTCCCACCACCCCCGCCCACCAACAGCGTACGAGGAAAAGCGTGACGTGTCTGCGCCCGGGACCTGCTGGAAGCGCCAGAGCTAGCCCGTCGGCGCGTCGGGTGGAACCTCGAGGTATTGCAGGTCGAAGCGTGCAATCTGCTGGAAGGCCGGAGCGGCGACGACGCCGCCCCAGATCGCGCCACGCGGCTCGTCGACGGTGACGAGAATCACGAAGCGGGGCCGCGAGGCGGGGACGATGCCGACGAAAGAGGCGACGTAGCGCCCGGTCGCGTAGCCGCCGTGCGAGTCCGGCTTCTGGGCGGTTCCCGTCTTGCCGGCAACCTGGTAGCCGGGCATGGCCGCGTACTGGCCCGTGCCCTCGGCAACGACGTCCTTCAGCATCAGCATCAGCTCCGATGCGATCCGCGGGGAAACGAGACGGCGGCGGTACAGCGACGGCCGCCCGCCGCCGGCGACGTGGTCGACGAGGTGCGGCCGCGACCAGACGCCGCGATTCGCGATCGCCGCATAGGCGGCGGCCATCTGCACCGGCGTCACGGCGATACCCTGGCCGATCGGAACGTTCCCGATCGTCGAGCCCGACCACTTGTCGGGCGGAAGCACGATCCCGGGACTCTCGCCCGGGAAATCGATCCCCGTCGTGCGGCCGAAGCCGAAGCGCGAGATCCATGCCGACAGGCGCGTGCGTCCGAGCATCTGCGCGAGCTCGATCGCCCCGATGTTGGAGGAGTGCGCAAGAATCTGCGCGACGGAGTAGTTGACCGTGCTGCGCTGCTCGGCGTCGTGGATGACGCGGTCGGCGACCTTGAGTGAGTACGGCAGCGTGAAGCGGGTGGACGGCGATACGAGATGCGTCGACAGCGCCGCCGCGACCGTGATCAGCTTGAAGGTCGAGCCCGGCTCGTACGTGTCGGTAACGGTGCGGTTGCGTTGCAGGTCGCGCGCCGCCGATGGGTAGCGATTGGCGTCGTATCCCGGTTGGACCGCCATCGCGAGGACGGCCCCCGTGCGAGGATCGAGCACGATCGCGCTGGCGCTCTTCGCGTTCCACTTGCGCACGGTCGCGCGCAGCACCTCCTCGGCGTTCGCCTGGATGCTGTGATCGAGCGTGAGAAACACGTCACGACCCGGTCGCTCGGGAAGCTCGTGCTGGACGTCGAGGACGTGGCCGGTCGGGTCCTTGACGATCGTCTCCTTGCCCGCATGGCCTGCGAGGGAGGGGTCGAACTGGAGCTCGAGGCCCGCGAGCCCGTTCCCGTCGATGCCGACGTAGCCGAGCACCTGCGCCGCGACCGAGCGCTGCGGATAGTTCCGCTGCTCTTCGGGATAGAAGCCGAAGCCTTGCAGCTTCAGCCGCTTCAGTGCAGTCGCTTGCGCCGGATCCGCCTGCCGTTCGACATAGACGAACCCGTGCGTGCGGTCGGCGAGCAACGGATACAGGCGGTTCGCGTCCAGCCCGAGCGTCCGCTCGACCGCGAGCGCGGCCGCCCTCGGGTTCTGGATCTGCTTGGGGTTCGCGTAGACGGTCGTGGCCCGCTCGCCGAGGCCGAGCTCGACGCCGGTGCGGTCGTAGATCGTGCCGCGGCTCGCCGGGAGAGCGACGGTTTCGCGGTGTTGGGTCTGCCCGAGTTGCGAGAGCGACGCCGCGCGCACGCCCTGGAGCCATGTCGCACGAAGGAGCAGGCCGCCGAACGTGATCGTGAGCGCCACCAGCAGGAGCCTGATCCGCCGGTTGACGAGGCGGTTCACGCGCTGCGCTCCCTAGTGCGGCAACGTCACGTAGGAGGTCTCGTCCGGCGTCGCCTGGACGAGACCGAGCCGTTTCGCCGCCAGACCCTGGATCCTGGGAGCAGACGCAGCGCTCGAGAGCTGCACCGACAGAGCCGCGCTCTCGGCGCGCAGGTTGGAGCGTTCGCGCCCGAGGTGGTCGAGCTTCATGTTCAGACGCAGGACGGCGACGTTCAGCGCGACGACACCGGCGAGCAATCCGGCAACGACCCCGATCCAGAACACGCCTCCGGCGACGCGACGCTCGCGTCGGACTGCGCGGGGGGCCGGACGTGGCTGCGGCTGCAGCTGCCGGTCGGCTTCTGCGGCCCAGGTCGCCACTAGACTTTTACTCCCACGCGCAGGCGCGCCGACGCCGCGCGCGGGTTGGCGGTGGTCTCGCGCGCGCTCGGCCGGATCGCCTTGCGCGTCACCGACCGCAGCTGCGGTTCCTTGCCACATACGCAGACCGGGAAGTCGGGTGGACAGTCACAGCCACGTTCGAGGTCGCGCATGAACCGCTTCACGAGCCGGTCCTCGAGCGAGTGGAAACTGATCACGGCGAGGCGACCGCCCGGACGCAGCATCGCAAACGCCGCCGGCAAGGCGGCCTCGAGCGAGCCGAGCTCGTCGTTGACCGCGATGCGCAGCGCCTGGAAGACGCGCTTCGCGGGATGTCCGTCCCCGAAGCGTGCCGGGGCTGGGATCGCCGCCTTGATCGTCTCCACCAGGTCACTTGTGCGTTCGTAGCGCTGTTCCTTACGGCGGCGGACGATCGCGCGGGCGATCTGACGTGCGTACCGCTCCTCGCCGTACCGCTTGAAGATCGTGGCCAGGTCGCGCTCGGCTGCCTCGTTCACGATTCCCGCCGCCGTGACGTCGGCGGAGGGATCCATGCGCATGTCGAGTGGCGCATCGACGGCGTAGGAGAAGCCACGCTCGGGCCGATCGATCTGCATCGACGACACGCCGAGATCGAGCAGCACCGCATCGGCCTCGACTCCGTTCTGCGCGAGCTGCTCGAGGACGAGCGCGAAGTCGCCGCGCAGGAAGCGCGTCTGCACCCGGGCCCGCTTGGCGAAGCGATCGAAGTACGAGCGGGCGCCCGGGTCGCGGTCGATCGCGATCAGTTTGCCGTGTCCGGCGAGATCCGTCGCGAGCAGCGAAGCGTGACCGCCGGCGCCGAAGGTTGCGTCGACGACCGTCTGGCCCGGCTTGACGGCGAGGAGCTCCCGCACCTCCTCGGCGAGGACGGGGACGTGGTCAGTCGCGCTGGTCTGCAAGGCGTTCGGCAACATCCTCCGCACTCCCTTCCACTTCGGCCAGTTCCTTGCGCCACGCGGCGCGGTCCCAGATCTCGAGCCGGTCGTTGACGCCCGCGACGACGACCTCGCGGCCCAGCTTCGCGTGCTCGATCAACTGGGCCGGGATCATCACGCGGCCCTGTTTGTCGAGGTCGGCCTCGGCCGCCCCCGAGAAGAAGAAGCGCTGGATCCGCCGCCCTTCCGGGCGGAGCGGATCCATCGTGGCGAGTCGAGACTCGACGAGTCGATCCCAATCCGGACGACGGTAGGCGTACAGGCAGCCGTCGAGACCGCGCGTGACGACGACACCGTCCTCGAAGGCTTCTCGGAACTTAGCCGGAAGAGTGAGACGGTTTTTGTCATCGATCGTGTGGTCGTAAGCGCCGAGCAGCATCCTGGGGCCGGATTGAGGTTACCACTTCGCCCCACTTTAAACCACCGATCCCCACATGTCCAGCCCAGAAGGGGGATTTCTTCGCGGCCTCAGGGGCTGCTCAGTTGGGCCGCGTACGGGCCCCGGCCCGTCATGACTGCGGCGCCGCAGCGCGCGCCGAGCCCCACGGCTTCGTCGACCGAATCGCCCCGTCCGAGGGCGAAGGTGAGGCCGGCCGCGAAGCTGTCCCCGCAGCCGTAGGCGTCCACGATCGTGCCAGGCAGGGGCGCAGGCCGGAACGGCCCCCCCGGCTGGACCCAGCCGCCGAGGCCGCCCGAGGTCGTCACGACGACGTGAGGCGGCGGCTCGAGCTCGCCCGGGCGGTAGAGCTCACCCTCGTCGTCGCCGCTCCCAACGAGCGCGTCGAGCTGGACGCCGGCCTCCCGCAGCGTCGGCAGCTCGCGCGCTGTCGCGACGAGCACCCGTGCGAGGCGGGCATGGTGGAGCGCCTCGGCGTCGCCGCTGACGAAGTAGACCGCGTCCAGGCCGACGAGCTCCCGCCACGGCAGCCGGCTGTCGCCGCCGCGCGGCCTGAGCTTCTGGTCCAGGACGGTGATCGTCCGCTCGCCCGTCTCGTCGACGTAGGTGAAGGCGCGCCGCGTGGGCTCCGGGTCGGGGATCGCGCGAACGTCGATCCCGAGCTCGGTCAGCTCCGAGCGCGACCGGCGGCCGAGCTCGTCGGCGCCCAGCGCCGTGAAGAAGAGACAGGAGCCGGCCAGCCGCGCCAGCTGGGCCGCGGCGACCGCGCCGCCCCCGGCGGGCTCCTGCCACGTCTCCAGGGCGTGGACGATCTCCCCGGCCCGGGGCACGCTTTCGACCCGGGCGAACTCGACCCACTCGACGTGACCGACGACCGCGACCCGCACAGGCCGGATCCTCACACCTGAGGGCGCCCCGACGTTTCAAGATGTCGCCGATGACGCTGCCGCCGTTCGAGCGCTTCTACGACGAGCACCGAGAGGAGATCTATGCATTCCTCGTGCGTCGCCTTGGCCGCGACCGCGCCGAGGACGCGTTTCAGGAGACCTTCCTGCGCGCGTTGCGCGCGTACTCCAAGCTGCGTCACGGCGAGCACCTCCGTGCGTGGGCGTACACGATCGCGAGCAGGATCGCGATCGACGAGCACCGGCGCCCCCGCGCCGACGCGGAGCTCCCGGAGCTCTCGACCCTCGACGGCCGCCCTGCGTTTGCCCAGCTGGAGCACCTCGCCGACGAGCTCCCGCCGACGGAACGGGCCGCGGTGGTGCTCCGGTACGGCTACGACCTCGATTACGGCGAGATCGGAGCGGCGCTCGGCTCGAATGCAACCGCCGCGCGGCAGGCGGCCTCGGCAGGCATCCGCAGACTTCGACGAAAGGAAGGCCAGTGAACCCCGTTTCTCCAGAGCTCGACCGCCGCTTCCGCGACGCCGCGGCGCGCGAGCATCTGCTCGACGTCGCGTACGACCTGGTCGACACCCCGGTCGGCACGTTGTTCGTCGCCGCGACCGAGCGCGGGCTCTGCCGGATCGCGTACGACGCCGAGCCCGAGCGCGAGCTCGACGGCCTCGCCCGCGCGTTCGGCCTGCGCGTGCTGCGCTCCATCGCGCCGATCGACCCCGCGCGCAGACAACTCGACGAATACTTCGAAGGGAAGCGGCAGCGCTTCGACCTGGCCGTCGACCTCGCCCTGCAGGCCGACTTCAACCGGCGCGTGCTGCGGGAGCTCGCACGCGTCCCCTACGGGGAAGTCGTGACGTACGGCGAGCTCGCCGCGCGCTCGGCACGCCCTCGCGCGGCCCGGGCCGTGGGCACGGTGATGAACCGCAACCCCCTGCCGATCGTGCTCCCGTGCCACAGGGTGATCGGCTCGAACGGCAAACTCGTCGGCTACGGTGGCGGGCTGCACCGTAAGGAGGCGCTGCTCAGGCTCGAGGGCGCGCTGCTCTAACCCTAGGGCCAGCGGGGATCGCGCCCAGCCGCCCGCGGCGCGTCACGCCAGTCGTCACGCGTCGGCGCAAAGACGTCGAGCACGACGGCACCATCCGGCCCGACGCGCACGTCGTGCGGGACGTTGCCCGGAATCGACCACGTCTCACCGGGACCGAGCTCCCGCGCTTCGTCGCCGACGCGGAACACGACCGACCCCGCCAGGCAGATGCCGAGCTGCTCGTGCTCGTGGCTGTGCTCCGGCACGACGCTGTTCGCGTCGAGCTCGATCACGCCGAGCGTGATGCGCTCGCCGTGCACGACGCGGACGTGCACGCCGTCCCAGATACGTTGCAGACCGAGTGACGACACGCTGCCGAAGGCCGACATGCGGCGAGCCTATAGGAGCCTGTACCCCACCCCCCAGACGTTGAGCACGACCGAGCCGGCTCCGGCCGTGGCGAGCTTCCGTCGCAGCCGCGAGGCGTGCGAGTCGAGGGTACGTGTGCGCCCGAGCGAGCGGAAGCCCCAGACCTCTCGCAGCAACTGCTCCTTGGTGAAGACCCGCGTTGGATCGGTCATCAGCTTCAGGAGCAGCTCGTACTCCTTCCCCGCCAGCGCGACCGGCACCCGCGCGACCTTGACGCCTCTCGTTGCAAGATCGGCCGTGATCGGCCCGGCCCGCCGCACTTCGTGCGCGGCGGGCGAGGTGCGCCGAAGCACAGCACGAATGCGCGCCAACAGCTCCTCGTATGCGAACGGCCGCACGAGGAAGTCGTCGCAGCCGCGCTCGAGCGCACGCACGCGGTCGACCGCATCGGACTCGGGCTCGCCGAGGACGATCACGGGGACGTCACCATGGCGTGCGCGGCATTCGTCGAGGCCGGCGCTGTTCCCGAGCAGGACGAGATCGGGGCGCGCCTCTCCGTCGACGACCTGGAAACCGTCGCTCTTCAGATGCCGTTCGAGAAAACCACGCGTATCCGGTTCGGGTTCGGCGAGCAGGAGCGCGGTCGACATGCAAGCGAACGTACCGCGGGGTCGTACGGCGCACTAGATGTCCTTTCGCGTGAAACCGTGACGAACGATCTACAGTCGGCCGCTTAGGACGCGCCGCCGATCACGATCACGACCGCCGCGGCGCCGTTGTAGGGCGCCAGTGAGGATCGCCCTGAGCACTCCGACCGCAGACGAGCGCATGAACAGCAGCGTGTGCACCGCGACAATCGCGACGTAAGCGAGCCCGAACGCGAGGCCCGTCTGGGAGAACGCGCGCGGGATGGCGAGCGCGAACGGCGTTCGTCAACCAGGCATAGCCGCCGTACATCCACCAGAAACACCATCAGCATGACGACCACCTGCAGCAGTGTCGGGGCGGTGCTAGAGCCGGCCGCTGCGGATGACTCCCCAGAGGAGCCACATACCGAGCAGGCCAGAAAAGGCGAAGCCGAGCACGGAGATGATGTTGATGCCGAGCACGTGCGGCCCCGCCTTCGCGAAGATGCCGATCAGGCTCGACCCGATCAGCCCCCCGGCGACGATCATCGCGACGACGAGCCGGTTGAAGACGGCGTCCAGCCGGTTGAGCAGGTCGTCGAGACCCTTGTGCACGAAACCGACCTCGATCTGTCCGTCGCGCACCTGTTCGAGCGTGTCGTGCAGCTGGTAGGGCAGCTCGAGCGCCATCTGGCCGAGCCGCAGCGATTCCTTACGCGCGCGTGATGCCATGCGCCGCGGCCCGAAGCGTTCGATCAACAGCCCGCGCGCGTACGGGCGAGCGACCTCGAAGACGTTGAAGTCCGGATAGAGATCGATCCCGACCGAGCCGAGCGTCGCGATCGAGCGGTCGAGGAGCAGGAAGCGCGTCGGCAGGCTCAGGTTCATGGTGTAGATGAGCTGGAACGCCTCGCGGATGATCTGCAGCGGGTCGATCTCGGCGAGGCTCGCGCCGTAATAGCGATAGTAGATCTCGCGCAGTTCGGCGAGGAACTCCTCCTCGCGCTCCTTGGGGTACCGAACGCCGAGGTCGGCGAGCCGCTTCGGCAGCGCATCGACGTTCTCGGCGGCGGCGTCGATGAACATCCGCGTCAGCTTCGACATGTCGTCGTCGGTGAGCTTTCCGACGGCGCCGAAGTCGACGAGACCGATCTGGTCGCTGCGGCCGAGGACGAGGATGTTCGCCGGATGCGGATCGCCGTGGAAGAAGCCGTGACGGAAGATCATGGTCATCCATGTCTCCGCCATCAGGTAGGCGATGTCCCGGCGATCCTCGACCGCCCACTCCTCCGGGTGGATGTCGGCGACCTGTGTTCCCTCCAGCCATTCCAGCGTCAGTACCCGGCTGCGCGTGTAGGTCCAGAAGACGCGCGGGACACGGACGTGCGGGTGGCCGGCGAAGTTGCGATGGAACACGTCGGCGTTGCGCGCCTCGAGGCGGTAGTCGAGCTCCTGGCGGATCGAGCGCGCGAACTCGTCCACGAGCTGGCGTGCGTCGATGAAGTCGAGCGCCCGGACGCGTTCCTTCGCGATGCGCGCCGCCTGGTAGAGGAGCGCGAGGTCCGCTTCGATCTGGCGCGGCGCGCCGGGACGCTGCACCTTGACGGCGACCCGCTTCCCGTTCGGCAGCGTTGCGCGGTGGACCTGTCCGATCGACGCGGCGGCAACCGGCCGCTCCTCGAAGTCCGTGAAGAGCTGCCCGACCGAGAGGCCGAGGTCCTCTTCCACGACCTTCTCGACGTCGGCGAGCGGGAACGGGCGCACGTCGTCCTGCAGGCCGCGAAGCTCGGCGATGATGTCGGGCGGGAGGACGTCCGGCCGCGTCGAGAGCAGCTGCCCGAACTTGACGAACGTCGGCCCGAGCTCGTCCAGCATCTCCCGCAGGTGCTGGCCGCGCTGCGAAGGCTGCCCGTCCAGCTCGAGCCGCGGACCGCGGCGCGGGAAGAGGTCTGTCAGGCGGTGTGTGTCGAACCAGTAGCCGAAACCATGACGGACGGCGACCTGGGCGATCTCGGAGAGGCGCCCTAGGTTGCGGGTGGCCGGTTGCGCCATGCGCTCAGTGTTGCACCTCGGCGGCGCTACACCTTCAGCGGCGTCCGCCGGACCCAGGGGCCGGGCGGCGTCAGGAGCGATTCCACGCGGAGGTACGCGACGCCGACCAGCGGGAGGTCGCTCAGCCGCTCGACACAGAGGTAGCGCGGCCGCCACTCGGGATCGAACTTGCGGCTGAAGACGAGCAGACGCTCGAGCTGGAAGACGCAGTCGCCGGCACGCAACGCGGTTCGTGCTGCGGCGTGCAGGCGATTCCTGGGCGTGTTCGCCAGCAGATCGGCGAACACGCAGAAGTTCAGCGAGATCTCTTCCGCGTCGCGGGCGCGTGCCCACAGCAGCAGCTTCACGATCAGGTACTCCATCAGGCCGTTGGGCGTCTCGCGATCACGGCGCATCGACCCGAGCGAGTAACCGTGTCCGCTCGGCACCAGATGCAGGAAGCCGCCCACGTGCCGGCCGCGCCGCGCCACGGCGAACAGCGTCTCCTCCTCCCGGAAGGGATCGTCCATCGCCATCGAGAAGCCGCGCTCGACGTTCGATCCGCGCCAGGCGTCCGAGACGCGCTCGAGCTCCGAGCGCAGCATGGGATCGACCGCCGTCGCGCCGACGACGGAGAACTCGTAGCCGGCGCGCTCGAGCCGCGCGACCGACTGGCGCACCTTGCGGATCGTTCGTCCCTCCAGCGAGAAGCCGGCCGGACGCACGACGGCCTCATCCCCGATCTTGATCGCACGCAGGCCGAGCTCGCGTGCGAGCGGCAGCAGCTCCGCACGCACGCTCAGCAACGCGACGCGCCAGCCGCGGGTGTGGCAGACGCGGCGAAACTCCGCCAGCAGGTCACGAAACTCGTCCGCCGCTCCGATCGGCTCGCCACTGACGAGTGCTGCGCCGCCGACGACCTTGTACGCGAGGAAGCTGCGGCGCGTCGGAGAGAAGAAGTAGCTCTTGTCTCGGCGGAGGCTGAAGAAGGCGAGGCTGTCCTGGCCGTGTAGCCGCACCAGCCTGTGGACGACGTGCCGTTCATCCGCGGACTGGCGGACGCGTTCCGAAAGGGGACGGAACCAGAGGTAGAGCGCACGGGCCCCGAGGACAAGGGTGACAGCGGCGATCATCTCATTCCAGCGATCGCCGTCGAGCCCACGCAGCTCCAGTACGAAGGCGAGAACGGCAAGCGCGATCAGGGCGAGCGCGGTCGCGAGCAAGGGCCGGACGGAGCGCGGATCTCCGGGCACGTCGAAACGGGCACGGAACCGCAGTAACGCGACGAGCAGGACGAACCCGAGCGTCGCCTCCTCGACGTCGAGGCCCTTGGCCAGGTGCGCCAGCGAGATCCCGGTGACGAGGGCGACGGCGAGCTGCCATGCACGCCGCCGGCGTCGCGCGAGCAGGCGCGACAGCCAGACGAGGGCGAGCCCGAACGCGAGCGCGAGGAGCCGAGCCGCGCCCGGAACTCCCGGCGGCAGCACACCCCTGACGAAGTCCGAGCGGTTGGCAAACTCGGGCGTCAGCGCCGACACGATGCCCACGGCGCCGACGACGGCTGCGGCGACGGCGAGCAGCTGCTCGCCGCGAAGTGGCCTCAACGGCACGTGCGCCAGAGTACCCGGACGTTTCGGACGGGGCTCGTGCCAGGCAGCTGACGCGTCCGAAAAGGACTAGTCACGAGGGACCGGGAGCGGCTGCGGCTTCGTCTCCACGAGCCGCAGACGGTGCTCGAGCTGAGCGACGCGCAGCTCCAGCTCGTCCCATTCGTCCCGCGTGACGAGGCCGAGCTCGCGCAACGCTCCGTGCAACGTCGCGCCGGCCTTCTCCCCCGCGCGGACCGCGTCGCCGCGCCAGCGCGTCGTGGCTTCGTCGATCCAGCCGCGAACCTCGTCGCGGCTCATCCCGCCGCGCTCCGCGAGCGAGTCCGCAAGCTCATCCGCCCGCTCCGCCGTCAGCGCAACCGCGCCGACGAGCGCCAGCATCACGCGTTTAACGGGCTCGTCCATGAGGTCTGGCGCGCCGTCGCTGTCGCCGGCGCTCGCGCTTCGCCTGTGCCGTCGCGGCCGCGCCGTCCGAACCGTCGACCGTCGCCACCGGGGCGAGCTCCGGCGCCGGCGCCTCGGCCGCCGCTTCCTCGGCGCGCTCGAATTCGGCTTCGAGGCCGGCCTTCGTGACGGTCACGTCCTTCCGCCGCGCGAACTCGGGCTCCCGCTCTTTCCAGATCGTCAGCAGCGGCGCGGCGATGAAGATGGACGAGTATGCACCGGACCCGATGCCGACGATCAGCGCGAACGCGAAGTCCTTCAGCGTCGCGCCGCCGAACAGGAAGAGCGCGCCGACCGGCAGCAACGTGATGAACGACGTCGCAAGGGAGCGGCGGATCGTCTCCCACAACGAGACGTTCGTAATCGTCGCGAACGACGACCGCCGCATCAGCGGGATGTTCTCGCGAATGCGGTCGAAGATGATGATCGTGTCGTAGATCGAATAGCCGAGCACAGTCAGAATGGCCGCGACGGTCGAGCTCGTCACCTCCCGGCCGACGAGCGCATAGATCCCGATGCAGATCAGGACGTCGTGGAGCATCGCCGCGATCACCGGCACTGCGAACTTGAGGTCGAACCGGATCGCGATGTAGAGGACGACGAGGAACAGCGAGAAGAGAATCGCGACGATCGCCGACTTCGCGATCTGCCGCCCGAAGCTGGACGAGACTTTCGTCGCACCCGTGGCGGAGGTCTGGAATCGATCGTCCAGGCGGGTCGTGATCGCGTGCTGCTTCGCGTCGGTGAGGACCTTCGTCCTCACCTGGAAGCTCCGGTACCCGCTATTCGTCGAGGCGCCGCGGCCCTGAATGACGGCGTCGGGGTAACCCTCTGCGGAAAGCACCGACCGGATGTCGCCCGTCGTGTGGGACGCCGCAGTCTTGAAGCTGAGCTGCGTGCCGCCCTTGAAGTCGATCCCGAGGTTCAACCCGCGCAGCCCGAGCGCCCCGGCGCCGAGCGCGAGCACGATTCCCGAGAGCGCGAACCACCAGTAGCGGCGCCGCATGAAGTCGATCTGCAGCCATTTCGCGGTCTGCTGCCCGTGCGCGCCCATGAAGCGCGGCTTGTTGAACCAGGAGAAGCCGGCGAGCAGCCCCAGCATCGCGCGCGTCGCCGCGACCGCGGTGATCAGCGAGATCACCGTCCCGATCAGCAGCATCAGCGCGAAGCCCTTGACCTGTGCGGTCGCGACCGCGAACAGGACCAGCGCCGTGATCGCCGTGACGACGTTCGCGTCGAGGATCGTGTGGAAGCCCTTCGAGTAGCCGGCCGCGATCGCGGCGCGCACGGACTTCCCGGCGCGCACCTCTTCCTTGATGCGTTCGAACACGACCACGTTCGCGTCGGCCGCCACGCCGATCGTCAGGATCAGTCCCGCGAAGCCCGGCAGCGTCAGCGTGACGTGGAAGAGGAGGATGGCCGCGTACAGGAACGCCGCGTAGATCGCGAGCCCGATCACCGCGACGAGGCCGAGGAAGCGGTACAGCAGCAACAGGAACAGCGCGACGACGAGCAGGCCGACAAGGGCCGCCTTCTTCGCCTGGTTCAGCGAGTCCTTGCCGAGCGTCGCCGACACGTCCGTGCGCTCGGCGGTCGTGAAGGTCACCGGCAGCGCGCCGGTCTGCAGGACGAGCGCGAGCTTCTTCGCATCGCCGAGCGAGCCCCCGCCCATGTCGATCTGCGCGCCGTTGTCGCCGGGGATGCCGTCCGGGTTGCGGCGGAAGTCGATGTAGGGCACCGACTGGATCTGCCGGTCGAGCACGATCGCAAAGTGCTGCGCGCAGCGCTGCACGGCGGCCGGGTCGTTGTTCCCGGCGCATGCGAGCGAGCCGCGCTGCGCCTCGCGCTTCGTGATCTCGTGGAAGATCTTCTTGCCCTTGCCGGTGAACTGCATCAGCACGACCGGCGCGTTCGTCTGCGGATCGATGTCCGCTCGTGTCCCCGACAGTTTCAGCTCGCCGCCCGTCATCTCCGGAATCGGGTTGGTGGGGAAGTCCGCCGCGTCGTGGTGCTTGAGGAGGTAGAAGACCTCAGGCGTCGTCGGCTGTTGGGTGCTGATGCAGTTGCCGCTGCCGTTTTCGCAGCTGACGACGACGGTGTTCTGCGGAACGGTGAGGATCGTCCAGCTCTTCGGAATGTGCTTACCGAGACCGCCCTTCGACTTCGGCCGCTGCACAAGCTCCGTCTTGAGCAGGGCCTCTTTCGTCGGCAGCGGGCCGGCCTTGACGACTTTCTGCGGGTTGAAGAGGTACCACTGCGCGGGCTTCCCCTTGTCTGCAAGGGCACGCGTCTGCGACGCCGAGAGGAGATTGAAGAGGCTGCCGGTCGCGACCGGGACCTTCGTGAGCCCGTTGCTGACCGACGGCCCCGTCAGATCGGCCTCGAAGTCGTAGAACTCGAGCACCGCCGTCTTGCCGATCAGCTTCGCCGCGGACGCCGGGTCGTGCACGCCAGCGAGCTGGATAACGATCTGGTCGCTGCCCTGCTTGCGGATCTCGGGCTCGGAGACGCCGAGCTTGTCGATCCGGTTCCGCATGATGTCGATCGAGCGACTGAGGTCCTCCGCCGTCAGCTTGTGGCCCTTCGGCGGATTCGCCTTCAGCACCACCTCCAGGCCGCCCTGCAGGTCGAGGCCGAGGGTCGGCTTGCGATGCACGGGCGACCCCGGCACGGCGAGCAGCGCGACGCCCGCGAGCGCCGCGAGGATGAACGCGAGCAGCGTGAGATGTCGGCGCCGGTCGGACACGGGCTAGGGAAGGTTAGCCGCGCTTTCTTCCTCTAGCTCCTTGGGTTCCTCGTCCTCCGAGAGGACGCCCGCAATCGCCCTTTTGGCGATGCGGACCTCCACCCCGTCGGCGATCTTGACGCGTGCCTCGTCGTCGTCGAGGGCCGTGATCGTGCCGTAGAGCCCACCCGCCGTCACGATCTCCTTCCCCACGGACAGGGACTGGAGCAGGCGCTGCGATTCCATCTGCCGGCGGCGCTGCGGCCGGATCAGCAGGAACCACATGCCGACGAGCAGGACGAGAATGAAGATGTAGCCGCCCATTGGGCCTCCTCACACAACTGCGGCGGCGAGCCGTCCGAGCGCCTCGGCCTTGAATGCAGCCAGCCGGCCCTGCTCGATCGCCGCGCGTGCGTTCGCGGTCAGTTCCAGCAGGAATCGTAGATTGTGGAGGCTGAGGAGGCGCAGCCCGAGCAGTTCCTGCTGGTTGATCAGGTGCCTGATGTACGCGCGCGTGAACCGTGCGCAGACCGGGCACGAGCAGTCCTCGTCGAGCGGTCGTGGGTCGCGCGCGAAACCGGCGTTGCGGAGGTTGAGGCGTCCCTCCCAGGTGAGCGCGCTGCCCGTCCGCGCCGTGCGGGTCGGTAGCACGCAGTCGAACATGTCCACGCCGCGCTCGATCACTTCCAGGACGCCCTCGGGATCGCCGATCCCCATGAAGTAGCGCGGCCGCTCCGACGGGAGCAGGTCCGCACCCCAGGCCGTCGTCTCGAACATGACGCCGCGGTGTTCGCCGATCGCGAGCCCACCGAGCGCATAGCCGTCGAAGCCGAGCTCGGAAAGCTCGGCGATCGAGCGGCGGCGTAACTCCGGGTCCGACGCGCCCTGCGCGATGCCGAAGAGCAGCTGGCCGTCGGCGCGCGGCGCTGCGCGCTGGCGCGTCGCCCAGAGCGTCGTTCTCCGCACCGCCTCGGCCAGCTCGGCGCGGTCGATGTCGACGGGAGGGCAGATGTCGAGGCACATGGCGATATCGGACCCGAGCTTTGCCTGGCACTCGGCGACGGACTCGGGTGTGAAGCGCGCCGGCGCGCCGTCATAGACGGATCTGAACGTGACACCGTCGTCGTCGACTGCGGTGATCGTGTCCCGCAGGGAGAACACCTGGAAGCCGCCGGAGTCGGTGAGGATCGGCCCGTCCCAGCCCATGAAGCTGTGGAGCCCGCCGAGCTCGGCGATCAGGTCCTCGCCCGGGCGGAAGTGCAGGTGGTACGTGTTCCCGAGCAGAATCGTCGTGCCCAGCGCGCGGAGCTCGTCGGGGTCGACCGTCTTCACCGTCGCCTTGGTGCCGACCGGCATGAACGCCGGTGTCGGCACGTCTCCGTGCACGGTCCGCAGCACGCCGGCGCGCGCCGCGCCGTCAGTCGCGGTGACTGCGAACCGGTCGCTCATAGATGCTCATGTCACGGCCGCTGACGACGAGGTCCCCGCGATGTTCGAAGCCGAGGTTTTCGTAGTAGGTGCGGATGCCGGGATTGCCACGGAGGCAGTCGAGGCGAAGGAACCGCCGGCCGCTCGCGGCCGCGGCCGCGTCCGCCCATTCCACGATCGCGCTACCGATGCGCTGCCCGGCGCAGGCGCGCCGGACCGCGAGCTTGTGGACGTACGCGGCGTCGGCCGGACGCTCGCCCCAGTAGGTCGGGTCGTCCCAGAGGAGGGTCACGGTCGCGACCACATCGCCGTCGAGCTCGGCGAGATAGACCTCGCCGCGGTCGATTGCGGCGGCGAGCTCCCGATGTGGAAACGGCAGCGGCCACTGCTCGTACCCGCGTTCGCCGACCCACGCGGTCGCCTCGTCGAGCAACGCAGCCACAACCGCCACGTCCCCTGCTTGACACCGACGGACGTTCACAAGACGAGCATCGCGTCGCCGAACGAGTAGAAGCGGTAGCGCTCCTCGATCGCGAGCCGGTAGAGCCTCCGCGTCTGCTCGATTCCGGCGAACGCCATCACGAGCGCCAGCAGCGTCGAGCGCGGGAGGTGGAAGTTGGTCAGCAGGGCGTCCGTGCGCTTGAACTCGAAGCCCGGGGTGATGAACAGCTGCGTGCGGCCGGCGAGCGGCGCGCCCCGCGCAAGCGTCTCGAGCACGCGCACGGTCGTCGTCCCCACGGCGAGAACCCGTGGCGCCCCCTCGATCCGGTGCCAGGCACGTGACGTGACCAAAAAGCGCTCGCCGTGCAGCGGATGCTCGCCGAGGTCCTCGACCGCGACAGGGCGGAAGGTGTCGAGGCCGACGTGCAGGGTCACTCGCTCGACGTCGAGTCGGCGCAGGACGTCATCGGTGAAATGCAGGCCGGCCGTCGGCGCCGCAGCGGAG
>VAXY01000017.1 GCA_005885085.1 Actinomycetota bacterium | reverse complement strand
GTCATCAGCGGGAGCAGCCCCTCGACCGCGAAGCCCGCGGCCAGCAGCGCCGGCTCCACCGCGGGCGCGAGCGACGGGATGTATTCGAGCCGCGGCTTCCGCGTGCGTTCGCGGTACGCGTCGACGAGCGCTTCGACGTCCGCCGCCGACGGCGTCGCGCCGTCGTCGGGAATGGCGTAGTTCAGGTAAGGGTTCTCGTCGAGCCGATGGAAGGTCGCCAGGAACGGACCGATCTGCTCGTGATCGCGCCCACGCGGTGCGGCGACCCGTAGGTATGCCTGAATCCGTTTCAGATCGTCCGTAGTGAGATTCTAGGTCCGTGAAAGTCGTGGTCGTCGGCGGCGGCTCGTGGGGAACGGGTTTCTCCTGCGTGCTCCGCCACCGAGACCACGAGGTCACGCTCGCGTGCCGTGACGCCGAACAGGCACGCGCGATCAACGAGACCGGACACAACCCGCGCTACCTGAAGACAGCCGATCTGCGCGGCGTCTCCGCCATGACGGTCGACGAGGCCCCGATCGCCGGCGCGGATCTCGTCGTGCTCGCCGTGCCCAGCCGCGCGTTCGCCGCCGTCGCCGCCGCGCTGCCGGGTAACGCGCCCGTGCTGAGCCTGACCAAGGGGCTCGACCCCGCGACCGGCGAGCGCCTGTCGACGCGGGTGCCGGGAAGGCCGGTCGCCGTCCTCTCCGGGCCGAACATGGCGCAGGAGATCGCCGACGGGCTGCCGTCGGCGACCGTGATCGCGAGCGAGGATCACGCCCTCGCCGAGCAGCTGCAGGAGGCGATCAACTCCATGATCTTCCGCGTCTACGTGAACGACGACCTCGTCGGCGTTGAGCTCTGCGCGGCGGCGAAGAACGTGATTGCGCTCGCGGCCGGCGGCGTCGACGGCCTCGGGCTCGGCGACAACGCGAAGGCGAGCCTGATCACGCGCGGCCTGGTCGAGATGGCTCGGCTCGGCGAGGCGGAGGGCGCGCAGCCCGAGACCTTCTCCGGCCTGGCCGGGATGGGCGACCTGATCGTGACCTGCTTCTCCGACTACGGCCGCAACCGCCGTGCCGGCGAGCTGATCGCGCGCGGGGCGTCACCGGACGACGCGGCCGCCGAGATCGGGCAGGTGGTCGAGGGGCTGACGACCGCGCCGGTGCTGCGGGATCTCTCGCACCGGCTCGGCGTCGAGCTCCCGATCACGGAAGGCGTGTGTCGTGTCCTCGGCGGCGAGAGCATCGACCGACTGCTCGCCAGTCTGATGGGCCGCCAGCCGACCGAGGAGTGAGGGCTACCATGGTGGCGATGCGCGCCGCCGCCCTTGCCGCGCTCGTGCTGGTGCTCGCCGGCTGTGGGAGCGCCGCTTCCCAGACCACGAGCAGCCTCACCACCGATGCCGCGAGCCTCGTCCCGCCGAACGCCGACGCGTTCGTCAGCCTCGACACCAACTTCGACTCGCAGCAGTGGCGGACCGTGGCCGATCTCGCCGGGCCGAAGCTCAAGCTGGGCGAGCTCAAGGCTGCCGCCGGGGACGCGTTGAGCGTTGCAGTGGTCGGCAAAGAAGCCGTCGCCTTCGCGAAACCCCACGACGAGGCGAAGCTGCGCGACTTTGCGGCGCAGTTCGACAAGGGGCACGACCACTACACCGTGCAGCAGGTCGGCGACTGGTCCGTCGTCGCCGACTCGCAAGACGTCTTCGCCGCGGTTCGTGCCGCACACTCGGGCAAGTCGCTCGCGGACGACGCTGGCTTCCGGGCAGCCGAGAGCGCGTTGAGCGGCAATTCGCTCGCGACGGCCTTCATCAAGGGCGGCTCGCTCGAGGGACTCGGCTCGGCGAAGTGGTTCGCTGCCCGACTCACCGGCGACGCGAATGCGCTCCAGCTGAACGTCCAGGCTCAATCGCCGAAACAGGCGCCGGCCGCGTACCGCCCGACGCTGCTGCGCGACGTCCCCTCGGGCGCGATCGCGGCCGTCTCCTTCAAGGATCTCGACCACACGCTCGCGCACCTGCCCGGCGTCGACCGCTATCTCGGTCTGTCGGTCGCGCAGCTGCTGCCTGCGTTGCGCGGCGAGGGCGTGCTCTACGTCCTGCAGGGGACGCTCGTGCCGACGTTCGCGCTCGAGGTGCAAAGCCCCGATCCGCAGGCCGCCGAACGCGCGCTGCACACGGCCGCGGCGAAGATCGAGGCGCGAACCGGTAACGCGCTCGTCCTGCGCGTCGCGCGCTACGGCTCGCGTGTCGTGCTGACGAACGGTCCGCCCTCCGGAGGCGCGACCGGGGGAGCACTCGTCGACGACCAGCCGTTCAAGGACGCACTCGCTGCCGCCGGGGCGCCCGACCGCGTCACGTTCCTGGCGTACGCCGACGTTCAACGCCTGAAGCCGCTACTTGACACGCTGACTCAGCTGGTCAACCCGAGCTCGTCCTCCCCGCCGCAGCTCTCGCGGCTCGACCCGATCGCCACGGTCGTCGCCTTCGGCACGCCGTCCCGGTTGGTCGTCCGGGCAGCGCTCAAGTAGTTACAGCGTCCGGCCGATTGGGCAACATGCAGATGATGCGCCGGCTGACAGGGGTCCTGGCCGCCACGGCGTTGGTTGCCGCGGGCTGCGGCGGCACGACGGCGCGGATCGGTGCGGGCGCGAGCGACATCGTCCCGGCCTCGGCTCCGGCGTTCCTCGCGATCGACACCGACTCGAGCTCGTCGCAGTGGCAGACGATCAACAGGTTGGCGGGGAAATTCCCCGACAAGCAGAAAGGCGTCGACGCCATCAAGACCGACCTGAGCAAGCAGGGCAAGCTCGACTGGGCGAAGGACGTCAAGCCCGCGCTCGGGAAGGAGCTCGACTTCGCCTGGCTCGACTTCGAGAACAACGGGCGGAACTTCGTCGCCCTCGCGCAGCCGAGTGACGAGGCGAAGTTCAAGGAACTGATCGCCAAGGCCAACGCCTCGGAGACCGATCCCACGAACCATGTCGTCACCGACAAGTTCCGCGGCTGGGAAGTCGTCTCTCCCGAGCAGGCCACGATCGACCGCTTCGAGCAGGCGAGCAACTCCGCGGCGAAGCCTCTCTCCGGCGAGCCCACCTTCAAGCAGTCGATGGATCGGCTCGGCGGCGATTCGGTCGTGCGCGCCTACGTCAACGGCAGGTTCCTGATGAGCCTCGCGCGCAAGTACGGCGGCTCCCAGGTGCGGCCGTATCTCGACAAGGTCGGCACGCTCGACTGGATCGGGCTGCGGGTCGGCGCGACGTCAGACGGCGTCGGCCTGGACGCGATCGTACACGGGACTGCGGGGAAGCTTTTCAAGGGCATCCCCACATCGTCGGGCTTCAAGCCGAAGCTGCTCGGAACCGCGCCGGCGAACGCGCTCCTCTACCTGACGTTCCACGGGACGAAGAACATGTTCTCCGGCCTGCAGAAGAATGCGCTCTTCAACGATCCGGCGTACGGTCAGTTCGCGAAGCCGCTGCAGGAGATCGGTCGCGTGCTGCAGGGCGAGAACGCGATCTACGTGCGGCCGGGCACCTCCCGCTCGCCGAGCGTTCCGTTCGTAATCCCGGAAGTGACGCTGGTCGCCGCGCCCGGAGCGGGCACGGACGGCGAGGCGATCGTCGACCGCCTCGTCAAGCGTGAGCTGGGAGCGCCGCCACAGGCCTTGACGATCGAGGGCACCCCGGTCCACGCGATGGCGTCGAACGGCGTCGGTCTCTACTACGCCGACATCGACGGAAAGCTCGTCGTGACCGACCAGCCGGGCGGCATCCGAGGCGTGAAGGACCGCGGCGAATCACTCTCCCAAAGTGAGAGCTTCAAGGACGCCGCGGACGCGTCGGGACTGCCCGATCAGACGTACGGCTTTCTCTACGTCGACATCCACAGCAGTGTTCCCCTGGTCGAGAAGCTGGCCCGGCAGCATCTGCCCGCTGAGATCGGCAGGAACATCAAGCCGCTCCGCTCCGCGGTCGAATACGCGGTCGCGCACTCGCACGAGCTCCAGGTGAGCTTCTTCCTCCGGCTCAAGTAGCCGCCCCGGTAGTCTCCGCGCGAACGGCATGCGCGAGTTCCTCTTCACCTCCGAATCTGTCCTCGACGCCGTGCTCGGATCGGATCCGGGGGGTCGCGTCGCCTGCGAGACCCTGATCACGACCGGCCTCGTCGTCGTCGCCGGCGAGATCTCGACCGAGATCTACGTCGACATCCCGAAGCTCGTGCGCGAGCGCATCTCAGAGATCGGCTACACGCATTCGGAGTGGGGCTTCGACGCGACCACCTGCGGTGTCGTGGTCGCGATCGACGAGCAATCGCCTGACATCGCGCTCGGCGTCGACTCCTCCTACGAGGTGCAGCACGATCCTGGCGACGGCGATCCGCTCGACCGGATCGGCGCCGGCGACCAGGGGATGATGTTCGGCTACGCGACCAATGAGACGAAGGAGCTGATGCCCCTTCCGATCATGCTCGCGCACAAGATCTGCAAGCGGCTCGCCGAGGTGCGCAAGGCGGGCGAGCTGCCGTACCTGCGGCCGGACGGCAAAGCGCAGGTCACGATCCGCTACGAGGCCGACGACGAGGGGCGCCAGCGGCCGGTGGAGATCGAGCGCGTGCTCGTCTCGACGCAGCACTCGGACGGGATCTCGTCGGAGGACTTGATCAAGCCCGACATCATTGAGCGCGTCCTGCATCCGATCCTGCCGACCGACCTCTACGACGAGAAGCGGCTGATGGACGACCGCGACTTCGTCTTCGTCAATCCGACCGGCAAGTTCGTGCTCGGCGGCCCGATGGGCGACACCGGGCTCACCGGCCGCAAGATCATCGTCGACACGTACGGCGGCGCGGCGCGTCACGGCGGCGGCGCCTTCTCCGGGAAGGATCCGACGAAGGTCGACCGGTCGGCCGCGTACGCGGCGCGGTACGTCGCGAAGAACCTCGTCGCCGCGGGACTGGCCGACCGCTGCGAGGTGAACGTTGCGTACGCGATCGGCGTCGCGCATCCCGTCTCGATCGCGGTGGGAACCTTCGACACCGAGCACATCCCCGTCGACCGGATCGAGGCGCTGGTGCGCGAGCACTTCGACCTGCGTCCCGCGGCGATTCTACGCGACCTCGACCTGCGCCGCCCGATCTTCGCGAAGACCGCCGCGTACGGGCACTTCGGCCGCGAGGACCGCGATTTCACCTGGGAGCGCACGGACAAGGCCGACGCGCTCAGGGATGCTGCGGGCGTCGCGGTAGGAACCGCAGCCCGCTGATCTTCACACCGAGGACGCGGCCGCCGAGCGGCGCGTCCGGGACGTCGACGTTCATCTTCAGCGGCGAGCCGTCGGTCGGAACCGTCAGGCGCCAGGTCGTGCCCGGTGAGACGACGAACCTGCGGCCGTCGAGGTCGACTTTGCGTGCGGCGGTTCCGCGCGGCACGGCGATCCGCAGCTCGTAGCGGCCGGAGCGCGCCGGCCACGCCTGGTAGCGGAGCTTGGTGCCGGTCCAGCCGTCCGGCGCGAGGCCGCGCGCGAACCAGCGCACGTGCGTGCCGGCGGGAATGCGGTACGCGACGAGCCCGTCGAGCGGATGGGCGACGGCACGGCCGTCGAGGGCGATCGCGGAGCCCGAGACGTTGGCGACGATTGTTTGCGCGGCCGCCGGGCGGCCGTCGACGTCGAGCGTGCCGTCGGCGGCGATCGTCACGCGCGCGCTCGGATACTCGTCCGGCGGCTTCGTGCCGAGCACGAGCACGTGACGGAGGTCGCGGTTCCAGCTCTCGAGGTTCGTGCCCAGGAAGTAGTTCCCGTACGGCAGGACGAGGTAGCTCGCCGGGCCGAGTCCCGAGCGGTCGAGCCAGTCGGGCGGGCTCGTGTCGAACGTCCGGGCGCTGAAGGCGGTCACGAGGCGGTCGGTCGCGTAGACCCCGGCGCCGGTGGCGATCGACACGCCGATCGCGAGCAGCGCCACGGCGTGCGGCGCGCGGCGCACTGCGAGCGCCGCCGCGCCAAGGGCGAGGGGTGCGAGCGAATAGAGCAGCGACGCATTCGCGAGCCCGAGCAGGTAGCCCGCGCGGGCGAAGCCGGAGAGCGTGACCGAGTCGAAGAAGAACGCCGCCGTCCCGGTCAGTCCCGGGAGCGACACGAGCGAGAGCGCGACGGCGCCGATGCACGTCGCGAGCGTGTACGCGAGTCGCAGCGGGGCACCGTGCTCGACGTAGGCGAAGAACGCGATGAAGAGGAGCGGCGTGACGTAGAAGAGGTAGCGCTCGAGCGGCCGGTGCGCCTCGCCGGCGGAGATCAGCGCAGCCTGGCCGAGGAAGAGCGCGGTACACGCGATCGTGATTGCCCCGATGGGCTGTCGCCACGTCAGCGCGAGCCCGAAGACGGCGCCGGGCACGACCGCGAGCCCGAGCGAGAAGGGGAGCAGGTAGCCGGTCGTTAGCGCCCAGTGCGCGATCGCGCCCGGGTTGTAGGTCTCGTGTGCGGCGCCGCCGTACTGGCCGAGCGTGCCGGGGACGGCGACGAGGACGACGACGAGCGCCGACGTCGACGCGGCGGTCAGCGCGTGACGCCGGAAGTTTCCGCACACCGCGACTGCGGCCACGTACGCGAGCGCGAGCACGATGAACTGCACGCGCGTCGCGATTGCTAGCACGCACGCGGCCGGCACGATCAGCGGCGTCCAGCGAGCCGGCTTCGCGACGGCGTTGGCGAGGATCGCGACGACCGTGAGGAAGACGGGATACGCAAGCGCCTCCGACATCAGGTAGCCGTGATAGACCATCGCCGGCGTCGTGACGGCCGCGACCGCGGTCAGCAGTGCGAATGACGGCCGCACGACGCGGCGCGCAAGCCAGTAGGACGGGAAGACCGCGGCCGACATCACCGCGGCGTTGAGCAGCTTCGCGGCCGCGTATGCGTCGGTCATCGACCGGAGCAGCCAGACGGGCGCCTGTACGAGGGACGCGAGCGGGGAGGGGAAGAAGAAGTGCTCCCCGCGCAGCGTCAGGCCGTGCCCGGCCGCGAGCGACTGCGCGAGCTTCGCGTAGAGCAGCTCGTCGTTGAAGATCGTCGGCGTCGCGTGACCGCGCGACTGCAGGAAGTGGTACAGCGTCGCGCCCGCGAACACGAGCGGGAGTGCGAGGTAACGGACGAGCGCGCGCGGGAGCGCGACCGCGTCAGCCGCAGCCTGAACGGGCGTCGTCGGAACGGCGCTCATTCGACGTCTATCGGCCGTGGAAGACGGGGCCGTGAGGCGACCGAAGGTGCACGAAACCGAAGCGCGTGCCGTCCCGCGCGGCCACGTCGCTTCGCGACGTGGCCCAGGGACAGTCCCCCGGGCCTACGCCGCCGGGCGCACGAACAGGCCGGCTGCGGCCTTGTCGCCGATCGCCCGCTCGGTTCCGTTCAGGCGGACGGTCATCTGGCCGGCCGCGGGCTGGGCTTCGCGCACCTCGATCTCGCGCCCCGGCACGAGGCCTTCGTCGTAGAACCAGTGCAGGAGCTCGCCGTCGTGCTCCGCCAGGCGGACGATCGTCGCTCGCGAGCCCGCCTCGAGCTCCGACAGCGGCGCGAGATGCTGGTTCTCGTCCTGCTCGACGTCGGGATCGACGGGCCAGCCGTGTGGGCAGCGGTCGGGATGGCCGAGCCGCTCGTCGATGCGTTCCACCATGTCGTCGGTAAACGTGTCGCCGAGCTCGTCGGCGTGGACATGGGCCTCGGCGGCGGTGTAGCCCATGAAGTCCGTCAGCAGCCGCTCGATGATGCGGTGCTTGCGCACGACTCGCTCCGCGCGCTTGCGGCCGGCCGCCGTCAGCAGCGCCTCCTTGTGCTCGCCTCGCTCGATCAGCCCTTCGCGCTCGAGCCGCTTCAGCATCTCTCCGGCCGACGCGCGCGAAACGCCGAGCATCTCGGCCACGCGCGACGCGAGCGTCGGCGAGCCGCCGCTCAGCGGTCGGTACTCGCCGATCGGAAACGCGAGGAAGTAGATCGTCTCGAGGTACTCGTCGACGGAGTGGCCCTGCGCCATAGATGGCTGATCCTAGCCTGTAAGGTGACCCTTACATGAGCACGTTGCAGACACTCGGCCTCGGTGCGATTGCGGGCTTCACGATCTTCCTCGGCCTACCGATCGGCCGTATGCAGAGCGTCAAGCCCGCGACGAAGGCTTTTCTCGCCGCGATCGCGACGGGAATCCTGATCTTCCTGCTGTGGGACGTCCTCAGCCAGGCCGTCGGGCCGGTGGAGGACGCGCTGACGAACGGCCGCGACGGCCGCTTCGCGTGGCTCGCGTTCCTGCTCGCCGCCGGCTTCTTCACCGGCCTGATGAGCCTCGTCTACTACGACCTCTGGATGAAGCGCCGCCGGCGGCGCGCCTTCCTCGGCCCGGGCGCCGCGTCGACAGCCGAGTTCGAGCACGACCATCACTTCACGGGCATGTCGCCCGCGCGCTGGCTCGCGATCTTCATCGCGACGGGGATCGGGCTGCACAACTTCTCCGAGGGCCTCGCGATCGGGCAGTCGGCGGCCGCCGACAAGCTCAGCCTCGCGATCGTCCTGATCATCGGCTTCGGCCTCCACAACGCGACCGAAGGCCTCGGCATCTGTGCGCCGCTGACGGGCGACCAGGAGCAGCCGAGCTGGAGCTTTCTCGCGCTGCTCGGCCTGATCGGCGGAGCACCGACCTTTTTCGGCACGGTCATCGGCCAGGCGTGGGTCAACCAGAGCGTGATGATCGTGTTCTTCGCGCTGGCGGCGGGCTCGATCCTCTACGTCGTGATGGAGCTGCTGAACGTCGGCCGCGCGCTCGCCTCGAAGCCGGTCGTCACCTGGGGAATCCTGCTCGGCCTCTTCCTTGGCTTCGCAACAGACTTCATCCTGGTCGCTGCCGGCGTGTAGCGCGTAGGACGGCCAGGTCCTTGTCCGTCCACACGACCTCCGCCTCGAGGCCGGCCGCACGCAGCCACTCGAGCTGATCGTCGACGCGGTCGGGGAGGTCGTACACCCCGTCGATCGGAGTGACGACGTCCTCTTCGCGTTCGGGCACGACGACGTCGGCGAGCACGAAGCTGCCGCGTGGGCGAAGGACTTCGGCCACGCGCCGGAAGAGATCCTGCTTGCCGCCCGCGTCGAGGTGGTGCACGGCCAGCGCGCTCACGACGAGGTCGAACGGGCCGGGCGGCAACGGATCCTCGAGCCGTGCGAGGCGGAG
This sequence comes from Actinomycetota bacterium, assembly GCA_005885085.1. Classification (GTDB taxonomy): domain Bacteria; phylum Actinomycetota; class Thermoleophilia; order Gaiellales; family Gaiellaceae; genus 3-1-20CM-4-69-9. The sequence continues at coordinate 1,754 of VAXY01000017.1, read as the reverse complement.
GTCCGCCTCCGGCAGCGCGCCGCGGGCGCGCGCGAGCATCTCCCGGCTGGAGTCGATTCCGACCAGCTTTGCTTCTGGATGACGGGCCAGGACCTGTCGTGCGGTCTCACCGGTGCCGACCCCGAGCTCGAGCACGGCTGTCGCCTCCAGGCTCTCGGTCGCCGCGGCCGTTTGCTCCTGCAGCTCGGCGTAGGCAGGGACCTCGGCGAGCATGTTGTCGAGGTAGGTGGCCGGATCCCAGTGCCACTGCGTCACGAGCCCACTCTACGCTGGGGCTCTTGACCCGCTACGCGTCCGTCTATCCGCTCGTCACCGCCCGCGCCCTCGCGCGCGAGTTCACGTACGAGGTTCCGGACGAGGTCGGGCCGGGCGCGGTCGTCGAGGTCAGGTTCGGCAACGCCCGTCGCCGCGGCGTCGTCACGGAGGTCGACGTCGTCCCGCCGGAAGGGATCAAGACGGCTGCGGTCGAGCGCGTCGTCGAGGAGCTCCCGCCTGCGCTCTTCCGCCTCGCGCTCTGGGTCGCGGACTACTACGGCTCGACGCCGGGACGCGCGCTCGGGCTCGTCGCTCCCGTCCAACGGAAGGCTCGCGGCGAGCGTCCGCAGCCGGCCGAACGCGACGCGCTGCCGGGCGAGCCGGAGCCTGCCGCGTTGAGCTCGTCGCAACGGGCCGCACTCGAGCGCATCGTCGAGCGGCTCGACACCGGAGAGAGCGCGAACTTCCTCCTCTACGGTGCAACCGGCAGCGGCAAGACGGAGGTGTACCTCCAGGCCTGCGCCGCCGCGCTCGAGCGAGGGCGCGGCGCGATCGTGCTCGTGCCGGAGATCGCGCTGACGCCGCAGGCGCTCGGCCGGTTCCGCGCGCGCTTCGGCGAACGGATCGCCGTTCTGCATTCGGCGCTCAGCGAGGCGGAGCGCCGGGACGAGCGTGCGCGCATTGCGCGCGGCGAGGCGGCGATCGTCGTCGGCGCGCGCTCGGCCGTGTTCGCGCCCGTCGGACGTCTCGGTGTGATCTGCGTCGACGAGGAGCACGACGCGTCGTACAAGCAGGAGTCGGATCCGCGCTATGACGCGCGCACGGTCGCCGCGAAGCGCGCGGCGCTGGAAGGTGCGGTCGCCGTGTTCGGCAGCGCTACACCGCGTCCCGAGACGTGGGGGAGCCTGGAGCGGCTCGAGCTCGGCGGCCGCCTCGCCGGCCCGCTGCCTTCGGTGCGCGTCGTCGACCTGCGGCGCGAGGCCGGCTACCCGCTCTCGGCGCCGCTGCTCGCCGAGCTCGGCGCGATCGCGGACGGTGGCGGCAAGGCGATCCTGCTGCTCAACCGCCGCGGCGTCGCGCCGGCGCTGCACTGCCGCGCGTGCGGGACGACGTTGCGCTGCGAGAACTGCGACGTCTCGCTCGTCCTGCACGCCGACCGGATGCTTCGGTGCCACCACTGTGGGCATGCGAAAGCGGAGCCTGAGACGTGTCCCGCGTGTGGCTCGACCGAGCTCGCCCGCCTCGGCGCGGGGACGCAGAAGCTCGAGCGCGAGCTCGCGGCGAAGCTGCCGGAGCTCGAATGCATCCGGCTCGATGCAGACACCGTCGAGCGGCCCGGCGCACTCACGGCCGCGCTCACCCGCTTCGCGTCGGCAGACCGTGTCGTGCTCGTCGGGACGCAGATGGTGTCGAAGGGGCACCACTTTCCCGGCGTCGCGCTCGCGGCCGTCGTCGACGCCGACACGGGCCTCGGGCTCCCGGACTTCCGGGCCGAGGAA
>VAXY01000016.1 GCA_005885085.1 Actinomycetota bacterium | reverse complement strand
GCTCTTGAAGTCGTAGGTGACCGAGCCGCCGTCGGTGACCCAGACGCTGACGCCGGCGGCCAGGTTGGCCGCGGTCTTGTCGGAGCTGTTGACGCTGACGACGGTGGCGGTGGTGTCGGTGCCGATCCCCGACTGGGCGAAGCTGACCAGCCACTGGGTGTCGTAGTTGCCGGTGATCGTCGTGTCGGCGCTGACGGTGAACCCGCTAGCCGGCGCACCAGTATTCGTGCCGGTAAACGCGTACCGCTTTCCGCTGGCGGGATCGGTGTTGACCGGGCCCGCGTACGTGTAGTTGACGAGCGTCCCGGCCGTCAACGTCAGCGTCTTAGTCAGATCGGACGCCTTGTACGGCGTGCCGTTGACGCTGACCACCGTATTGTTGCCGGTGTCGGTGCCGATCCCGGTTTGCGCGAACCTCACCGAATACTGCGGCGCCGCGAAGAAATCGTTCCCAGTCGAAGAGCTGCTCGACGTGGCGAGGACGACAGTCAGCGGGTTCGTCCCGGTATTCGCGTAGCCGGTCGGAACCGCGTACTTCACCTTGTACGTGCCCGCAGTAAGGCCCGCGAAGGAGTACTGGCCAGGCGTTCCTGCGGCCGAGCTCGACGTCGTGGTCGGCTCGCCGGTGTCGAAGCTGCCGTTGTTGTTGCTGTCGATAAAGACGGTCACACCGCCGAGGCCGGCGTCCCCGGCCGTGAGGCCGCCGCTGCCATCAGCGTCGTTGTAGACGGTCCCCGAGATCGAGGCGTTGGCAACGGGCGTCACCGTCAACGAGTCGTTGCCGCTGCTGCTGGCGAACTGGAGCGGCGCCGTGTCTCCCGCATAGCTGGCCGTGAGCGTGTGCGTGCCAGTGTCGACGGTGGTCGGCCTATAGGTAAGCGTGCACGTGCTGCGATCCGTGAACAGGGGGGCCGCCGACGTGAGGGTGCAGGAGGCGGGCGTGAAGGCGCCGGTGCCGCCGCTGACGAGGAAGTTCACAGTTCCCGTCGGGTTCGCCTGCGTGACTGGGGCGTTACTGGTGTCGAAGCCCGTGTCGGTGACGGTTACGGTGCAGGTGCTGGTCGGCTGGCCCACGGTGACAGTGGTGTCCGGGCAGTCCAGCGTCGTGGTCGTGCGGTGGCCGGCCGTGACCGTCGTGTTGCCGGTGTCGGTGTCGAGATTGAAGAAGCCGTTGCAGGCAACGGCGCCGGGGGAGCAGTCCTTCACGGCGGAAGTCATGCTCATGCTGGCACGGGTCTCCGTCTGGAGGCCGACGATTGCGCCCGTCGGGTTGAAGGCCGCCAGCGGGAAGGATGCCTCGATCGACGACGTGCTGCCGGGGAGGCAGACCGTGACGTTACAAGTCTGCTGGGCGAGACCGGCGTTCACGAGGGGTCCGCCCGTTTGGGTGACGGGATCCCACGTCTGCACCTGAACCGTCATAGCGCCGCTTGAGTCGAACACGACCCAGCCCTTGTGGTCAGGCGCTCCGTTCCGGTCCGCGTCGACGCTGATCGAGAAACTGTCGCTCGCGACCTTGTTCTTGTTGCTCGTGAGAATCTCGTCCCAGCGGACGTATAGGTTGCCGTCGCCTGAAGTGATGCGGATCGCGGTGAGGTCAGTTGAGCCACCGCCGGCATCCGCGGGGTCGTCGCCGTAGGACGGGGATGCAGGCAGCGCGTTCCAGTCGGCCATGTTGCCGTCGATGCAGATCTTGTTGGTGCTGCAGGCGGTGACTGGCACGCTGGTATTGCCGTTGCTGCCGCTGTGAGTGACGTCGGCGCCGTAGGTGCCGCTAACGGTCACCGTCTGGTTTGTGGTGGGCGCGAAGAAGCTGACATTGCAGCGGCTCTGGCTGCTGCTGGCGGGAACGTTGGCCAGCGTGCACGACGCGCTGTTCGAGAAAGACCCGGCCGTCGACGTCCAAGACACATTGCCGGTGGGATTGGTGGGACTGCCGCCTCCCGTGTCCGAGACCGTCGCGGTGCACGTAGTCGAGCTGCCCACGGCCGTCGAAGCCGGCACGCAGCTAACGCTCGTGGTCGTGGGCCGGCCGGTGACTGTGAACACACCCGCCCCGGTGCCGACGCCGCCGTCGCCGTTCGTGATCGTCACGTCGCGCAGGCCGGTCGTGGCCGTGCCACCGACCGTGACGTTGGCGGTCAGGCTGGTGGCGCTGACGAAGCTCGTGGAGTTGGCCGTGATCCCGGTGCCCGAGAAGCTCGCCACGGCACCCGAAACGAAACCGGTACCTGTGATCGTGACGTTCTGGGCCGTCGCGCCCTGACCGAGCGAATTCGGGCTCGTTGAGGTCACCGTCGGAGCTGCGTTGACGGTGAACTTGCCGGTGTCGGTGCCGACCCCCGCGTCACCGTTCGTGATCGTCACGTCGCGCAGGCCGGTCGTGGCCGTGCCGCTGACCGTGATGTTGGCAGTCAAGCTGGTGGCACTGACGAAGGTCGTGGAGTTGACCGTGATACCGATGCCCGAGAAGCTCGCCGCGAGTCCGGCCCCTGACACGAAGTTCGTGCCGGTGATTGCGACGTTCTGATTCGTCGCGCCCTGGCCGCGTGAACTCGGCGTCGTCGAGGTCACGGTCGGCTTGGCGTTGACGGTGAAGACGCCGGTGCCCGTGCCCGAGCTACCCCCCGGATTGGTGACCGTCACGTCGCGTAGGCCGGTAGCGGCCGTGCCGCTGACCGTGATGTTGGCGGTCAGGCTGGTGGCGCTGACGAAGGTCGTGGAGTTGACCGTGATGCCGATGCCCGAGAAGCTCGCGACGGCACCAGACACGAACCTGGTACCGGTGACGGTGACGTTCTGATTGGTCGCGCCCTGGCCGCGGGAGCTGGGGCTGGTGGAGGTCACGGTTGGCGGCGCATTGAAGGTTGCCGTGATCGCAGAGTTGACTCCAAGGGTGATCGACGTAGTCGAGGAAGGACAGGGATTGGTCGTTCCGCCACAGTTGGTTGTATTGAGGTCTCCGCTCTGGCCGCTCCAACCTTGGAACGTCGAGCCGCCACCGGCCGCTGCGGTAATTCGATAGGCATCGTTGTTCTTGAAATTGAACGTGCCACTCGCGGTGCAGATCGCGTTATTTCCTGTGATGGAGCAACCACCGGTAGCGGTATCGGGAGTGTCCCCCGTGATCCGAGCGAAAGTCACGGTCCCGGTTCCGGTACCGGCCCTCGTGTAGCTCATGGTTCTGTTCGTGGCATCAACCACGTACGGCCCGATAATCGGACCGCCGCCGCCGACGGGCGGTGAGCCGGCCGGCTCGATTGCGTCCACTGACGTGTCCGCGATCGCGCGCCCTAGGTTCAGCCGCCCGTTACCGGTCTGGTCCGAGGTCCCAGCCGCATCCGCGTTCCGCGCCAGGCGGCCGACGATGGTGCCGTTGGAGGCGCTCGAGTCGTTGGCCTTCAGCAGCGCCGCGGCGCCGGCCACCTCGGCCGCCGCTGCCGACGTTCCGCTGATCGTCGCGTAGCCCCCGCCCGCCGCAGTGGTCTCGATCCCGGCGCCCGGGGCTGCCAGGAACGTGTCGGCTCCGTAGTTGCTCGAGAGATCGAGCGAGTCCATGAAATCTGTGTTGGAGACACCGATGACCCCGCGGTCGCCCGCGGGGAACGTGGCAGTCGACGAACTGTCGTTGCCCGTCGCGGCGACGACGACGGTGCCCTTCGACCACGCATAGTCGATCGCGGCCTGGAGCGACGCCGAGTAACCAGGGTTGCTGAATGCCATCAGGATCACGTCCGCGCCGTGGTCGGCCGCATAGACGACTCCGGAGATGACGTCGCTGTCGATTCCGGTGCCATCCGCGCCGAGGACCGTCACCGGCATGACGCTGACGCCGGCGTACCCGACGCCCGCGATCCCGATGCCGTTGTCAGTCCCGGCAGCGACGACGCCGGCCATCCAGGTGCCGTGGCCGTTCGCATCCGTCTCGCCGTTCGATCCGTCGAGCACCGATGTACCCGGCACGACGTTGGCGGACAGGTCCGGATGGGAAGCGTCGATTCCGGTGTCGAGTACCGCCACTTTCGCCGAGCCCAAAGGCGCGACATTTCCGTACGCCTGATCCCAACCGATCCGCGGGAGGGACCATTGACTGGAATACTCGGAGTCGCTCGGGGTCGCCTGGACGTCGCGTACCTGATCGGCCTCGACGCGGCTCACTGAGGCGTTCGCCTGCAGCCCGGCAACGGCGGCGTCGGACGCGTCGACAGCGTGCATCCGCAATGGGGCAATTGCGGAGACGTCGGTCGCGCCTGCATCAGAGATGGCAGCAGCTTGCTCGGCTTCGGTAATCCCCGCCGCAAAAGTCACGATGAAGCGGCCTGCGACATCAGCGCTTGCGCTCGTGGCGCTCGCGCCCGAGTCGGTGCTGGTTGTGTCGGAGGAGCTCGTCCTCGTGGAGCTCGTGCTTGTGTCCGCCGTCGTGCTCGTATCGGAACCGGTGGCCGCCGTCGAATCGGGGACCGGCGAGGAGTCGGTACTCCCGGTCGATCCGACGAGTGGAATCTGGTCGGCAAATGGAACCTGGTCCGCAGCGAAGGCGCCGGCGGCGCCTACTGCAACGACAGAAAGTGCAATAGCGAATGTCGCCGCTCTCCGACTGTGCGGCCGGGAGCGCCTAAAAAGTAGCGCTACCCTCGTTCGGTTCTTCCTACTGCGACGGTTCGCACCGTCGTCTGTCTCAGACTTCTCCCCTGCTGTGGTGTCCGACTCCACGAAACTCTCCCCTCAACGTTTGCCGCTGCCGCAACCGCACGGAAAAAAGGCCGCCCATGCGCGCAGCCCTGAGGATCGCCTGTCTGGGGCGGGCCTTCAATAGGTCGAAGGGCTCATTGGGACCAGCCGAACGGCTCACGTGACGGGCGGCGTCGGAACCAAGCGCGGCGGCTCAGTGGGCGCGAAGTGCCTGCAAACGCGCCTACTTCTCGGGGATACGCCAGCGCCGTTGGCGCCGGTGACCCGGTCCTCCACATTGGTCCCGGGTCCCGACCACGTTCGCTCAAGTCGCCGGCCCTGGTCGCCCAACACGGAGCTGGGCAGGCGCGCACTCGAGGGGCTCGAGCGAACCTTGAGGGTTATCCCCTAGGACCCCAGTCTTTTACTTCCCGCTCAGGCCATTGTTTTCGTAGTTGTTAACCAGCCAACATTCGCATTCTTATCTGGGCGCCGGTTTAACGAGCTGTCTCGCCTTGTCAAGACGCAGGTAGACAGACAAGCCGTCGCGGCTGGTGCCGAACCAACCGGCGCCGCTCTTTACCCAGGAATACTGTGACCCCCTGAGTGACATAAGTCCGTACCGCTACAGACCCGGCCGAAGATAGAGCTGCCTTTCATTGTCGGACCACATAGCGGTCGTTTAGGCGCAAGCGAAGTGAGACTCGGAAGGTAGCTCTCGCCCTTCTATGCCGTCGATCTAAGCCAGTGCCGCGCCTCTTCCTCGTCGGAAAGCGTCGTGACGCTTGTCGGCGTCTCGTTCGATCCCAGGCGTGACCAGGCAGCCGTCGCTACTTGCTCGAGCGTTCTGCGTCCAGCTTTGCCTGCGCCTTCTCGGCCAGCTCGCGCGTCCGGCGGGCGTTCGCCAGCATTCGCTCGTGGCGCGCTTCCATCTCTGCGCGCTCAGTCTTCGTCAGCTTCTTCTTCGCCATCGTTCTCTCCTGCGAGTACTCGTTCGATGTTCCGGAGCGAGAAGGCGATGTCGCTCACGTTGAAGAGTAGGGCAACAACTTCGTCGCGGTCGATCGGAGGCTCGGCGATGGGCAGAGCCTGCGCATGGAGATGCTGCACCGCAACTCGCGGATTCGGCGGTGTCCCCTCAGGCGAAGGCCGGGGTCTGACCCCAGACGCGCCCGTTCAGGCCAGGGCCTTGAGCGCGTCGTTCAGCCGCTGACGCGTCGTCAACACGCCCTCGAAAAGGTCGCCGTATTGGGCGACCCGCTGTTGCACAACGTCCATCGTGAACTGGGCCGGGTCGAGGCCCGATTTCACCTCGTCCCAGCGCAGGGGTGTCGATACCGGCGCGCCCGGTCGCGGCCGGACCGAGTAAGCCGAGGCGATCGTCTTGCCCTCCCCGTTCTGGTTCGCGTCGATCAGGACGCCCCGACGCTTGGCCTTCGACCACTGCGTCGTCGCGAGCTTCGGGTACGAGCGCGCGATCGCGCCGGCAACGACCTCCGAGAACCGGCGCGTGTCGTCGTAGGTGTGCCGCCGCTCGATCGGGACGAGCACGTGCATGCCCTCCGCGCTCGAGGTCTTCGCGAAGGACGCGAGACCGAGAGCGTCCAGCGCCTCCTTCACGTAGAGCGCGACCTGGACGGTCTCCTCGAAGCCGACGTCGGGCGAGGGGTCGAGGTCGAAGAGCACGAAGTCGGGCCGGTCGAGCTTGTCGACCCGCGAGTACCACGCGTTCATATCGATGCAACCCATGTTGGCCATCCAGAGCAGGGCGAGCTCGTCGTTGACAAGCGGCGCGTTGATCCAGCGCTTCGTCCGCGGCTTGTCTCGCGAGGTGACCTGGATCCGCGCCGTCGGGATCCACTCCGGCATCCCCTTCGGCGCGTCCTTCTGGAAGAACGCCTTGCCGTACGCGCCGTCGGGATAGCGCCGCATCGTGAACGGCCGGTCCTTGAGGTGCGGCACGAGCACGGGCGCGACCGCCTGGTAGTAGGTAGTAGGCGAGCAGGTCGCCCTTCGTGATCCCCTCGTCGGGCCAGAACGGCTTGTCGAGGTTGGAGAGCTTGAGCACGCGCTTGCCGATCCGGATCTCCTCCTCGATCGGCCGCTCGCGGCGCACCTCCTCCGCGGCCTTGTCCTCGCGCAGGCCCTGGTAGGACGGCGCGCGCAGGCGGCCGTCGTGCGTCCACTCGGCGAACTCGACCTCGCAGACGAGCTTCGGCTCGACCCAGACGACGTCGCCCTTGCGGACCTTCGGCATCTTCGGAATCTCTTTGAACGGCGGCGTCTTGCGCTCGAGTGGGCGGAGCTTCTGCAGCAGCTTCTCGATCTCCTCGCCGGTGAAGCCGGTGCCGACGTTGCCGACGTACTCGAGGTTGGGCCCTCGCCGCACTGCGAGGACGAGCGAGCCGAGCGTCCCGGCGCGACGGCCCTGGCCCTTCGTGTAGCCGGCGATGATGAACTCCTGGCGGCCGTGCGTCTTGATCTTCAGCCAGTCGCGCGTGCGGCGGCCGACGGCGTACCGGGAGTCGGCGCGCTTGGCCATGATCCCCTCGAGCCCCTGCTGCTTGGCCGCCTCGAGCAGCGCCTCGCCATCGTCGAAGACCTCGGAGAGACGGACGGTGCGGTTGCGCTTGTCGAGCAGCTTCTCCAGCCGCTTGCGGCGCTCGGTCAGCGGTAGGTCGACGAGCGGCTCGCCCTCGAGCTCGAGCAGATCGAAGACGAAGTAGACGATCGGCGTCCCAGGCTTGCCCTGCTGCATCGCCGAGAAGCTCGACCGGCCCTGCTCGTCCAGCGCGCAGACCTCGCCGTCGAGCACGCAGTCCGGCGTCTTGACCGCCTTGGGGATCTCCTTGGCCACTTGCGCGAAGCGCTGCGTCAGGTCGTTGCCCTGCCGGCTCATCAGCTTCGCCTCCCCTTGTGACACGCGCGCGACGGCGCGAAAGCCGTCCCACTTGACCTCGAAGAGCCAGCCCGGCCCCTTCGGCACCTGCTGC
>VAXY01000015.1 GCA_005885085.1 Actinomycetota bacterium | reverse complement strand
AGCCGGCCGGCCCGCTCGGCACGCGTCGGAAAGTGGAGCGCCATCTCAGAGGAGCGTCTCAGAAACGCGGCCGCTTGTCCCGCACGATAGGTCCAAGCAGGACGGCGTCCAGTCTGGTAAGAAAAAACCCGCTTTTGCGGGGTTTCCCGAAAGTGGCGAGGGCCGGAATCGAACCGGCGACACCACGGTTTTCAGCCGTGTGCTCTACCGACTGAGCTACCTCGCCCGGACGGCGAAGTGTAGCGGCGGCCCTAGGCGATTCCTGCCCGCGCTGCGGCGAGCCGGTCGACGAGGACGTCCACGAACTCGTCCTTGACGAGCACGGCGTCCGCACCCGCCTCGGTCACCGCCCGGTGGAGCGCGGGATGCTCGTCGCCGGTGAGCGCGATCACGCACATGCTCGGATGGTCGCGGCGCAGGCGCGCGACGGCGGTGACCCCGTCGAGGCGCGGCATGTGCAGGTCGATCACCACCGCGTCGGGCGACAGCTCGTCCGCGAGCTCGATCGCGGCGAGCCCGTCGGAGGCCGTGCCCACGATTGCCAGCTCCGGCTGACGCTCGATCAACGGAGAGAGGGCCTCTAGGAACGGCTCGTCGTCGTCGGCGAGGAGAACCCTGATCATGGCTGCTCCGTCGGGATTCCCCATCTACGGGGAAGTTAGCCTTGTCAGCCGTGCCCATGCAACTACAGCGCAAAGTCGCCGTCATCGGCGCGCCCCTCGATCTGGGCGCCGGGCGTCGCGGTGTTGACATGGGTCCTTCCGCGATTCGGTACGCCGGCCTCGCCACGCGGATCATCGAGCTCGGCTACGAGTACGTCGACCGGGGCAACGTCGGCACTGCGGTCGCGGAGGCGACGGCGGTCGTGGACGAGCAGGCCCGCTTCCTCCCGCAGATCAAGGCGACGTGCCGGCATATCGCCGAGCTCGTGGGCGACGCGGCGCGGGACGGCTTCGTTCCGGTCGTGCTCGGCGGAGACCATTCGGTGGCGCTGGGGACGCTCGGCGGGCTCCGCGAGGTGCACGGCCCCGGCGGGGCGATCTGGATCGACGCCCACGGCGAGCTGAACAGTCCGGAGACGAGCCCCAGCGGAAACGTCCACGGGATGGTGCTCGCCGCCGCCCTCGGGCTGGCAGGTGAGCGGTTTCGCGAGCACGGCTGGGACCTGCCCGCGCTCGCGCCGGGCCGTGTTGCGCTGATCGGGGTGCGGTCGCTCGACGACGGCGAACGTGAGGTGCTGAAAGAGCTCGACGCACGCGTGTTCACGATGAGCGACGTCGACCGCCTCGGCGTCGAGCGCGCGGTTCGCGAGGCGCTGACCCACGTCGCCGGGCCCGGCTTCGTGCACGTCAGTCTCGACATGGATGCAATCGATCCCGACGTCGCACCCGGAGTCGGTACGCCCGTCCGCGGCGGGCTGTCCTATCGCGAGGCGCACCTCGTGTTCGAGCTCGTTGCAGAGTCGGGGCTGGCGTCGTCGCTCGACGTCGTCGAGGTGAATCCGATCCTCGACCGCGAGAATGAGACGGGAAAGCTCGCCGTCGAGCTCGTTGCGTCCGGGTTAGGTGCGCGAATCCTCTAGAAAAGCCTGCAGGACGTCGGCCGTCTGCTCGTACGCGTCCCAGAAGACCATGTGGCCGCCGCGAACGCTGACGACGTTGAGGAGATCGCCGAGCACGGTCGCGTACGCATCGATCTGGTCGTCACGCACCAGGCCGAACCCGTCTGCGTAGACGAGCAGCGTCGGCACGCGTAGCGTCTCCGGCGGCGGCGGCGGAGTGCAGAGCTCGCCGTAGCCGGTGATGACGGAGCTCGCCGTAGCCGGTGATGACGGCGCTGCGGCAATAGCGGTAGCGGTAGAGGCCGTCCGGTCCCTGCGCGAGATGTTCGCGCACGTCTTCCTCGACGAACGACAGCGGGGTCGGATCGCCGTACAACATTCGCTCTGCCACTGCATCCTGTGGCGAGCCGAACGCTCCGTCGACGCGTTCCCGCTCGGCGAAGTCGAAGCCGACGTGCGGCAGCAGGTGGACGGCGGGATCGAGCAGGACGCACCGTTCGAGCCGCTTCGGCTCGAGTGCCGCAAGCTCGAGGATCAACCTGCCGCCGTAGGAGTGGCCGACGAACGCGGCGCGCTCGTCTCCGGCGGCTTCGATCGTCTCCAGCACGAGGAGGAGCCGTGGCCGCGGAGATCGGGTGCGAGGACGCGGAAGCGCGTGGCGAGCCGCTCCTCCGCAAGCTTGCGGAACCGCCTGCCGAAGCCGCCGATGCCGTGCAGCGCCACGACCGGCGGTGCCGTGCGGTCGCCCCACTCGTGCACCTGGAGCAACACGGCTAGAGGACGCCCGCAAGGGCGGGGACCGCGGCCTCCCAGTGGATGACCGCGCCGACGTCCGCGGCTGCGAGCATCGGTGCCTCGCCGTGGTTGACGGCTGCGATCACCCCGGCCTTGACGAAGCCGGTGAGCTCTTCGAAGTCGCCGGGCACGCCGACGGTGACGAGCAGCCTCGGCGCCACCGGTCGGCCGAGCAGGCCGAGCTGGCGGTTGCGGGGCACGTCGCCGCGCTCGCAGACCGCGCGGGTCGCGCCGACCGCGGCACCTGCGCTCTCGGCGAGCGCGCGAGCGCGGGCGATGTCTTCGGGCGGCAGCTCCGACCCGATGCAGACGACGACCGCCGCCTGATCCAGATCCCGCGCCGACGCGTCCGTGCGGTCGACGAGCTTGGTCGTCGCTGCCGGCAGCTCGCCGAGCTCGACGCGTTCAACGGTCGGTTCCACCTCGCGCGGTTCGAGCGGCTCGAACATGCGTGCCCGCACGGTCGCGAGCTGCGGCGTCGTGGAGCCCATGATCACCGAGACGATGTTCCCGCCGTACGCGGGCTTCGTCTGGATCAGCCGTCCGGCGCGGTCGATCCCGAGCCCGACGCAGTCCCCGGTCATTCCGAGCTGCAGCTCCCCCGCGATGCGTGGGCCGAGGTCCCGTCCGTTCGCGGTCGCAGGGATCAGGAGTACGTGTGGCCGCATCGTTTCGACCAGCGAACGCAGCGCTGCGCTCCAGACGTGCGGGTGGAATCCGGCGAGGCGGTCGTCCTCGGCGAGCACGACGCGGTCCGCTCCGCGGCGGGCGAGCTCGGCTGCGACGCCGTCGAGCTCTGCGCCGAGCACGAGCCCGACGTTGTCGCCCCCGAGCTTGCCGGCAAGCTCGCGCCCCTTGCCGAGCAGCTCGAACGAGTGCCGCGTGGGCCGGCCGCCGGCAAGCTCGACGAGCGTCCAGCAGTCGTAGCGCTTCGGCGACGGCTGTTCGCCGAGCCGCTCGGGTTTCTCCCAGCTGCTCGGGTCGGGCGTGCGCTCGGCGGCGAGCTCGCGGACGCGCGCCGCGGCGGAGGCGAGGTCTGTGAACCGCTCACCGCCGCGTGGCGGCGTGACGTCCCGCACCGCGAGCACGCGAGTCGGGGATCCCGTCTGGCCGAAACGCTTGTCGTACTCGTGCACCTCCCCGACGAGGTCGTGTGCCTCCCAGACGTCGATGCGTCCGTCAGCCGTCCCGTCCGCGTCCCGGCCGTACGCGAGCGAAAGCAGCGCGGGCGTTTCGAGCTCCCACGTCTCGTAGCCGTCGTCGGTCTCGCGTGTCGCACGCAGCCGGCCGGCGACCACCTCGATCGCCGTGACGCTCGTCAGATGCGGCCAGCCCAAGAACGCGGCCGTCTCGGGGGGAACCTGCCACGTCTCCGAGTCGGTCGTCTTGCGTCCGCACAGGACGAGATCGACATCTCCCTCCTTCTGGATCGCGAGCGCCAGCGTGCGCGACGTCCCCAGCGTGTCCGCGACGGCGAAGACGCGGTCGGAGAGGTGGATGCAACGTTGCGCGCCGAGTGCCAGGCAGGTCCGCAGTGCCTCCGCGGCCTGCGGCGGCCCCATGGTCATCGCGATCACCTCGGCGCCGTCGAGCGCGGCCGCCTGCGTGACGGCGGCGGCGTCGAACGGATTGAGCAAGAGCGGTACGCCCTCTCGCCGCAGTTGCTTCGTCTCCTGGTCGAACTCGATCGAGTCGGCGCGTGGAACCTGTTTGACGAGGCAGACGATCTTCACCTGTGGGAGCCTAACGAGGCGTGCTGGCTGTCCTGTACGACATCCACGGCAACGTGGTCGCGCTCGATCAAGTGCTGAAAGACGCGCACGCCGCAGGTGCCGACGCGTACTTGCTCGGCGGCGACTTCGCGTCGTGGTCGCCCTGGCCGCTCGAGACGATCGAGCGGTTGCGTGCGCTCCCGAACACGACCTGGATCCGCGGCAACGGCGAGCGCTGGCTCCGCGAGCCGCCGGCGGACCGGCCCGATGTGGCGGCGGAGCTGCGCGAGCTCGACTCCGGTCTCGGCACGGAGGAGGGCTGGCTCTATTCGTTGCAGGCGCAGGCCGAGCTGGAGGGTGTGCTGTACGTTCACGGCTCACCGCTCTCGGACGTCGAGAGCTTTCCGGTGGAGGCGGGTGAGGACGACGAGCGGATGCTGAACGGCGCCCGCGACAGGACGGTCGTGTTCGGCCACAGCCATCTGCAGTTCCGGCGACCGGGCCCGGACGGGACGACGCTGATCAATCCGGGCAGTGCCGGAATGCCGCTCGACGGCGACGCCCGCGCGGCGTACGCGCTGCGGCACGACGACGGGGAGTTCGAGTTCCGCCGTGTGGAGTACGACATCGAGCGTGCTGCGAGCGCATGGGACAAGCTGCCGGGCTCGTTCGGCCAGTTCGCGGGGCGCCGTCTGCGCCGCGGTTCCGACTAACTGCTGGGGTCTGACCCCTTGGGGTCAGACCCCAGTTCCTCGCCGCTTCCGGACGGTTCGTAATAGGTCGTGCCTTTGAGCTCATCCGGCAGGTGGTCGACATCGAATCCCGCCGGATCGGAGTGCGGATAGACGTACCCCTCGCCGTGTCCGAGCTGACGGCCGTACCAGCTGCCGTCGCGCAGGGCCTTCGGTGGTCGGATGTTGCCCTTCTCCCGCACGTCTGCGGTTGCGCGTTTCAACGCCGTGTAGCTGGCATTCGACTTCGGCGCACGGGCGAGATAGACGGCAGCCTGCGCGAGATTCAACCGGGCCTCCGGGAGGCCGACGTGCTCGACCGCCTGTGCCGCGGCGACCGCGACGAGCAACGCCCGCGGATCGGCGTTGCCGATGTCCTCGGAGGCGAGGACGATCATCCGCCGCGCGATGTACCGCGCGTCCTCGCCGCTCTCCAGCATCGCCGCGAGGTAGTAGACGCTCGCGTCGGGATCGGAGCCGCGCATCGACTTGATGAAGGCGGAGATGAAGTCGTAGTGCGCGTCGGCCGCCTTGTCGTAGACGAGCGGACGCTTGCGGGCCGCGTCCTCGATGTGCGCCTCGGATAGCGGCTCACCTGCCGCCTGCGCCGTCTGCCACGCGAGCTCGAGGATGTTGTGCGCCGAACGAGCGTCGCCGCCTGCTCGGGCCGCGATCAGCTGCACCAGCTCGTCGGGCACCTCCGCCTCGAGCGACGCCGCGCCACGGCGCGCGATCGTCTCGAGCTCCTCGCTCGACAGCGGCTCGAGCTCGTACACCTCGGCGCGCGACAGCAACGCGGAGTTGACCTCGAAGTACGGATTCTCCGTCGTTGCACCGATCAAGGTGATCACGCCTTCCTCCACCCCGGGCAGGAGTGCGTCCTGCTGCGCCTTGTTGAACCGGTGGATCTCGTCGAGGAAGAGAATCGTCCGCTGCCCGTTCGCTCCCAATCGCTCACGCGCGCGCGCGAGGACCTCTCGCACCTGCGCCACCGTGGCCGAGACGGCGGACAGCTCCTCGAACGCCGCCCCCGTCACGCCCGCGATGATGCGTGCAAGCGTGGTCTTGCCGCTTCCCGGCGGGCCGTAGAAGATCGCCGACCGCACACGGTCCTGTGCGATCGCCGTCCGGAGCGCCGAGCCCTCTCCGAGCACGTGCTCCTGGCCGACGAATTCCTCGAGCGTCTTCGGACGCATGCGCAGAGCGAGCGGCGCGAGGTCCGGTAGCCGCTGCTCGGCTGCGTCTGAGAAGAGGTCGCTCATTGCAGGGGAAGTATGCTCCGCACCGGCCCGTGGCAACCGAGACGCACGAGGATTTCTCCGAGCCGGTCCTGCCCGGGAAGGGTGCGTCGGACTACGAGCGCTACCTCCGCACGGACGACCTGCTCGCGCTGCAGAAGACGCCCGAGGAGCGGTCGCATCCCGACGAGCTCCTCTTCCAGACGGTGCACCAGTCCTCCGAGCTGTGGCTGAAGCTCGGCACGTCGGAGGTCGCCCGCGCGACCGCGCACCTGCGTGCGGGCGAGCTCGGGGCGGCGCTGCGTCTGCTGCGCCGCGCATCGCTCTGCCTGCAGTTCATCACCCGGCAGCTCGACATGCTCGAGCAGATGTCCCCGTGGGAGTACCAGACGATCAGGCGCGCGCTCGGCCACGGCAGCGGCTTCGACTCCCCGGGCTTCCGCGAGGTGCGACGCGTCACGCCGCCGCTCGGCGAGGCCTTCGAGGCGGCAGTGGGCGCAGCCGGGCTCGATGTGGTCGAGGTGTACGTCCAGGGCCGAGAACAGGAGGAGCTCTACCAGCTGGCCGAGGCGCTGATCGAATGGGACGAGCGCGTGACCATGTGGCGCATCCGCCACTACAAGGTCGTGGCGCGCATCATCGGCGACCAGGTCGTCGGCACTCAGGGCACGCCGGTCGAGGTGCTCGGGAAGATGATCCACCACAACTTCTTTCCGTCGTTGTGGCGTGCGCGCAACCAGCTGACCGCGCGCGCGAAGGACGAGGAGGGCGAAGAGTCGGAGCTGCCCGGACATGGCCTTTGAGGCCCTGAAGCAGCAGCAGGCGGCGGCGTGGGGTTCCGCGCCGTTCGAGAACGTCGCGGCCGAGCTCGCCAACGTCCACGACCACCTCGTCCGCGAATTGGATCCGCAGCCCGGGGAGACCTGGCTCGACGTCGGGACAGGGACGGGTGCCGTCGCGTCTCGAGCGGCTCGCGCCGGCGCCGCCGTCACGGGCTCGGATCTCGCGCCGGCTTTGATCGAGACCGCGAAGCGGCTCGCGGCCGAGGAAGGGCTCGAGATCACGTATGAGGTTGGCGACGCGGAGGAGCTGCCGTACGGCAATGCGGACTTCGACGTCGTCTCGTCCAGCTTCGGTGCGATCTTCGCACCCGATCACAAGGCTGTCGCCAGAGAGCTCGCACGCGTCACGCGCCCCGGCGGCCGCCTCGGCTTGACGGCCTGGGATCCCACGGGCGGGGGCGCTGACTTCTTCAAGATCATGGGGAGGTTCCGGCCGCCGCCTCCCGAGGGCGTCGGCAACCCTCTCGACTGGGGGCGCGAGGACTATGCGGGCGACCTGCTCGGCACCGACTTCGAGCTGCGCTTCGTGCACGGCGACGACCGTCACCCAGGAGATCCAGAGGAGATGTGGCAGCTGACGGTGACGTCGTTCGGGCCGATGAAGACCCTGTACGAGTCGCTCGACGAACAGCAGAGACGGGAGCTGCGCGACGCGTACATGGGGTACATGCAGCGCTACGAAAAGGACGGCCAGGCCGACCCGCCGGGCGACTACCTGATGATCCTCGGAAGGAGGAAGTAGATGGCGGTCGCGACGACCTTGCGCCAGGAGGCGACGAAGCTCCTGCAGGGGTTGATCCGCATCGACACCACGAATCCCCCCGGCAACGAGACGCGGGCCGCGGAGCTGCTGCGCGACTACCTCGAGGACAGCGGTGTGTCGTGCGAGCTCTACGCCAGGATCCCCGAGCGCGCGAATCTAGTCGCTCGCATTCCCGGCCGTGGCGGCGGACCGCGGCTGCTGTTCCTCTCGCACACGGACGTCGTGCTCGCCGATGCGTCGGAATGGGCGGCGGACCCGTTCGGCGGCGAGCTGCGCGACGGTGAGGTGTGGGGTCGCGGCGCACTCGACATGAAGGGACAGGTAGCGGCGAGCGCGGTCGCGATCGCCTCGCTGGCGCGTGAGGGTTTCGAGCCGGCAGGTGACCTGATCTTCGCCGCCACCGCCGACGAGGAGGTCGGTGCGGGTTTCGGGGCGCAGTGGCTGTGCGAGGCACACGCCGACGCGGTGCGGTGCGACTTCTGCATCAACGAGGGCTCGGGAGACCGCGTCGAGCTCGGCGGCAACCCGTTCTACCTCTGCTCGGTGTCCGAGAAGATGAGTGCACCGTTCAGGCTGCGCGTTCTCGGCCGCAGCGGTCACGCGTCGATGCCCGGCATCGCCGACAACGCGCTCGTAAAGGCTGCCCCGCTGATCGCCGCGCTCGGGACGTACAAGCCGGAGCTGCACCTGATCCCGGAGGTCGAAGCCTTGCTCGAGACGGTCACGGGCGACCGGCCGACGTCGCCGGCCGACGCGCTCGACCGTGCCCGCGCGGTCGCGCCTCTGCTGGCCGAGCTCGTCGAGCCCCTGCTCTCGATGACGCTCTC
>VAXY01000014.1:9019-11655 GCA_005885085.1 Actinomycetota bacterium | reverse complement strand
GAAGGGGCTGAAGGTGGCGCCGTTCTACGGCTGCCAGATCCTGCGGCCGTCGAAGCTCCTCGGCTTCGAGGATCCCGACCGGCCCTGGTCGCTGGAGCGCATCATCGAGGCGTGCGGCGGCGAGGCAATCGACTATCCGGCCAAGATCAAGTGCTGCGGCTTTCCGATCATCCAGGCGCGCGAAGAGACGGCGCTCGGCGAGCTGATCCAGCCGATCGAGCAGGCGAAGGAGGCGGGTGCCGACGTGCTCGTGACGCCATGCCCGCTCTGCCACCTCTCGCTCGACGCGTGGCAGTCGAAGCTCAAGGTGGCGACGGGCAAGGACTTCCAGATGCCGATCCTCCACCTCTCCCAGCTCGTAGGGGTGGCCGCCGGGCTGGAGGAGTCGGAGCTGAAGTTCAAGCGACACGTGGTGCCCGTAGCGCCGGTGCTCGAGAAGCTGGAAGTCTGATTTCCGAGCAAGTTTCGGCCGGAGACGGCGTCTATCAATTAACGGAGGGGCGGTTTCCGGCGCGATGATCTCGAGCAGGTCTCGCGCCGGAGCCTTTTTGGGGGCCTTTGCAGGCGGCGCTGTGGGCTGGGCCTGGTTCGAGGCGGGCTGGGTTCGGCTCCGTACGCTCGACGTCCCCTTGTCGCGGCTGCCGTTCGCGCTCGAAGGCCTGCGGATCGCGCATCTCTCGGACTTCCACCTCGGCCTGCCGTCACGCGCCACGCACGCCGTTGAGCGCGCGGTCGAGTGGGTGCGGGCACGTCAACCGGAGCTCGTGCTCGTCACCGGTGATCTCGTCTCACGTCCGCGTGGCG
This sequence comes from Actinomycetota bacterium, assembly GCA_005885085.1. Lineage (GTDB taxonomy): Bacteria > Actinomycetota > Thermoleophilia > Gaiellales > Gaiellaceae > 3-1-20CM-4-69-9. Next base: position 10,851 of record VAXY01000014.1, on the reverse strand, counting down.
AGCAGGTGTTGCGGGCGCTGCTCGAACGCCTCGGCACGGCGTTCGTCGTGTTAGGGAATCACGACGTCGAGCACAGCCGCGATCCGTTCTCGCGCGCAGCCGGGTTGACCGACCTTGCTCCCGCACGGCTGCTCGTCGACGAGAGCGAGACGATCGACGTGCGCGGCCACCGGGTGCAGATCGTAGGTGTCGACCCTCGCGCGTATCGCGAGGGCACCTCGAAGCCCTGGGCCCTGCTGGACGAAGGCGCGGAGCTGCGGATCCTGCTGTGTCACTTCCCGTACATCCTCGACTTCCTGCCGCCGGGCGCGTTCGATCTCGTGCTCGCGGGCCACATGCACGATGGCCAGATCTCGCTGCCACTGGGCCGGAACCGGAAGTATCGGTTCGCGCATCCGCACATGCGCTACGCGACCGGGCTCTACCGGCGGCCGGGCGGTACGATGCACGTCTCACCCGGGCTCGGGACGACGTTCGTCCCGTTCAGGTTCTTCGCCAGGCCCGAAGCCACTGAGCTGGTGCTACAACGCGAGCCGGAGTAATGGCGACGATCTCCAGTGACGTACTTGCGAGCTATGCCGCCGATGCGGCCCGAGAGGTCGACGGCGTGCGCGGCTTGGTGGAGAGCACGCTGCACCGTCACAAGGGCGTGCGGGTCTTCGAGGAAGGCGGTCGCGTTCGCGTCGAGCTGCACGTCGCGGTCGATTGGGGAGCGTCCATCCCGAAGGTCGGGCGAGAGGTGCAGCGGCGCGTAGGCGCCTATCTGGCGCAGATGGCGAGCGTCGAGGCGGAGGCCGTCGACGTGGTCGTCGACGAGGTCGGGCCGCCGTGACCGTCGCGTGCCTTCGACCGAACTGCTGGGGTCTGACCCCGAGAGGGGTCAGACCCCAGCCTTTGGTCTTCTCCCGATGACGGGCCCGCGCGTCACCGGGCTGACGGGCGTGACGCTGCAAGACGTGCCGCTGGTGTGCCACGAGTGCGTCTGGTGGCAGACGCGCGAGGGCCCGAGAAGGCCGCGACCGCGTGGGGGCCGGGGGGGACGGTGTACTACGCCGCCGACGGCCGGGTGCTCGGCTCGATGCAGTACGGCCCGGTGGAGCTGTTTCCACGCGCGGCGGAGCTGCCGGCGGGGCCGCCTTCCGACGACGCGGTGCTCGTCACCTGCGCCTACCTGGTGGAGCAATCGAGCCCGTGGGTGATGCAGTCGCTCTTCCTCGCGGCGATCGGGGATGCGAGAGACCGGGGCGCGAAGGCTTTGGAGACGTTCGCTTATAGGTACCGCGAGGGCGAGTCGCAGTACGAGCGCTTCCAGGTGCACAGGACGATCTTCCCCTCCGACTTCCTCGCGGACTTCGGCTTCCAGACCCTGCGCACGGCGGGTTTCGTCGAGCTCGCCCGGCTCGAGTTCGGCGGTCTCGTGCAGGTCGCGGAAGGAAAGCGCGAGAGGGCGCTGCGGGTCGTGAAGGAGGCCTTCGCGCCCGCACCGGAGCCTGTGCCGCCCGGTCTGTAGCAGCCCGTGCCGCGTCGCTGCCCGCGACGTTGACGCGCTCGCTCCGCGGTGCGAAACTCCAGTGGTCTGCGGCAGCCGACCGGCGGATCCCAGAAGGCGCTCCGCTTCTTCGGTCGTGCCCCGCAACAGGGGAGAAAGAGTGAGACCAAAGCACTTCTGGGGGGGCGCCGTCGGGCCCGTGGTGGTAGGGCTGGCGCTCGCCCTCATGCCTGGATCGCTCAGCGCGGCGACGAGTTCGGTCCTGTACGTCGACCGAGCCAATCCCGCCTGCTCGGATGCGGGTTCGGGAACCGTTGACCAACCGTTCTGCACGATCAGCGCT
>VAXY01000014.1:1191-8959 GCA_005885085.1 Actinomycetota bacterium | reverse complement strand
GGCTGCGCCGGGCGCGAGCGTGACGGTGAGCGGCCAAGCCGAGGGGGTCTATTTCTCGAGCAAGAGCTGGGTGACTGTCCAGGGTTTCAACGTGATCAACACGAGCGATTACGGGATTGCCGTCAACAATTCCTCGTTCATCACGTTGGCGAACAACCATGTCAGTTATTCGGGGCAGCCATTATCGGGGTATACGAAGTATGGGATCCGGCTCAACAATGTGAGCGACTCGCTCGTCTCGGCGAACACTGTCGACCACAACACCAACGCGGGAATCGGCTTGGTGAGCGGGTCGACCCGCGATCAGGTGCTGGGGAACCTGAGCTTCAGCAACGCGGAGGGATATCAGCGGGCCGCAGCCGGTATTCACCTCTATGCGGCGCCGGGGAACACGATCGCGGGCAACGTCACCCACGACAACGAAGACTCCGGCATCAACTGCTATCCCGGCTCGAACGGCTGCGTCATCTACAACAACGTCGCGTACAACAACGGCGACCATGGCATCGACGACTCGTTCGCGGCCGACGCGACGATCGTCGCCAATACTGTCTACAAGAACGTCACGGCCGGAATCAACGTCGAGGGCCAGGCGACGGGGGCGACACTGGCGAACAACATCAGCGTCGACAACGGCATCGGCAGCCCGCGCACCCACAGCGACATCCGGGTCGAATCCGGATCGACTGCAGGCACGACGATGGACCACGACCTCGTCTACCTGACGCGTCCTGACACGCTCCTGATCTGGAACTCGGTCAGCTACACCTCGCTGGCGGCCTTCCAAGCCGCCAGCGGCCAGGAGGCGCACGGCATCCAGGCCGACCCGAAGTGGGCGAGCCCGACCGGCGGCGACTTCCACTTGCTCGCCGGTTCACCCGCGATCGACTCCGCCGATTCCGGTGTGACCGGACAGCCGAGTACCGACGTGGAAGGACATCCTCGGGTCGATGACCCGGCGACGCCCGACTCGGGGGCAGGGCCACGAACGTACGATGACAGGGGCGCGTACGAGTTCCAGCCCGGACCGCTGACCGACGCAGCGCCGGTCGCACGCCTCACGGCGACGCCGTCATCGGGGAGCGTTCCGCTTACCGTCACCGCCGACGCAAGCCCCTCGACGGACAGCGATGCGACGCCGATCGCCGGCTACACCTTCAACTTCGGCGACGGCTCATCGGCGGTCGGGCCGCAGCCGGGAGCGACTGCCGGCCACACGTACACGGCGGCCGGGACCTATACCCTCACGGTTACGGTGACGGATACGGGCGGCCTGTCGTCTACCGCCGCCACCCAGGTCACGGTGAGCTCGCCGGCCGACGCCGCACCGACCGCCATTCTCGGTGTCACGCCGGCCTCCGGGAGCGCCCCGTTGCAGGTGACAGCCGACGCGTCGGCATCCACCGACACGGATGCCACGCCCATCGGCTCGTACCGGTTTGACTTCGGGGACGGCTCGCCGGTTGTGGGACCGCAACCCGGAGCCGTCGCCAGCCACACCTATACGGCAGGAGGTTCCTATACGGTCACTGTTACGGTCTCGGACACGGGCGGTCTCTCATCGACCGCGACGGCGACCGTCCAGGTCACCGCTGGCACTCAGGACGCCGCTCCCGCCGCTTCGCTGACTGTGACTCCTGCTTCCGGAACCATCAACCTGACCCTCACCGCCGACGCCTCGGCCTCGACAGACGTTGACTCGACGCCGATCGCCAGTTACAGCTTCGCCTTCGGCGACGGCTCGGGGGTGGTCGGGCCGCAGACCGGTGCAAGAGCTGTGCATACGTACACGGTGTCGGGCACTTACACGGTGACGGTGACCGTGAAGGATACGGCGGGCCTCTCTTCAACTGCGTCCGCGCAAGTGACTGTGACAGACGCGGCGCCCGCCGCTCGCGTCACTCTCCAGGACTCTGGGCTGTCAGTAACCGCCGACGCTTCAACCTCGACGGACGGCGACGCAACGCCGATCGCCAGCTACCGCTTTGACTTCGGCGATGGCTCGCCAGTCGTAGGGCCGCAGGCGGGAGCAATTGCCACCCACACCTATGCCGCCGGAGGGCACTACACGGTGACCGTGACGGTTACGGATACCGCCGGCCTCTCCTCGAGCGCCAAGCGTCAGATCAAGCTCCACTAAACCTCGCCGTCGAGGCCGCGCGCTCGGACGCGGGCCCGAACGATCAGCCTAATTGCTGCCAGTTCTCCGACTCGTCGTTCCGCGTGCCGCCCGTGTCCGGGCATCCGGCCTTGTCGGCGCCTTGAGTGTTCAGGATCTGCCGTGAGTCGGAATAGTTCGTGGTGACCCCGTTGACCGTCACGTGGACAACAGGAATGGTGGTCAGCACGGCGGTCGTGCAAAGTGTGGGGTCGCAGCCGTAGCAGCCGGCGGTGTTGGTGTCGGAGCCGTCGAAGTTCTCGAAGGCCGTTTGCGTCAGGATCAGGCTCTGACCGACTGGAATCGACTGCGTCCCCCAGCGGGCGTAGTGATTCGAGCCGATGTCGACGGTTACGGTGACTCCGCTCAGTGTGGCGCTGCCCCTGTTTGCGATCATGACGGCGCTCGTGTCCCAACCGCCGCTCGAGCTGTCCGGCTTGCCGACGAAAACGACGCCCGCCGAGCCGCTCCAGGGATCCGGTTTCGGTTGCAGGTGGCTGTCGTCGTGGTGCGTGTCGTAGTAGCCGGCGAACACGCTGATCGACGGCGACGACGTGAAGCTGACGGTGACGGTCGACGAGGCTGTCGAGGTCAATCCGGCGGAGTCGGTTACGGTGACGGTCGCAGTGAATGTGCCCGTGTTGGAGTAGGTGTGAGTGGCAGTAGCGCCACTCTGCGGGCCGACCGGCGCGGAGCCGTCGCCGAAGTCGAAGGAATAGGTCGCGATCTTCGTGGCGTCGGTGTCGGTTGATGCGGATGCGTCGGCGGTCACGGCGAGCGGCGCCGCGCCTGAAGAGGGCGTGACGGTGAGCTTTGCGACAGGTGGAGCGTCGGCGCTCACCGTGACGCTGGCGCTCGCCGTCGATACCAATCCACCGGAGTCCGTGACGGTGACGGTGACGTTGAATGTGCCGGTGTTGGGGTAGGTATGGGTGGCGGTCGCGCCGGCCTGCGGGCCCACGACGGCGGAGCCGTCGCCGAAGTCGAACGTGTAGGTCGCGATCGGTGTCGCGTCGACATCCGTGGAGGCGGACGCGTCGGCGGTCACGGTCAGCGGCGGGAGTCCCGACGAGGGCTTGACGGTGAGCGCGGCCGAGGGCGGAGCCTCCGGTGGCGGCGCTGCCGTATAGGCCGCCAGCGCAGCCATCCACGTGCCGCTTGCGGTTCCCGCCGCCGAATAGGGACCGGCCGCCCCGGCAATCTCGAAGGCCGGCGAGAGCCGCCGCGCACTTCCAGCCAGTGACGTCAGGGGCGTCCAACCAGAGCTCCACGAGCTGCCGCCGGCCGCCGATTGTCCTTCGGCTCCGAAGAGCAGGTCGCCCGGCTGGGACGTCGTTGCAGCACCCGAATTGAACGCTTTCGCGGTCCCCGATGCCGACGCTGTCCCGTCGAGGGCAGCGACACCCGCGAACTCATCGACGGTCAGATAGGAGGCGGCCGCGGTGGGAAAAGTCACCGTAATAGCGGCCCCCGACGCCAGCGGCTTCACGTTCAGCGCCGAGAGGACAACAAGGCGGTTGCCGCTCCCATCTGCCTGATCCCGGTCAACGGTGTAGACGTTGCCGGCTGGATCGCGGGCCGAGACCACCCCCGACGCAGCTCCGTTGAGCATGGCGGCGATGAGCAAGGCGTGCGCGCCGGAGACTGCTCGGGGGACCGCAACGTTGGCCGTCGTGGACGTGTTGGACGATTTAAGGGCGGCCAACCGTCCGACGTACGAGATCGTCGACGCCGAGGTTGCGTTCGGAGGCTCACTCAGCGACTGGCTTGCCCCGGCCACAAAGACGAGGGCCGCCAACAGTCCGAGACGTCGCCAAGACCCCCAGAACCGTCGCTCGATCAAGCTCTCCCCTGTTATCGCACCGAGCACCAGCGCTAAGCAAGCCGCAACCTCATTCTACGCAGCGGTGGGTCGATCTTCAATAGCGCGACGCGCGGGAGTCGAACTCTTGCGAACCTCAGCGTCGAACCGTGTAGGTGTCGATGACCTCGCCGGTGCGGCACGTGCTGCCGTCCCCTGAAGTTGTAGCCCCGCAAACGGCCTGAATCTGGATGCGAGTGGCCGTCACGTCCACGCGTACGTGCTCGAGGTGGAGCGCGCGGAAGGCCGTGCGCGAGTCCTTACTCTTCCACGGCTCCAGCGGCGCGCCGCCTCCGGCGGCCGTGAGGTGTACGACGTGGTGGATGGGCTCGAACCGCTCGTAATTATGGGAATGGCCGTTGAGGTTCAAGACGTACTTCGAGTACCGGTCCCCGAATGCGTCGAGGATCGAGGCCAGAGCCGACTCGCCGGAGTGGTAGCCGCTGGAGTAGGCAGGCCGGTGGCCGAAGGTCACGATGAAATGGATCCGCGGGTTGGCCTGCGCGGAGGCCATGAGCGGACCGGCCTTCGATTGCCAATCGTCCCACGTCGCGTGGGCATAGGGCTCCGGGTAGGAAATGAACCGAACCCCGCCGGCATCGAACCAACCCCAGTCCTCGCCGCAGCAGCCCTGGGCGGGCGCGCCGGGGGAGGCCTGCCCGTTCGGGATCGTGAATCTGCCCTTGTAGTTTCGTAGGTCGTCGCCCGAGCTGTCCCACTCGTGGTTTCCCCACGCGGGCATGTATGCGGCGCGGCGGCTCCACGCCATGACATCGTCGAAGTGTCGGTCCACGGCCGCCTGACCGTTGACGTTTCCGTACGTGAGATCCCCCGCGACGATGACGAATGCAGGCTTGTCCGCCGCAATCTGCTCCTGTGTCGCGCGAACCCGGGCCGCGTCCCCGGAGTCGCCGACGTCGGCCTCGACGTCGAAGCGAAACGCCTTCCTTGGAGCGGTGGTGAAGGTGTTGTCGGGGCTACCCCCGATCGAATAGTGATACGTCGTTCCGGCCTTCAGTCGAGCGAGTCCGGCCTCCCAGAAGGGATCGGTGGAGGAGACGGGCATCGGCGTTGCGCGGTGCGCACGCCCAGTGCTCCTGTAGCGGGAGGTCCGGCCGTAACGGATCGCCGTGGCCGTTCCTGTCCAATCGAATGCGACCGAGGTCGGTCCCGTGAGGGTGTAATGAATCTCAGCGGCCGTTCCTGAGGGATCTCCGTGGATCGACGGCGCCGGCCGAAGGTCGCTGCTGAGCCCGATGCCCTCCGAGCCGACGCCGAGCGCCGAAACTGCGAACGCTGCAGCGACCGCGAGCGCGTTCCTCAGTGCGCCGCTGTGCACCACGTTCGGCCGCGAGCTCGGGCGTCGTTTAGGTCCCGGGAGTTGAAGGCCGAGCCTGCCCCGCGGTCTGGTTCTCGAGCGTACCTTCCCGAACGGGCCGGCGGCGCCTCGACGACTGGGGAGTGTACGCGACCAAGCCGAGCAGAGGTAGCGGGGTCAGGCTCAAGAACTGGACAACATCGAGAAGGTTTGCCTTCTTCATCTCGGTCGGTGCGACGAGCACCAGTCCGATGCTCCCTTCCACGGCTGCAGACAAGTCGTCAACCACGAACGGACGGATCTGCACGTCGCGCCGAGCGCCATCCATCGGAACCGGGCTCTGGATCTGATCGAGCGCTCCGCGCTGGATCCTCCCTTCGAGCCGGCTCGCCAGACGAGAGAGATCCAGGTCGGGGACCGCAGCAAACAAGGCCACGGTCCGCACATCGGCGGCTTCCGCAGAAAGCGCGAGCCGTGCCGAGGTCGGATGCAGGGCTTCTGCCGAAGCGTCCGCGTCGGGCTCGTTCGGGAGCGTGCCGAGGAGCGGCGTATCCAGCTCTCGCGCAAGGACGTCGCTCCCGACAAGTGTCGGCCGGAACATCTCGAGCAGCCCCGCCGACCCGACTCCCAGAATCAAACCCAGGAGCGTTCCAAGCACAACGTACGACAGCCAGTGAGAAGCATCTGCGTGTTCGGGCACCGTGGCCGGGCTGAGAATCGAGGGCTTTGGCCGGAGCGCGTCAGTCGAGAGAAGGCTGACCCGCTCTGCCTCGAGAACCGCGCGCTGCTGAGCCAAGAAGTCGCGCGATCTCGTCGCCGCGTCCCGATTCCTACGGAGCGCATCCGAGCTCGCCCGGGTCTTCGCACTCGCGAGTTGAACGTTGAGTGAGTCGATCTGCGTGTCGGCACTCGCAATCTTGAGACTCAACCCGTCGATTCGCTGCTCGAGATCCGTCAGAACCTGCTGGAGTTGCCCGTTGCTGACGTTCAGCCGTGCTCGGATTACGCGCGCTGCCAGCGCATTGGACACAGCCGCCGCCACGCGGCGGTCCCGGTCGCTCACCGAGAGCTGCAGGACAGCCGATGTGCCGAGCGCCCGGATCGACACATGATGCTCGGCGACGACAAACGGATCTCGCCCCGTCACATGGGCGTCTTTGAGCGCGGCACGGACCTGCGCTGGGCTAGTCGCGATCGCCTTGGCCGTGTCGGCGATCGAGGTCGACTCCGAACGCGTTTTTGGGTCGTCGGTGTCGAGGACCAGGCGAGCCGATGCGGTGTACGTTTGGCCGCCGCCGCGTACCAGGCTTGCGAGGCCGATCACGACGAGCACGAGGAAAATGCAGCAGAGGATCAGGCGCCAGTGTTGGCCGAAGATGCGACGCCCCGCCTCGTTCAGCTCCATGCCCGCCTCAGTACGCGAGCGGTAAGCGGAGACAGGCCGCGGGACCGGGGCCACATGGGGCCACCCGGCCGGACCAGGCTTCTCGGCAGGCTGCGCACGCCGCCGCTCATAAGATTCCAAAGACTCGCTCTCCCTCTCGTCGTGTCGAAAGAGTAGCCTCGTCTTCAGGCGCTGTCAATGGGCCGAAGGTCCCATTGGCGAGCACTCCGGCTAGCCGAATGGATAGTTGTCCGGTGCGGCACGGTCATGCACGATGAAGCCGACGTGAGCACCTCAGTGGTTACCGGCGGGGCGGGCTTCCTCGGATCCCATCTCTGCGAGTACCTCCTCGACGTAGGAGACCGCGACCGCGTCATCTGTGTGGACAATCTCGACACCGGATCTCTTCAGAACATCGAGCACATCCGCGACGAGAGATTCGTCTTCCGCAACCACGACTTGATCGAGCGTCTCGAGATCGACGAGTCGATCGATTTCGTCTACCACCTGGCGAGCCCTGCGAGCCCGATCGACTACTTGCGGCTACCGCTGCACACGCTCAAGGTTGGCTCCTACGGGACTCACAACGCTCTCGGGCTCGCCAAGCACAAGCGAGCCCGCTTCCTGCTCGCCTCGACGAGCGAGGTGTACGGCGACCCGAAGATCCATCCGCAGCCGGAGACGTACTGGGGGAACGTGAACCCGATCGGCCCGCGCGGGGTCTACGACGAGGCGAAGCGGTACGCGGAAGCCATGACGATGGCGTACCACCGCCAGCAAGGGGTCGACACGAGCATCGTCCGTATCTTCAACACGTATGGCCCAAGGATGCGGCCGAACGACGGGAGGGCAGTTCCCACCTTCCTCCTCCAGGCGCTCGAGAGCAAGCCGCTCACCGTGTTCGGCGACGGCTCCCAAACGCGAAGCTTCTGTTACGTCGACGATCTGATTCGAGGGCTTCACATGCTGATGCTGAGTGGCGAACACCTGCCCGTGAACATTGGCAATCCTCGTGAGCTCAGCCTGCTCGAACTGGCGGAGACGGTC
>VAXY01000014.1:574-1138 GCA_005885085.1 Actinomycetota bacterium | reverse complement strand
CCCGACATCACCCGCGCTCGAAAGGTCCTCGGCTGGGAGCCCGAGATCGAGCTCGAGGAGGGGCTTGCTCGCACGCTCGGAGCCGTTCGCGAGGTGGAACAGTTGGTCCCTGCAGCGGTGCACGCCTCCTGACGCGCCGTCGAAGTGGTCCTAGCGCGCGTTGAGCTTTCTCAACGTGCGCGGAGGCGTCGAAGATCTCGGCGCTATACGGAACATTCCAAAACGGTGAGTCGAGAACAAGGCGGCTCGGGCACAAAAAAAAGCTGCAAAACTGCAACATTTCGTAGTCTTTCGCCGTAGGCCTACGTTTCGATCTGCGGCCTTCGAGCGGCCTTTCGCTCGTGCGGTTGGGGACCGGTGTCGACCCCATGAAACGAGCCGACTCGTCTATTGACACGCCCGATCGGCGCGATAACGTATTCACGGGAACAGGCTCTGCGGCACTTCGTCTGTTCCGAAATCTGGGCCGGCAATCCGCCGGGGGAGAATTTGGGGAGACTTCGTACAGCCGGGGGGCGTACCGCTCCGGCGACCCGTCAGGATCGCGCAGCGGCTCGACTCAGC
>VAXY01000014.1:0-394 GCA_005885085.1 Actinomycetota bacterium | reverse complement strand
GCCGCCGTCATCGTTGTTCCGGTTGCTGCCGTCCTTCTCCCGTCAGGCGTCAGCCCGCAGACGCTCTTCACGATGGCCGTCGCGGCAAGCGTCTGGTCCATTGCCCTGAGGGGCACCTACAGCCGCCTGCGGCGCTCGGCGCTGGCCCTGGGAACCGGCGTCATCACGGCCGTGGGAACGATCAGCGGGCTGGCAGCACTCTCGGTTCTCGACTTCTGGTTGCCCGGTTTCGGCCTGAGCATCCGCCAGTTGCTTCTGATGACGGCCGGCGTATTGATCGCCTCGTCCATATTCGAAGCAGTAATGCAGGGATTGAGCCCGCGTCGGCGGCTCCTCCTCGTGGGCGCAGACGAAGGCGTCCAGGAATTGCTCGACGAGCTTGCCACGAATCCGG
>VAXY01000013.1:19462-53734 GCA_005885085.1 Actinomycetota bacterium | reverse complement strand
GCCGAGCTCGCTAAGCGCACCGGCCGCCCGGTCAAATGCGCGCTCACGCGGCGCGAGGAGAACATCGCGGCGGGCAACCGCAACGCGACGATCCAACGACTCACGGCGGCCGCCAAGTCCGACGGAACGCTCGTTGCGCTCGGCGGCGAGTTCGTCAACGCGATTGGGCTCTCCGGCTGGTCGGCCTCGACCGAAGGGCCGATGAAGATGTTGTACGCGTGCGACAATGTGCGCACAGTTCAGTACCCGGCGAAGCTGAACCTGCCGCCGATGGCCGCGTTCCGCGCGCCCGGGTTCGTCGAGGGCACATTCGCGCTCGAATGCCTCCTCGACGAGCTGGCGGCGAAGCTGGACCTCGACCCGCTCGAGCTGCGCCGTCGCAACTACGCCGGCTCCGACCGGGTCGACGACCGTCCGTTCTCCTCCAAGAATCTCGAAGAGTGCTACCGGCGCGCGGAGCCGCACTGGGCGAAGCGCGACGAGGTGCGTGCGCGCAGCGAGGGACCGTGGAAGCACGGCATCGGTCTCGCCTCTCAGATCTGGTACGGCGGTGGCGGACCACCGTCGTACGCCTGGATCCGCCTGGGCGCGGACGGCCGCGTGCAGGTCGTCACGGCGATGCAGGACATCGGCACCGGCACGCGCACCGCGATGGCACAGATCGCCGCCGAGGAGCTCGGCGTCCCGCTCGAGCACGTGCAGGTCTCGCTCGGCGACTCTGCCCGCGGTCCGTTCGCATCGATCTCGGCCGGCTCGTCGACGGTGCCCTCGATGGGCCCGGCCGTGCGCTCTGCGGCCGCCGACGCGAAACGCCAGCTGATCGAGATCGCAGCACAGCGGTTCCACCTCGAGGAGCGCGTGCTCGACGTGAAGAACGGCCAGATCGTCTCCTCCGACGGCAGTTCGTGGCCGCTGACGGAGATCACCGGCCTGCTCGAGGACGGCCAGATCCTCGGCAAAGGCGCGCGCGGGCCAAACCCCGCCGGCATGCAAGTGCTGACGTTCGGCGTCCAGGTGGCGGAGGTCGCGGTCGACGTCGAGACGGGCGAGGTTCGCGTCGACAAGATCGTCGCGATTCACGATGTCGGCCGCGTGATCAACCAGCTCGGTGCGTCGAGCCAGGTGGAGGGCGGGATCATCCAGGGCATCGGCCACACGCTCTCCGAGCAGCGCATTGTCGATCCTGTGACCGGATCGATCCTCACGCGGACGCTGGACGCGTACAAGGTGCCCACGATCGCCGACGTCCCGGAGATCGTCACCGACCTCGTTGACGTGCCCGATCCGCATCTGACCAACCTCGGTTCGAAAGGGCTCGGCGAGCCGCCGATCGTCCCGACGGCCGCGGCGATAGCGAACGCGATCCGCGACGCGACGGGCGCGGACGTCCGCTCCCTGCCGATCAGCCGGGAGGAGATGCTGCGCGCGCTGCGAGAAGCGGCCGAGCGCGAGAGGGAGCGCCATGGAGCTCCTACGGCCGTCTAGCGCGGACGAAGCCAAGGCGGCGCTCGGCAACGGCTCCGTTGCGCTGGCGGGTGGGACCGAGATCGTCCCGCTGCTCCGTGAAGGGCTCGTCCACGCGGACACGCTCGTCCACCTCACGGATGCGGTTCCGCGTGGCATCGACGGGACGACGATCGGGGCCGGAACGACGCTGGCCGAGCTCGAGGTCGATCCGCAGATCCCTCAGGCCCTCCGCCAAGCGTGCTCGCTGGCCGCCTCGCCGCAGCTGCGCTCGATGGGAACGCTGGGCGGCAACCTGCTGCAGGCGACCCGCTGCTGGTACTGGCGCCTGGGCTTCGACTGCTGGCTGCACGGCGGCGAGCGCTGCTTCGCCAAGGACGGCGCACATCGCGAGCACGCGATCTTCGGGAACGAGCTCTGCGCGTCGGCGCATCCCTCGGATGTCGCCGCCGCGCTGGTCGCGTTGGGCGGAACGTTGCGGACGACCGCGCGTGAACTGCCGGTCGCGGAGCTGTACCGGCTCCCGAGCGACGACGCGCGCAATACGACGACGCTCGCGCCCGACGAGCTGATCCTCGAGGTCGACGTGCCCGTGCCCGATGCGTCCACGTACCTGAAGGCGATGGACCGACGGAAGTGGGCGTTTCCGCTCGTCGGGGTCGCCGCGGTGCGCAGTGCCGGTGGGATTCGTATTGCCCTCGCCGGGGTAGCTCCGATCCCCTGGACCGTCGACGCAGCCACGGCTCTCGACGATGCCACGCCCCTTCCGGGCACGGCCTACAAGGTTGAGATCGCACGCGTGCTCGTGCGTCGCGCGCTGGAAGAGGTCGCCGACCGGCCGCGAACGTGACCGCCCTGTGGCGCGACTTGCGCGGCTGTCGCTAGCCGCCGCCGTGCTCCTGCTGGCCGCGTGCGGTGGGGGCGGCCGCGGCAAGGCGGAGACGGAGAATCGCTGTCCGACAACGGGCGCCCACGTGACGTTTCCCCTGCTCGATCCCCACGAGCCGCACAACGTCGACGTGCTGACGAACCTCGGGGAGTTCGCCTTCCGTCTCGACGTTCAGGATTCCCCCTGCACGACGTCGTCGTTCGCAGCACTCGTGCGAAAGCACTTCTTCGACGGGACGATCTTCCACCGGATCGTCCCAGGGTTCGTCATCCAGGGCGGTGACCCCACCGGAACCGGGCGAGGCGGGCCCGGGTACACGGTTGCCGACGTGCCGCCGGCCAATGCGCTGTACACGGAGGGCGTCGTCGCGATGGCGAAGTCCTCCACGGAGCCGCGCGGGTCGGCCGGGAGCCAGTTCTTCATCGTCACCGGCCCCGACGCGGGCTTGCCCCCGGACTACGCGATCCTCGGCGTGGTCACGAAGGGCCTCAAGGTGGTGGAACGGATCGGCCGCCTCGGCAACCGCGTGACCGAACGGCCGACGCGCCGTGTGGCGGTGCTGCGCATGACCCTCACGGCGTAGCCTGACCTCGTGATCTCGGCGATCGTCCTCGCGGCCGGCGCCTCGAGGCGGTTCGGCTCCCCGAAGCAGGCCGTGCTGCTCGAGCCCGTCGTCGAGCGCGTGCGCGAGAGTCACGCGCTCGACGAGGTCGTGGCCGTGCTCGGCGCGCACGAGGTGGAGACGAGCGCGCGTGTCGTCCACTGTCGGGAGTGGGAGCGCGGGCCCGGTGCGTCGCTCCGCTGCGGACTCGCGGCGCTTGGCGACGAGGTCGAGGCCGCCGTGGTCGTGCTCGGCGACGGGCCGGACGTCGATCCACGGGCGATCGATCGCGTGATCGCGGCCTGGCGTGGGGGCGCCGGCGAGCGTGTGGCGGCGACGTACGGGGGCGTGCGGCTCCATCCGCTGCTGCTGGCACGCGACGCCTGGGATGCCGTCCCCGACGCCGGTCTGAGGGCGCTGCCGGCTGCGTTGGTGCCCTGCGACGACCTCGACCCTCCAGGCGACGTCGATTTTGCCGATCAGGTTGCTGAAGGTGGCCGCACGGAGGAGCAGAATGACTACCGGCATGGAGCTCGTTGAGCCGCTCGAGCCGACCGGCGAAGAGTCAGCACTCGCGCGTGCGCGCCTGCACCGGCAGCTGACGGTCGAGGAGACGGCGCGGCGGGCCGGGATCTCCGTGGAGGAGGTGCGCTGGCTCGAGGAGGGACGCGTGTACCGCTTCCCGCGGCCGGACGACGCGCTCGCCGCAACCGTGCTCTACGCGAGCGCGCTCGGAATCGACAACCGGGAGGCACGAGAGCTCGCCGGCCTGCCGGTTCCGCAGTTGCCGGTCCAGCGAGATCCGCTGCCCCGACTCGTCGTGCTCGGCGCCGTGTTGCTCGCGCTGGCGGTCTTCGCAACGCTGCTCCTGATCCCTCATTCCGGCGGCAAGCACGCCTCGGGCAGCGGCGGCGCGATCCTGCCGCCACCGTGGCGGATCGCGGTGACCGTCCTGAACGGCAGCGGCGACATCAACTACACGCGTCAGGTCGCAAGCCACGTCGGCGCATTCGGCTACACGATCAAGAAGGTCGGCCGGGCTTCGAACTTCTCGTATCCGCAGACGACGGTCTACTTCCCGCCGCGCTGCGAGGGCGTCGCCCTACGGCTTGCGAAGCAGCTCGGCGTCACCACAGAGCCCCTCCCCGGCGGCAGCGGGGCGTGCCAGCTCTTTGTCATCGTCGGTCCTGCGAGAGGACCCGGCGAGTAAACCGAACTACAGGGGTCAGACCCCCAGCCTTACTGCAGCGGGGTCCTGAGGTCGAGCAGCTTCCTTTTCAGGTCGACCGGCATCGGCTCGGATGCGACGGCTTGCCGGACGAAGACCCGCAGCGACTCCTCGAAGCGGTAGCGCTTACGACAGTACGAGCACTCGTCCAGATGCGCTTCGGCCTCTGCGCGCTCCGCGTCCGTGAGCACGCGGTCCATGAACGGCTGCATCACCTCTTCGCAGTGCGCGCATGGATCGTACGCGGTCACGCCGCTCCGCCTCCAAGCGCCGCCTCGGCCATGGCCTGTTTCAGGATACGCCGACCGCGGTGCAGACGTGACATCACCGTGCCGATCGGGATATCGAGGATCTGGGCGGCGTCGGCGTAGGTGAAGTCACCGATGTCGACGAGCACGACGACGTCGCGAAAGTCGTGCGGCACCTCCGAGAGCGCGGCGACCACGTCATTCTGCGACAGACGCTCCACGACCTGTTCCTCGCCGGTTGTGCCGTCGCCCGCCGCCTCGAGCTTGTTGTAGAGGAAGTAGTCGCCTTCTTCGAGCGGCTGCATGTCGGGAGAGCGCTGCTGCCGGCGGCCCCGGTCGATATTCAGGTTCGTGAGGATCCGCAAGAGCCAAGCACGCAGGTTCGTCCCAGGCTGAAAGGAACGCCAGCTGCGGAACGCGCGCGCGTACGTCTCCTGCATCAGATCCTCCGCCTCCTCGCGGGAGCCGACGAGATGGCGGGCGACTCGATAGACCTGATCCGACAATGCAAGAGCGTCCTCCTCGAAGCGCACGCGGTCGCGCGCATCAGCTGCCAGTCTTCGAGCGTCGGGCTCCCGAGTCGTCTCGCTCATCCGGGCCACCCTAGCAAGGTGTTCTTGGCATAAACGTCCGGTTATCCACACTCATTCCGGGTACGGAAAGGGGATGGAAAAGGACACCGAACAGCGGCGCGCCGAGATTCGCGAGGAGCTCTCCGCCGAGCAGGGCGAGGACGAGGAGAACCGCGATCCCGAGGGCCACGAGCCCCTGCCGGGTCTCGTCGGCAACCGCATCAAAGAGGCAAGCGAGCCGGAACGGACTTAGTGGCTCTGAGCCACTAACTCCCGAAAGCCACCGCGCGCCATCGCCTCCAGCAGCGCCTCGCGGGACGTTCGCTCGTCGTCCCAGGCGAGTGACACCTCGCCGATCAGGTTTGCGTTCGCGGTCTCCAGGCCGTCGTGCCCTTCGAGGACCTTGCCGAGCCGCAGGACGCAGCGCTCGCAGCGGATGCCGCTGACCTGAATCGTCTCCTCGCGACGCACGACGGTCAGGCTATCGAGCGCTCGACCAGGTCCGCCGTCGCCTCCTCCGGCCGCTCGAACTCGAGTTGCCGGTCGGCCTCGCAGACGGTCGGGTCGAGGTTCGGATCGTGGCCGATCATGCCGACGAGCTCCCGGTAGAGATCCGGAACGCTCGCGGCCCGGGCATCGTCCGGATCGATCAGCTCCGCTCCCGGGCCGTAGGTCGACGCTGCCCAGCGATTCTGCTCGTAGATCGCCCTCGAAAGCGGCTTGCGCGCGGTCTCGTCGAGCGCCCACCGACAGAGCGCGTGCAACAGGTCGACAAAGCGGGTGGTCGTGATCAGCGACGTGGGCTGATCCGGAACCCGGATCTCGAGTGTCCCCAGCGTCGGATGCGGGCGAATGTCCCAGTGCAGAGCCGTGTACCCGCTCGCCACGCCTGAACGGACGAAGGTGTCGACCAGCTCTTCCCATTCGTGCCACGAACCGAAATGCGGAGGCGCGCCGTGTCGCGGCAGCAACCCGAGGATCTCGGCGCGTGTCGACTTCAGCCCGGTGCGTTCGCGTTCGAACCACGGCGAATTCGCGGAGAGCGCCAGCACGAGCGGGAGCCAGGGCAGAACGAGCTCCAGCACCCGGAGACATGAATCCGCATCAGGCATGCCGACATGCACGTGCAGCCCGCTCACGCCTTGGCGCCTCGCTGCCCGGCCCGCGTAGTCGACGAACTTCCTGTAGTGGGGGTTGTCCGCGATCGGCTGCTCGGACACGGTGTCGAACGGATGCGACCCACCCGCCGCGATCACGTAGCCCAACCGTTGCGCAGCGTCCGTCGTGCTACGCCGCAGGCTACTCAGGACCTCCGCGGCGTCGGCCGGTGAGTCGCAGACGTCCGTGTTGAGCTCGATCACGGATTGGAACAGCTCCGTCTTCACGGCACCACGCGGCACTTCCACCGCCGGGATCAGCTCGTGACTCGCCGCCTTCTGGGCATGCGTCTCCGCGTCGAGGATCATCAGCTCCTCCTCGACCCCAAGCGTCAAGGAGCGTCCGAAGTTCTGCTCGATCACCGAGCGCGAACGCCGTGAACCGGGCCCCCCGCCGCCTCCCACGCGTAGTACGAGGCGCTCGGGCCGTACTGGCTCGCGTACGCCTCGATCCGTGGGTTGCGCCCAACCTCCTTGGCGCGCTGCGCATGGTGAAGAAGATTCGGATCGTCCCGCTGCTCCCACACCAGGATCAGGTGGGCGGCGGTCATGAAATCCGCGACGAAAGTGCAGCCGTTGCCACCGTGGTCTGCCGCGTCGTCGTCTTGCCAGAGCTGTTCGGCTTGGATCAGCTCGATTCCGCCCTGCTCCACGGGAATCAGGCTACCCGTCAGAAACCTCCGCAATCGGGCACTCTAGGACCGGGGTCCGGGTAGTCCGGTCCGCAGCCGCAGTCGGGTCGGACGTGGGCGCGTCTAGCCGCGCCCGCCCGGGCCCTTGAGCTCATCTGCGACGAACTCAAGGAAAAACGGCGCCCGCCGGCAAAGCCGTCGCGGCCTCTCTGGTCGGGCGCCGCAAGCCCGCCCTTGAGCCAGACTTAGTGGCTCTGAGCCACTAAGTCTTGTAACGGCGAACACCCACTGTCACACCTTACGGTGGTGCATCTCTCGTTCACGAGCCTGGCGATCGTCGCGGCCGTCGCCTTCGCGGCGCCGCTCGCGTTGGGACTCGCCCCGGCGTTGCGGCTCCCGTCGGTCGTGCTCGAGATCGTGCTCGGCATCGTCGTCGGCCCCTCGGTGCTCGGCTGGGTGCACGTCGATCCGCCGGTCGAGGTGCTCTCGCTGCTCGGGCTCGCGTTCCTGCTCCTGTTGGCGGGCCTCGAGGTGGAGTTCGACATGCTGCGCGGCCAGCTGCTCCGACTCACGGCGGCCGGTTTCGCGCTGTCGTTCGGGATCGCGCTCGCCGTGGGCCTGATTCTCGACGCCGCAGGGCTCACCGGCGCGCCTCTGCTGCTCGCGATCATGCTGTCGGCGACATCGCTCGGCGTCGTGATCCCCGTGCTGAAAGACAGCGGCGAGGCGTCGACGCAGTTCGGGCAGCTCGTGATCGCGGCCGCGTCGATCGCCGACGTCGCGACGATCGTGCTGTTGTCGCTGTTCTTCTCGCAGGAGTCGAGTGGCGTCGGCGCCAAACTCGTTCTCCTCGGCGGCTTCGCTGCGCTCGTCGGCGCAATCGGGATCGCTGTCCTGCAGGCGCAACGGTCGATGCGCATCTCGAAGGCGCTGGTGCGGCTCCAGGACACCACCGCGCAGATCCGGGTGCGTGGAGCGTTCGTGCTGCTGACGGCGTTCGTCGTCCTCGCCGAGAAGCTCGGGCTCGAGGCCATCCTCGGCGCCTTCGTCGCGGGAGCGGTGCTCAAGCTGGTCGACACCGATCGCGCGATGACGCACCCCCAGTTTCGCCGGAAGCTCGAAGCGGCTGGCTTCGGCGTCTTCGTCCCGTTCTTCTTCGTCACGAGCGGCGTGCGCTTCAACCTCGACGCGCTGTTCGCGAGCGGGTCGACGATTGCGCGAGTGCCGATCTTCGTCGTCGCGCTGCTGGCCGCGAGGGGCGTGCCCGCTCTCCTCTACCGCCGCACGCTCGGCGAACGGAGAACGGCTGCCGCGGCGCTGCTTCAGGCGACGTCACTGAGCTTTCTCGTCGTCGCCGGACAGATCGGGATGGAGCTCGGACTGATCAGCCAGGCCACGGGCGCGGCTCTCGTGGCGGCTGGCCTGCTGTCCGTGCTCCTCTTCCCGCTGGCCGCACTGACGCTTCTGCACGAAGGCTCAGCCGGGGTCGCCGGCCTTGAGCCCGAGCCGCTCGGCTAGCCAGTTCGCCTGGGCGAGGCGTTCCTCCTCGTACGCGGCCGGCCCGTCCCGAAGCTCCGCCGCGCGCGCCGCGGCAAACCCGGCGATAGGGATGCGATCTGCGGCCACGAAGCGCTCGACGTCCGCGACGAAACCGGCCAGGACGGGCACATACCCGACCCGCTCGCGTGTCCGGCGCGCACAGAAGCGACCGAACTCACGCGCGACCTGTCCGTTCCACGCGTCGATCCGCCGCGTCAGCCGGCCGCGCGGGGCGACGACCTTCCGCGCCTGTTCGACCAGTGCGCCGTCGAGCTCGATTTCCCACAGCTCGCGGCCGATCCAGACGGGGAGATCACGGAGACGGCAGGCATGGATCCCCTCGAGGCACGGGTCCACGCCTCCGGCGTCGACCCACTCGCCGACCGGCCAGCGAAAGCCCGTGAACGGCCCGGCGGCACCGTCGTCGAGGAACTTGTAGGCGATCACGCCGGGCGCCACCCGCGGAACGCCTCCAGCAAGCGGGCCTCCAGCTCCGCCGGAAGCGCAGCCGGCTCGAGCCGGCCGGTCGCCGCGATCGTCGCGCGCATCTGGTCGAGGTACGTGCCGCAGCCGTCGCAGAAGACGAGATGCTCCTCGAAGCGCTCGCGGTCGCCGGGTGGGAGAGCATGCTCGAGATACCCCGTCACCAGCTCGACGATGTCCCGGCACGCAAGTTCTCGGTCCAGCCTCATCTCATGTACTCCTCGAGAGCGCTTCGCACCTTCGCTCGTGCGCGGTGCAACAACACCCGTTGATTGGTCTCGGTGAGGTCGAGAGCGTTACGGACCTCCTCCGCGCTGAGCCCGTGGAGATCGCGGAGCGTGATCACGGTGCGCTGCGCCGGCGGAAGCCGTTCGATCGCCCGCTCGATCACATGCATCGCCTCGGCCCCGAGCACGCGGCCCTCGGGAGGCTGCGCCCAGTGTCCGGGAAACCGCTCTTCCGGGCCGAGAAAGCGATCCGGGTCGACCGCGTCCTCGTCGTCGCCGAGAGCCGAGAACGGGATGCTCCGCGCCTCGCGCACACCGCGCGTCTTCGCCGTGTTCGCGACGATCCGGAAGAGCCACGTCTTCAGCGACGAACGGCCCTCGAACCTGCCGATCCCCTTCAGCACACCGAGCCACGCTTCCTGGACGACCTCCTCGGCAACGGCTCGGCTCGAGACGTACATCTGCGCGACGCGGAGCATCGCGCTGCCGTACTCGCGCATCACCCCTCGGAACGCCGCCTCGTCGCCGTTGCGCAAACCTTCGACGAGCCGGGCGTCCTCCGGCGACAGCAGCTCCTCCATCGCCGGCGACTGTAACGCCGTACGCTCGCGTGAAGACAGACGGAGGCGAAGATGACAAGCGAGACCTACGACCTGATCGTCCTCGGGGCGGGATCGGCAGCGCGAGATGCCGCCGGCAGAGCCTCGCGAGAGCACGGCGCGCGCGTCGCCATTGTCGAGCGCACACGCTGGGGCGGCTCATGCCCGAATGTCGCCTGCCGGCCGACGAAGGCCTATCTCGTCGCTGCAGAGCAGATGCACGACGTGAGCCGCCACGCGGCCGAGCGCGGGATCGACCTGCCGGCGCCGAGCATCGAGCTCGCACGGACGCGCGCGTGGAAGACGTCGTTGATCAGGGATCAGGAGAGCTGGGTCGATCTCCTCAAAAAGGCCGGCTACGGCATCTACCCCGGCGAGGCGACGTTCGTCGACAGCGGCACCGTCCGCGTCGGCGACGAGTTGCTGAGCGCCGAGAGGATCCTGATCGCGACCGGGGGCCGGACGGCGGTGCCGCTGATTCCCGGGATCGAGCAGATCGACTGGATCGATCACATCAGCGCCCTCGAGCTCGAGGAGGTTCCCGAATCTCTGCTCGTCGTCGGCGGCGGCCCGGTCGGACTGGAATTCGCGCAGATCTTCGCGCGCTTCGGCTCGCGCGTGACGGTCGTCAACCATGGGCCGCAGATCGCCGCGCGCGCCGATGCAGACGCCGCCGACGCGCTTCGCATGGCACTCGAGGAAGAGGGGATCGAGATCGTGCTCAACACGGGCGTGCACTCGTTCTCGCGCGCCAACGGTCGGGTCGAGGCACTCGTGCAGGAACGCACGCTCAGCGTGTCGCACGTTCTCCTCGCCTCGGGCCGCACGCCGAACGTGGAGGAGCTCGGGCTGGACCGCATCGGCGTCGAGGTGACACGCGGCGGCATCGTCGTCGACGAGCACCAGCGCACGACCGTCGACGGAATCTGGGCCGCGGGCGACGTGGCGACGGGCCCGATGTTCACTCCCGCGGCCCAGTATCAGGCGCGTGTTGCGATCGACAACATGTTCGGCGACGGCTCGCGGACGGTCGACTACTCCGCCCTGCCGACCACGATCTTCACCGACCCGGAGCTCGGCGGCGTCGGGCTGACCGAGGCGGAGGCCTCCGAGCAAGGATTCCACGTCGACGTCGTGAGGCACCCGTTGCGCTCCGTCACGCGCGCCCAGTACTTCGGTGCGAAGTACGGCCTCTACAAGATCGTCTTCGACAGCTCGAGCCGCCGCGTGCTGGGCGTACATGTCGTCTCCCGCGGCGCAAGCGACATCGTCGGGAGTCTCGCCGTCGCCCTGCAGCTAGGTGCGACAGTCGATGACTTCGCGAGCGTCCACCACGTCTACCCGAGCTTCTCCGAAGGAGTGAAGGCGGCAGCCGAGCAGGCCGCTTAGCTCCGAACCTGGAGCGACGAGAAACCGCGGAAGTCGAGCCACATCCGGTCGCGCGCCTCGACGATCCGGAACAGCACCGTGTCGCAGTCCGGACATCGTGCGACGATGCCGGCCGAACGGTAGACATGGATATCAGCGACCTCGCGCATGGCGCCGCAGCCCGTGCAGCGGCTCGAGGCAAGGGTCAGGTCGCGCCCGAAGAGCTGCTCGAGGACACCGGCGATCGCATTGCCGTCGAGATGGGTCACGTCACGTCCCTCCGAACCGCTCCGTCCGGATCCGCCCCGGCCGGTGGCCGAGCGAGACGAGACCTTCCGCCACGGCCTCGACGAAGCTCGTCGGGCCGCAGACGAACACGCGCGGGGCGCGCCGGGCCGGGAACGAGACCTCGCGCAGCAGGTCGACGTCGACGCGGCCCGCATGCCCGGTCCATCCGGGCGGCTGGGCACGCGTGAGTGTGTGCACGATCTCCAAGCCGTCGCCACGACCGTCGAGCCGCTCCAGCTCCTCGCGGTAGATGACTTCCTCGTACGTGCGCGACGAGTAGAGCAGCTTCGCGGGCACCGTCGAGCCCGCGGCGGCGCGATGGCGGAGCATGGCCATCAACGGCACGACACCCGAGCCACCGGCGACGAGGAGCAGCGGCTCGGGCAAAGCGTCCGCGTCCCACACGAAGTAGCCGCCGACGGGCCCGCGCAGCTCGAAGCGGTCGCCGGGAACGACCTCGTCGACCAGGTACGGGGAGACTTCACCGTCGTCGAGACGCTCGACCGTAAGCGCGGGAGGGTCTTCCGGGGCCGAGGCGAGGGAGTAGCTCCGCTCCGCCTGGTAGCCGTCCTCCGCCGTGAGGCGCACGTCGACGTGCTGGCCGGCCCGATGCCCTGGCCAGCCGTCGACGTCGAGGATCAGCGTTCGGACTCGCGGCGTCTCGGTCACCGTCTCGGTGACCTCGGCAACGAGCCAGGTCAGTCGCCCCAGTAGCGCTGTTCCCGCCAAGGATCGCCGTAGTTGTGGTAGCCGTTGGTCTCCCAGAAGCCCGGCTCGTCCTCGTCGCGAAGGCTCAGTCCGCGCACCCACTTCGCGCTCTTCCAGAAGTAGAGGTGCGGGACGAGCAGCCGCGCAGGACCACCGTGCTCGGGCTCGAGCGGCTCGCCGTCGTAGGCAAACGCGACCCACGCCTTGCCGCCAGTGAGGTCCTCGACCGGCAGGTTCGTGGTGTACCCACCGTCGCAGAAGGCGACCGCATAGGCTCGGTCGTGGTCGACGCTCTCGAGCAGCGCGTCGACCGACACGCCTTCCCAGTCGGTGTCGAACTTCGACCACTTCGTGACGCAGTGGATGTCCTTCGTCACGGTCTCGGTGGGCAGCGTGCGGAATTCGTCCCAGGTCCAGCGCACCGGCTCGGCGCCTCCCTCGATCGTGAACGTCCACTCGTCGAGCGGCGTGTGCGGCGTCGGCCCGGCGGACAGGACCGGAAAATCGTCGGTCGCGTACTGGCCGGGCGGGAGACGCCCGCTGTCGTCACCGCGGCCGCGTCCTCTGAAGCCACGCGAGATGATGCCCACCGTGTGAGTCTTGCACGCGGCGTTGAACCGGAAAGCTGGGTCGAAAGGCACTTCGCTTCGAGCCAAGGGCCCGAGCAGATGTTGAGCTAAGGGCCCGGGCAGGCGGTCGGGCAGCTTTTGTACGGCCAAGCCAGACTGAAGTCTCGGCACTTCGCTTCGAGCTAAGGGCCCGAGCAGATGTTGAGCTAAGGGCCCGGGCAGGCGGTCGGGCCCTTAGCTCGTGCTTCCGCACGCCGTGCTGGCCTACGGCTCCGGCGGAAGCAGGCCCCCAGGGGTTCGGGGCCAGTCGGGACGGCGGCGCATCACGGTTGCCGTCCAAGCTTCACGGTCAGCGTCTGGTGGCTCGTGCCGCGGACGATCTCGACGTCGATCTTGTCGCCCGGCTTTTTCGCCCCGATCAGATCGATCAGACGATCGACGGTCGGGACCGGCTGGCCGTCGACCTTCACGATCACGTCACCGCCGGCCGGCCAGCTCTCCCCCTCGACGGTGACCTCGTTCGTCGAGGCCTTCAGGCCGGCCTGGGCGGCGCCGCTGTCCTGCCGCACGGTCGCGACGAGCACGCCGCTCGACACCGGCAGGTGGAAGAGCTGCGCGATCCGCGGCGTCAATGTCTTGCCTTCGATGCCGAGGAACGCATGCTCGACCTTCCCGTGCCTGATCAGGCCGGCGACGACGTCCTTCACGGTGTTGATCGGAATCGCGAACCCGATTGCCCACGTTCCCGTCGCTGACGCCGCCGGTCTCGATCTGCGCGTTCACGCCGATCACCTCGCCCTGTGCGTTGAGCAGGGGACCGCCCGAGTTGCCGTGGTTCAGCGCCGCGTCCGTCTGGATCACGTGCGAGATCGAGAGCCGGTTCGGCGCTTCGATCCGCCGCTGAACGGCGCTGACGATGCCCGCGGTAACCGAACGATCGAGGCCGAACGGGTTCCCGATCGCAATCACTTCGTCGCCGACGCGGACGCTGTCGGAATCGCCCAAGGGCAGAGCTTTCAGCGCCCGGGACTTGACGTCGACCTTGAGCACCGCGACATCGGTGGACGGGTCGACACCGACGAGCCTTGCCTTGAAACGCTCGTTGTTCGAGAAGCTGACCTGAATCGTGTTGGCCCCGCGAACGACGTGGTAGTTCGTGACGATGTGACCGGCCTTGTCGATCACGAAGCCGGAGCCGAGCGCGCGCTGCGTCTGCGTCGTCCCGAAAGGATTGCCGAAGAACGGATCGAGGGGCTGCTGGACGCGCGTGGTCGTCTCGATGTGCACCACACCCGGTGCCGACGCGCGGTAGATCGCGTTGATCGACTCCCGCCGGCCGTTCGGGAAGGCAGCGGGCTCAGAAGAGCTCAGTGCCGCCTCCTCGCGGATCACCGTCGTCTTTTCGCCCAGCCTTCCCAACGCGGCCGCGCCGCCGAGCGCAACAACTCCACCCAGGACGGCAGAGGCAATGAGCCCGGCGGCGCGGCGTGGAAGGAGGGTGTGATCCATCCAGGGTGTTTCTAGCCAGGCGGCTCTTAACGCTGGGTTGTGGTCCGTTAACGCTGCGTTAAGGGCGTTTGGCGATCAGAACGGCGAAGAGGACCCCGATGACGGCGGTGCCGACCGTGAGCCATGTGACGTACTCCCCCACGACGCCGTCGTGCAGCAACTTCAGGCGGTGCATCGGCGCCGCGACCAGCACGGGCACGCGACGGCGATAGAGCCCGAGCGCGGCGAACCCGATCGCCAGCAGCCCCGCGGCGCCGGCGTAGGCGTAGGCAGCGGGGCTCCGCTCGAAGCTCGGCTTCGGCAGGGGCGTGCGCACGCCGTGCAACGTCTCGCGTGCTAACGCAGGTCGATCGACGCTGAGCTTGGCATGCTGGACCGCGCGGCGCGCGAGGCCTGGCGTGAACGCGAGCGTCAGTCCCGCCGCGAGCAAGGCGACTCCGGGCAGCCAGAGCAGCGCGCCGGCGCGCGGTGCGCGACGGAGCTCGGCCTCCGCGCCTGCCTGAGGCTCGACGAGCAGCTCGTCCTGCTTCGGCCCGAGGCCGAGGAAAATCCTTCCCGCCGCACGGAGGACCGCGCCGCCCGTCAGCGCACTCGCAACGACGAGCAGGCCGCGCAGCCACCCGTCGCCGGACAGGATCGCCAACGGGGGGACCACCGCGAGCCCGACGGCACCGACGCCGAGGACCGCACCCGTGATCGGGATCGGCGTGCCGCGACCGTGTAGTGACAGCTCGTCGGTCTCGCCGAGGCGCCGCGCAAGCGACGCGACCGCGCAGAACAGGGCACCCTTCACCAGCCCGTCCGCAACAATGCCCACCGTCGCACCGGCGAGCCCGCGCGCCGTGAGCAGACCGATCGCGGCGAGGAAGATACCCACATGGCTGATCACTACGAACGCGAGCATCCGCTTGAGCCCGGCTTGCACGAATGCCATCGCGCCGCCGAGGAGAGCCGTCCCGACGCCCAGGCCGACCAGCACCCCACGGACGGAGCCCGCGTCCGCGCCGAGCACACCTGAGAATCCTTCCCAGTACGTCCTGCCGGTGGCATGCAGGCCGAGGTCGCTCATGACCCCGGCGAAGAGGATGCAGACGGGCGCCGGGGCGACTGCGTAGGCGTCGGAGAGCCAGAAGTGGAACGGCACCGCGCCGGCTTTGGTCAGAAACCCGACGACCACGAGTGTGAACGCGACGACCACGAGCCCGTCCGCACGTCCGCGCGACAGCACCTGCCCGATCTGCGCGAGGTTGAGCGCACCCGTGCGGCCGTACAGCAGCGCGATCCCGGTCAGCAGCATGAACGCGCCGATCGAGTTCACGACCGCGAAGTTGATCGCCCCCTGCAGCGCCGATGACTGCTCGATCCGGTAACCGGTGAGCGCGAACGCCGCGATGCTCATCAATTCGAAGAAGACGAACATGTTGAACAGGTCACTGGAAAGTGCGAAACCCGTCATCGAGCCAAGGAAGATGAGCATCAGGACGTGAAAGTGCTGCGGCACCTGTTCGCCGAAGTAATCCCAGCTGACGACGAGCGCAGCCGTCGCGAGCACGCCGATCAGCGCGGCGACTCCCGCAACGAGCGGATCGACGCTGAAAGAGATGCCGATCGCGATGCCGCTGCGAGGCTTCCAGCCTCCGAACCAGTAGTGGATCGTCTGATCCGCGGAGCGGAAGATCAGCAGCACGGAGAACACGGTCACCGCCACTGCCACCGCGATCGCGACGAGATTGTCGAACCGGGACGGTGCGAAGTTTCCGAGAGCTCCCAGCGCGGCCGCTGCGAGCAGCGGCACGGCGACGACGAGCGGGACGAGCGTCGAGCTCACAATTCCTTCCGCCGCAGCCGGTCGGGATCGACGGTGCCAGCCCGCTTCCAGATCTCGACCACGAGCGCGAGCAGGAGAGCGACGCCGGTCACGCTCACGACCACGTCGGTCAGCGTCAGCGCCTGCACGACGGGATCGACGGCGCCGACCTTCACGGGCACGCCGGCGGTGAAGATCGGAGCTTTCTTGCCGCTCCGGTAGCCGATCGCGAGCAGCAGGACGTAGGTGGCCGACTGCATCACGCTCAGGCAGATCACGAGGTGCACGAGGTGCCGGCTCGTGACGACGCCGTAGAGGCCGACGAGGAACAGCCAGGCCGCTAGGAGATACGGAAGCAGCGTCACGCCGGGTACATGACCTCCTCGAGGAACTCGTGGAGGAGCAGGACGACCGCCGCCGTCACTTCGAGGCCGGCCGCGGCGTTGAGGATCGGGATCGTGCCGCCGGATGCGAGCGTCCCCCTCGTCCCGAGCTCGACGACGTTCTCCAGGAACAGACCGCCCGCGAACAGCGCGGCGACGCCGACGGCGGCGTACGCGCCGGCACCGGCGCCCTCCGCCAACTCGACCAGCCCGTGCGGGCTCGCGGCGCTGTACGCCCGGTACCGCCCAGCCGCGTAGAGCAACACCACGCCGGCGGCGACGGCCACGCCGCCCTGGAAGCCGCCGCCGGGCGTCAGATAGCCGTGGGCGACGAGATAGAGGCCGACGACGACCGTCGGCCCGACGAGCATCAGACCGACCGCTCTGACGGCGTCGCTGCGCACTTCGTCTCGAGGCCGCTCGCGGTCGTCCCGCGCCTCGCGCAACAGCAGGGCAACGCCGATCGCGGCGGCGAAGAGGATGAACTCCTCTCCGAGCGTGTCGAAACCGCGATAGTCGAAGACAACCGACGCGACGACGTTCGTGACGTGTCGTTCGTGGCCCGCAACGTCGTTGAGGATCCAGCCGTACTCGCCCTGGAAGTCGCCGAACGCCGGCAGCCCCGTGAAGCCCCAGACGAGCAGCGCGGCGAGCATCGCGCCCGCCGCGGCGAAGAGGCCGAGACGGACGTTGCGGCTCATTCGCGACGGCGGTCGCGCAGCTTCGCGAGCGCCGCGAGCACGATGAACGGAAACGCAACCGTCGAGGCGACCAGCTCCGACAGAGCGACATCCGGGGCCTGGAGCACCACGAACAGGACGACGAGCACGAGGCCGTAGAGCCCGGCGACGATCGTCTGCCGCAACGGGTCTCGCGACGTCACGACCGCGAGTCCGCCGAGCCCGACCAGGGCGATCGTGACGAGTTGCAGCGGAATCATCGACGCCGGGTTCGCGCGACCCGCGCGGTCGCGTGTGCCAGAACCGGACAGACGAAGAACAGCGCGACGGCGATCAGCAGAGCGTTGATGCCGGGCTGCGTCCAGTCCTCCTCCACAAGCACTGCTGCGGCCACCAGAAACGGCGGCACAGCCGACGCGGCCATCGCGTAGTGCAGGCGGTCGTACACGTCGCGCATCACGACGAGCCCGATGCAGCAGAGCAGCTCGCCCGCGACGGCCGCGCCGACGAGAACGCCGAGGACGACGTCGTGGGCGCTCATAGATGGCCTCCCAGGAAGCGCGCGATCAGCAGCGTCCCGACGAACGACAGGAAGGCAAGCGTCACCGCGACGCCCATGTACGAGGAGCGGTGGAATCCCTCCGCCAGCAGGACGAGCGCCAGCGTCACGACCGTCCCGGCCGTTTGCAGCCCGACGAGCGCGTCGACGCGCGACGCGCGCACGGCCACCCAGCCGCACGGCAAGACGCCGAGCAGCAGGGCCGTCGCGCCCCACAGCCAGACGTTCACAGCAGCTCGGGCGGGGCCGACGAGGGCACGAGGTCGTGGACGAGCGCTTCGCCGCTGTCCGGATCGACGTCGACGACCAGCCGGTTCGGCGCGAGCGAGGGGCCGAGGACGGCGAAGGCGCGGCGGCCCGAGTCGACGGCGCGCTCGCCGCCCGTCGGGAACTCGATCCGTCGAAACCGCCCACGCGAAGGCCGAACCAGCGCCGACAGGACGACGAAGAAGTCCGGCACGACGCGCCTGAGCGGCCGCCGGACGAGCCAGAGCCACTGCCGCTCCACCCGGAACCGGAGCAGTCGCTGCGACCGTACGACCTCGACCGCCGTGGCGCCGACGGCCGCGGCACATAGGCCGGCGATCAGCTCGACGTCCTGGACGGTGCCGACGAGCAGAAGCCACAGGACGAACAAGCCCCCGGACCAGGAGAGCCATGCCGCCAGCCGGGTCATGGCCGCGCCCTACCCGGCGCCGCCGGACGGAACACGTATCCGAAAGCCTTTACGAGCCCTGCTCGGGCCTCTCCCTTCGCCGCCGCTGCGGCTCGACGACGTACCTGGGATCTCTCGCGGACTGGAACCCGGCCTTGAACACCGACCAGCGCAGCGCCGCCTCCCCGGCGAGCACGAGACCGCTCCCCGCGGTCGCCGCAAACCGGCTGCGCCTGGCCGACGTCGCGAGGAGCGCGCCGCCCGCGATCGTGCACGCCTTGGCGATCCAGTTGTACCTTCCGGCCTCGCCCCGGTGGTACGGCTCGCCGACCATCCCGAGGCGCGCCTCCATCGCCAGCATCGCCGCGTTCTCCGCCACGACGCCCCCGACCGCGAGCCGACGGGCTGGGCCGGCGTCGGCCGGCGCGACCACGGCCGCCGCTGCCGCGCCCGCGCTCGCCGCCGCGCTCGCGCCGAACACGAACGGCAGCTCGTGTCGTGCCTCGTGCCAGACGGGAATGGCCGTATCGGACACGAGCGTCGCGGTGTAGACGGAGAGCGGCGCGCCGAGCGCGGCCGAGACCGTCTCGGCCACGACCTTCAGCCGCGGGGCGCGGTCGAGCAGCTCGAGGCCGGTCGCGACCGTGGTCGAGGCGCCGCTGGCGCCGAGAATCCACGAGCCGACGCTCATCGGCGACGTCACCTTGAAGACGCGGAACATGTTCAAGAAGCGCTCCGGGCGGCCGAGGTCCGAAACGAGCAGCGCGGGACTGACGGCGTCCCCGGCCATGCTGATGTACAGCGCCGCCTTCGCGAGCGGCCGGTTGCCGGTCGCGCGGGCGGCGAGGCCGAGGATCGACGAGGCGCCGGCAAGCCCGCCGGTGAAGAGGTACCACGGGATCTCGGGTTGCCAGACCGGCTCCTTCAAGATCGGCCGCCCGTAGTACGACCGCATCTCGCTGCCGACGGCCGTGATCGACTCGCTCACCGGGACCCTCCGACGAAGGCACCGAGCACGCCGACGACGAGTGCGCCAGCCGCGATTGCCGCCGTGCTCCACATCTCCGGCAAGTTTTTCGTCGCCACGACGGGATCCGGCGGCAGCCCGTAGACCTCGGGCTCGTCCAGCAGCAGGAAGAAGGCGCCGAAACCACCGACACCGTCACCGGGATCGCGTCCGTACAGCTGCGGTCCGTTCCAACCCTCGGCCTGGAGCTTCGCGAGCCGCGCGTCGGCACGTTCGCGGAGCTCGTCGACCTCGCCGAACTGGATCGACTTCGTGGGACATGCCTTGGCGCACGCGGGCTCGTGTCCGCCCTTGAGCCGGTCGTAGCAGAGCGTGCACTTCCAGACGCGCCCGTCCTCCTGGGGTCTGACCCCAGCGGGGTCAGACCCCGGCCTCGGCAGGTGGCGTTTGTCGATCACGCCGAAGGGACAGGCCGGGACGCAGTAGCCGCAGCCGTTGCAGATGTCCTCCTGTACGACGACCGTGCCGTACTCCGTGCGGAAGAGCGATCCCGTCGGACAGACGTCGAGGCACGCGGCGTGCGTGCAGTGCTTGCACACGTCCGACGACATCAGCCAGCGGAGCGCGTCTCCGCCGCCGTCCTCGCCGCGCAACGGCTTCCTCTGTTCGACGAACGCGACGTGCCGCCACGAGTTCGCGCCGAGCGTCGACGTGTGATCGTAGGACTCGCCGGTCCAGACGAGGCCGTCCTCAGGGATCACGTTCCACTCCTTGCACGCCACCTCGCAGGCCTTGCACCCGATGCAGATCGACGTGTCCGTGAAGAAGCCCATGCGCGGCTGCGTCTCGTCGCCATAGGTCTCCGACCAACCGTCCGGCTCGCCCGTGAGGTCCACGAGAGTGGCGAAGTCGCTCATCGCGTGCGCCGTCCCGGCCGGATGTCGCACGTGAGCGCCTTGACCTCCTGGATGTGTACGTTCGGGTCGAGCGTCATGTGCGCGAGGTCGTGAGCCCCAGTGGTACGGCAGACCGACCTGGTGCACGACGCGGCCGTTCGACCGCACCGGCTTGATCCGGTCGGTGACGAGCACGCGTGCCTCGATCTCGGCCCGGGAGGTGCGGATCGTCGCCCAGCCGCCGTGGACGAGCCCGCGCTCGCGCGCCAGCTCGGGATGCACCTCGCAGAACATCGCGGGCTGTAGCTCGGAGAGGTACGGCACGAACCGCGACATGCCGCCGGCCGTGTGGTGCTCCGTCAACCGGTACGTCGTCACGACGTACGGGTAGCCATCCGGGTCGTTCTGCGGATCCTCGGGCCGATCGAACCGCTGGCGGCGCGGATTGGCGCTCTGGCTGTAGAGCGGGTTCTGGAACGGCGACTCGTGCGGCTCGTAGTGCGTCGGCAGCGGGCCGTCGAGGAGCCCCTGTGGGACGTAGAGCCAGCCCTGCCCGTCCGACTGCATGATGAACGGATGGTCGCCGCGGATGGCGTCCGGGCCCTCCGCGTCATCGCTCGGCTCGTAGTCCGGCGGTTTCTGCTCGTCGAAGTCGGGGACGTCCTTGCCCGTCCATTTCTTCTCCCCGGCGTCCCACCACACGTACTGCTTGCGCGCCGACCACGGTTGCCCGTCCGGGGCCGCGGAGGCGCGGTTGTACATCAGCCTCCGATTCGCCGGCCACGACCACGCCCACTCGGCGGCGACGTAGTCCTGCTCCCAGCACGGCTTCTTGCGCGCGGCCTGGTTGACCTCGTCGGCGTAGATGCCCGCGTACAGCCAGCACCCGGACGCCGTCGAGCCGTCAGCCTTCAGCTGCTTGTAGCCAGGCAGCGCCTTGCCATTGTCGTCCCGGCCGTTCATCTCGGCGAGCACGGCCTCGGCGCTCGGCTCGTTGTGCTCGCCGTGAGTCGGGTAGTGCCAGCTGAGGTCGAGGATCGGCTGGTCCTTCGGATCCTGCGAGCCCTTCAGCCGCTCACGGATCTTGAGCCCGAGGTGGTAGTAGAACCACAGCTCGGAACGGCAGTCCTCTTTCGCGTCGACGGCCTTGAAGTGCCACTGCACGAGCCGCTGCGTATTCGTGAACGACCCGTCCTTCTCGACGTGCGACGACGCCGGCAGGAAGAAGACTTCCGTGCCGATCTCGTCGGGCGCCTCCTGCCAGAACGCGGCGGTCTCGATCTCGACGAGGTCGCGCACGACGAGCCAGTCGAGCTTCGTCAGGCCCTTCGCGTGCAGTCTCCCGTTCGCGGACCCGACGACCGGGTTCTCGCCGACGACGATGTAGCCCTTGACGTTTCCCTCGAGCATCTGCACGAACGTCCAGTACTCGGAGTGGTCCTCGTCGATCTTCGGCAGGTACTCGAAGCAGAAGTCGTTCTCCTTCGTCGCCGCCGCCCCCCACCACGCCTTGAGCAGGCTGACGATGTACGTGTCGGCCCGGCCCCACCAGCCCGCCGGCGCGGTGGCGCTCTCGATGTACTTCTTCAGGCCGCCCTTGGCGTCGGACTGCGGCATCGAGAGATAGCCCGGAAGGATGTTGAAGAGCGTCGCGAGGTCGGTGGAGCCCTGGATCGACGCGTGTCCGCGTAACGCCATCACGCCGCCGCCCGGACGGCCGACGTTCCCGAGCAGCAGCTGGATGATCGCCGCCGCGCGGATGATCTGGACACCGACGGTGTGCTGCGTCCAGCCGACGGCGTACACGATCGAGCTCGTGCGCTCGCGTCCGGAGTTGGCGCACAGCGCCTCCGCGACGGCCGTGAACTCCTCCGGCGTGCAGCCGCACGTCTCGGCGACGAACTCGGGCGTGTAGCGCGCGAAGTGACGTTTCAGGATCTGGAAGACGCAGCGCGGGTGCCGCAGCGTCTCATCCTCCTCGGGCGGCTCACCGTGTGAGAGACCGCCGCCGTGTCCGCCGTGTCCGGACTGCTCGCCGCGGGTGTGGCTCGCCTTCGAGCCGGGAGCGGTCTGCGGCTCCGTCCCCTCGTACGCCCACGTGGTGATGTCGTACTCGCCGTATCGACCCTCCTGTGGGTTCCAGCCGGAGAAGAAGCCGTCGAGCGCCTCGGTGTCCTCGTACTTCTCGTCGATCAGGACCGGTGCGTTCGTGTACGTCTTGACGTACTCGTCGAACCAGCGGCCGTGCTCGAGGATGTAGTTGACGATCCCGCCGAGGAAGGCAATGTCGGAGCCGGCGCGGATGCCAACCCACGTTGTCGCCATTGCGCTCGTGCGGGTGAAGCGCGGATCGACGTGGATCACCTGCGCGCCGCGCTCCCTGGCCTCCATCACCCATTGGAATCCGACCGGGTGGTTCTCGGCCATGTTCGAGCCCATGATCAGGATGCAGTCCGAGTACTGCAGGTCTTGCTGGAAGGTCGTCGCACCGCCTCGGCCGAACGAGGTCCCCAAACTGGGGACCGTGGAGCTGTGTCATATGCGCGCTTGGTTCTCGACCTGGACGACGCCGAGCGCCGTCATCAGCTTCTTGATCAGGTAGTTCTCTTCGTTGTCGAGCGTCGCGCCGCCCAGGTTCCCGATCGCGAGCGTGCGCCTCACCGGATCGCCCTGCTCATTCTCCGTCTGCCAGTTCTCCTCGCGGGTGCCGACAACGCGGTCGACGATCATGTCCATCGCCTCGTCGAGCGGCAGCTCTTCCCACGCGTTTCCGTAGGGCCGGCGGTACTTGACCTTGTATTCGCGCAAGGGGCTCTGGACGTAGTTCTGGGACGCAGCGCCCTTCGGGCAGAGGCGGCCGCGCGAGACCGGGCTGGCGGGATCGCCCTCGATCTGGACGACCTCGCCGTCCTTGACGTACACGAGTTGGGCGCAGCCGACGGCGCAGTACGGGCAGATCGAATGCGCCACCTGATCTGCCTCGTCGATGCGAGGTGTCAGCGTCCGCGAGCGCTCCGAGCGTACGGCACGGCCCAACCCGAGCGGGTCGCCCTCTCGAAACTGCCGTACGACCGGCCACGACTCGACGAGCTTCGAGAAGCCCATCGCGCGCTATCTACCAAGCGCAAGAGGAGTAAAACATCGCAGCCCTCGGTAAGGACTGCCGGTGGAGCTTGGCTACGCGCTCTCCTCGGAGGAGCATTCGCCTGCAGCTCTGGTGCGGCATGCGCGCGCGGCGGAGCAGGCAGGCTTCGGGTTCGGGCTGATCTCCGACCACATCCACCCCTGGACGAACGCGCAGGGTCACAGCGCGTTCGTATGGTCGGTGCTCGGCTCGATCGCACAGGCCACGGAGAGATTCCGGATCGGCACGGGCGTGACCTGCCCGCTGATCCGGATCCATCCGGCGATCGTCGCGCATGGTGCGGCGACCGTCGCTTGCCTGATGCCGGGCCGCTTCTTCCTCGGTGTCGGTACCGGCGAGAACCTGAACGAGCACGTGCTCGGGGCGAAATGGCCCGCAGCCGACGAACGGCTCGAGATGTTGGAAGAGGCGGTCGAGGTGATGCGGCTGCTCTGGCAGGGCGGGTACCAGACACACCGCGGCAAGCACTACACGGTCGAAAACCTGCGCATCTTCGACCTCCCTGACGAGCCGGTCGAGGTGGCGGTGGCCGCGATGCAGCCGCAGGCGGCGGAGCTCGCGGGCCGGATCGGCGACGCGCTCGTGAACGTCGCGCCCGAGGAAGAGATCATCGAGAAGTTCGAGCAGGGCGGCGGCAAGGGCAAGCCGAAGTACGGTCAGATCACGGTCCACTACGCCCAGTCGAAGGACGAGGCGAAGAAGACAGCGTTCGAGGTATGGCCGAATGCCTTGGTGGAGGGATCGGCGTCACAGGAGCTACGAGCAACTCGTCGAGGACCGCAATGCGGACGAGCTCGAGGGCACGCTCACACTCGGGCCGGATCCCGACGAGTACCTCGACCGGATCAAGGAGTACGACCAGGCGGGTTACACCCACGTGTATTTCCACCAGGTCGGCCCCGACCAGGCCGGGTTTCTCACGTTCGCGCAGAACGAGCTGCTCCCTAAGCTCTGATGCCTTCGGCGCGTGAGCCGGAGCAGATCTACCGGGAGACGCGGCAAGAGGGGCAGCGACGGCTCAGACGGCCCGCAGTCGAGCTGGCAGCGACGGCGCTCGTCGGCGGCTTCGACGTCGCGTTCGGCGTCGCGGCGTACGCGCTAGCCGTGCGCACGATCGACGGGAGCGCACGGCACCTCGTCGGCGCGGTGGCCTTCGGCATCGGCTTCGTCTTCATTGTCGTCGGGCGTTCTGAGCTCTTCACGGAGAACTTCCTGATTCCCGTCGCGGGCCTCGACCGCGACCGGCTCGGCTCCTGGTTGAAGCTCGGTGAGCTGTGGGCCGTCGCGTTGGTGCTCAACATCCTCGGCGGCGTGCTCGTGGCCGTCATCCTGACATCGCACGGCGTGCTTCCGGACGGGAGCGGCGAGCCGCTGGTGACACTCGCGGAGCACATCGCGGGCTACTCGACGCTGACGTCGTTCCTCAGCGCGCTCGTCGCGGGCGCACTGATGACCCTGATGACCTGGTTCGTCGAGGGCGCTGCGGACTCCCTCGGCGTGCGCATCGTGATGGCCTGGATCACCGGGGCGCTGATCCTGCTCGGGACGTTCAACCACGCGATCGTCAGCACGCTCGAACTCGTCTTCGGCATGCGTTACGGCGCGGACGTCGATCTCTCGCAGCTGCTGGCGAACCTCGGCCTGGCCGTGGCGGGAAATCTTGCCGGCGGCTTGCTGTTCGTCACCTTCGTCCGCTCGGTGCAAGCGGCCGAGAGCTCAGGCACATAGGTGTCTGCGGCCTTTACACGGCTCTAACGGTGTACGTCCTACGGTTTCCGGCGATATCGCCCGAAAACGACCCTGTGAGGTGAGGCGAATGAGGTGGTTCAAACGACTGCGGCCGTCCCCGGCCATGGTGATCGGGTGCATCGCGCTGCTACTCGTGCTCGGGGGGACCGGGTACGCGGCCAGTAAGGCGTTGCCGCGGAACAGCGTCACGACGGTGCAGGTGAAGGATCACAGCCTGCTGGCCCGTGACTTCAAGTCCGGTCAGCTGCCGCGGGGCGCGATCGGGCCGGTGGGCCCGGCGGGGCCGGCGGGACCTGCGGGACCTGCAGGCCCGGCGGGAGCCGCGGGAGGAGGCGCGACTTTGCGGTGGGCGCTCGTGCGCCCTGACGGAGGGATCGCCGCGCAGTCCGGCGGCATCGCGCTCGGGGCGCATCCGAGCTCCGGCAACTACATCCTGACCTTCAGCGCCGCGGTGAGCGGCCATCCGATCCTTGCGTCCGGCGCCTACGCAGGCGACGTAGCCGACCAGCGGGGGGAGACTACCGCCGGCCCGTGCGGGGGCGGCAGCGAAGGGCTGACCTGCCCGACGGGTTTCGACACGAACACGCACCTGTTCGTTCAGACGCGGAACAGCGCGGCAGTGCCTTCGGACCACGCGTTCTACGTCGTCGTCTTCGGCTAGCAGCCAGGGCCGGGGTCTGACCCCTTCTTGGGGTCAGACCCCGGCAGTTGCAGTTCGCTCACAATGGCGGGGTGCGCGTCTCGGCAAAGGCGGACTACGCGCTGCGGGCGGTGATCGAGCTCGCGGCCGGCGCCGACGGGCCGGTCAAGGGCGAGCGGATCGCGCAGGCGCAGGAGATCCCGCTCAAGTTCCTCGAGAACATCCTCGGCGACCTGCGGCACGCGGGCATCGTCCGCAGTCAGCGCGGCGTGGAGGGCGGCTACTGGCTCGCACGGGCGGCGGACGAGATCACCGTCGCCGAGGTCGTGCGCGCCGTCGAAGGGCCGATCGCGAACGTGCGCGGTCTCGGTCCCGAGCAAGTCGAGTACGCAGGCTCGGCAGCCCGGTTACGCGACGTCTGGATCGCGGTACGCGCGAACCTGCGTGCTGTCTTGGAGCACGTGACGATCGCGGACGTCGCGCTGGGCGATTTGCCCGCGACCATCGAACAGCTCGCCGCGAATCCCGATGCGTGGCAGCCTCACTGAAACACGGTCTGCCGGGTCGGCCTGACGTGGACGATCTGACCTGGTAGCAACTCGAGCGCCTCCACCTGCTCCCGTGTCAGCTGGGCGGAGAGCACCTCGCCGTCGTCACGCATGAGCTCGACTCGGACCTCGAAGCCGAGGTGGACAAGGCGCTGCACCATCGCCTCCTGCGTCGAGCCGTTCGGCTCCAACAGCAGCTCGACGTCGTGCGGCCGGATGAAGGCGTCGCCGAGACGGTTCACCGGCCCGACGAAGGACATCACGAACTCGTTCGCCGGCCGGTCGTACAGCTCCCGTGGGGTCGCCTCCTGCTCGATGCGGCCCCCGTTCATGAGGACGACGCGATCGGCGACGTCCATCGCCTCTTCCTGATCGTGCGTGACGATCACCGTCGTCGTATGCGTCTCGTCGTGCAGACGGCGGAGCCAGCTCCGCAGCTCCTTGCGGACGCGCGCGTCCAGCGCTCCGAACGGCTCGTCGAGCAAGAGGACCTTCGGATCGACCGCGAGGGCGCGCGCCAGTCCCATCCGTTGCCGCTGCCCGCCTGAGAGCTGCGCCGGATAGCGGTCGCCTAGCCGCGCCAGCTGCACGAGCTCGAGCAGCTCCGTGACGCGCTGTCGGATCTCGGCGCGCGGGCGACGCCGGATCTTGAGGCCGAAGGCGACGTTCTCCCAGACCGTCAGGTGCTTGAACGCGGCGTAGTGCTGGAAGACGAAGCCGACCCCGCGCGCCTGCGGCGGGATCTTGGTCACGTCTTGTCCTGCCAGACAGATGACGCCTTCGTCCGGCTGCTCGAGTCCCGCGATCACGCGCAGGAGGGTCGACTTGCCGCTGCCGCTCGGCCCTAGCAACGCGGTCAGCGACCCGGCAGGCACCTCGACCGACACGCCGTCGAGCGCAGTGAAGTCACCGAAGCGCTTCACGATCCCCCGGACCTCGATCATCGTGTCTCCTGCTTCGGCTTCAGCGTCGTCATCAGGATGAGGGTGGCGACGGCGATCAGTGCGAGCAGCACGGCTGAGGCGTACGCGCCGACCTCGTCGAACGCCTGATAGCGGTCCTGCACGTACAGCGTCAGCGACTCCGTCTGTCCCGCCAGGTGCCCGGAGACGACGCTCACTGCGCCGAACTCGCCGAGCGCCCGTGCCGTCGTCAGCACCACGCCGTACGCCGTCGCCCAGCGGATGGCCGGCCACGTGATGCGCGCGAACGTCTGCAAGGCGGACGCTCCGAGCGTCGCGGCCGCCTGTTCCTGCTCCGTCCCGATCTCGCGCAGCACGGGGACGACCTCCCGCACGACAAACGGCAGCGAGACGAAGATGGTCGCGAGCGCCATGCCAGGCAGCGCGAACACGACGTGGTGTCCGCCGAGCCAGCCGCCGCGGCCGTACAAGAGCACCAGTGCGAGGCCCACGACGACAGGCGACAGCGCGAGCGGAAGGTCGACGACGGCGTTGAAGACGCCTGATCCCGGGAAGCGGTGGCGCACGATTGCGAGGATCAGCGTCACCTTCAGCGCATGCAGTGCGTCAGGCGCGGTGACGGCGTGCCAGGCCGGCCAGAAGCCGTGCTCGAACGTCCGCCAGAACACGTACCCGACCGGGGCCGCAAGGAGAACGGCGAGGTAGCCGAGCGCGCCGAAGCGGAGGGCGTACCTACCGATCATGGCGCGTCGCCCAGCGGCGGACGCCGCCGATTGCGAGCAGGACGCCGAACGAGATCCCGAGGATGACGACCGAAGCGGCCGCGGCTCCACCGGTGTCGCCGCTCTCGATCCGGCCGAAGACGTACACCGAGACGACCTCGGTCTTGAAGGGCAGGTTGCCGGAGATCAACACGACGGCCCCGAATTCCCCGATCGCACGTGCGAACGCGAGCGCGACGCCGGACAGAATCGCGGGCAGGATGTTCGGGAAGATCACGCGACGGAACGTCGCCATCCGGGAGGCGCCGAGGGAGACAGCGGCGTCCTCCATCTCGGTGTCCAGCTCGAACAGGACCGGCTGCACCGTCCGGACGACGAACGGCAGCGTCACGAACAAGAGCGCGACGAGAATCGCCCAGCGCGTGAACGCGACGTCGACGCCGCCCGGCGACCTCGGGCCGTACAGCGCGAGCAGCGTCAGGCCGGCGACGATCGTGGGCAGCGCAAACGGCAGGTCGACGAGCGCGTTGACGACGCCCTGGCCGAAGAACCGGTCGCGGACGAGCGTCCAGGCGATTGCCGTGCCCGCGACCGCGTTGATCAAGGCGACGACGCCCGACGCGACGAGCGTCAACTCGAGCGCCGAGACGGCCTGTGGGGTTGTGATCGCGTTCCACCCGTGCGCGCGCCAGCCGAGCGCCGCGAGCGGGAGCAGGACGATCACGCTCAGATAGAGCGTGCTGAGACCGACGGCAAGCCCCGGCGCCGCCGAGCGCCGGGCCCTGGGAGCCGGAAGAGCGGCGGCTCTAGCCGCCACTCGATCCTTGGATCTTGGCCATGATCCCCGTGCGCGGGTCGAAGAACTTCTTCTCCACCTGCGCCCAGCCGCCGACGTACTTGATCGTGAACAGCTGCGGCCGCACCGGGAAGTTCAGGCCCTGGGTCACGCCCTTGATCACTGGCCGGTAGCCGTTTTGGGCGAAGATCCGCTGCGCGGGCTTCGTGTGCAGGAAGTTCACGAACGCCTGAGCCTGCTGCTTGTGCGTGGACGTCGTCGTGACCGCGATCGGGTTCTCGATCAGGATCGTCGCCTTCGGGATCACGAACTGCACCGGCTGGCCCTTCTGCTGCGCGAACAGCGCCTCGTTCTCGTAGGCGAGGAAGACGTCGCCGCGGCCCGCGAGGAACGTCGCCAGCCCTTCGCGGGCGCTGGCCGGCTGCGCGACCACGTGCTTCCACATCTGGGCCAGGTAGGCCTGGGCCCGCTTCGGCGTCTTGCCGGCGCGCAGCGCGCCGCCGTATGCCGCCATCACGTTCCAGCGTGCGCCGCCGGACGTGAACGGGTTCGGCGTCACGATCTGCACGCCCGGCTTGAGCAGGTCGTTCCACGTCTTCAATTTCTTCGGGTTGCCGTCGCGCACGACGAACACGACCACCGAGCGCGTGACCATCCCGTGCCACTTGTCCCTGTTCCAACTTTGAGGCACGAGCTTCTTCTGGACGAGCGAGGTGATGTCCGGCGCGAGCGAGAACGCGACGATGTCGGCGTCGAGCCCGGATGCGACCGCCCGGCTTTGCTCGCCCGACGCGCCGTAGGACTGCGAGAAGCTCACGCCGTTGCCGGCCGCAGTCTTCTGGAAGGCCGGGATCAGCTGTGCATACGCCTCACGGGGCGTTGAGTACGCGACCAACGCGAGCTTCGTGTCTTTCGCCGCTCCGGCCGCGAGGGCGGGGAAGGCGAGCGCGAGGATCAAAGTCAAGCTAATGCGCCGCATGGGCTCTCCTTATTAGTCCACCGAGTTGGTGGACTTTAGGGAGAAGCCGCGCGCTCGTCAAATGAGAAGCGGCGGGGGTTCCATAGAATCGGTCAGGTGAGCTCCTCGACCCTCACCGCGGGCGACCGCAGCTACGAGATTTCGCGGCTCGAGGGCGCGGAGCGCCTGCCCTACACCCTCCGGATCCTGCTGGAGAACGCGCTGCGGCACGGCGAAGACGAGGACGCACGGGCGATCGCCGGCTGGGATCCCCGGGCCGAGCCCTCGCATGCCATCTCCTACCGTCCCGCGCGGGTCCTGCACCAGGATTTCACCGGCGTCCCGGCGATCGTCGATCTGGCGGCGATGCGGAATGCGATGGCGGACTTGGGCGGCGATCCCGCGAAGATCAATCCACAGCTTCCCTCTGAGCTCGTGATCGACCATTCGGTGCAGGTGGACGAGTATGCGACGGCGCGGGCGCGCTTCCGGAACGCGGAGCTCGAGTTCGAGCGCAACCGCGAGCGCTACGCGTTCCTCCGTTGGGGACAGCAGGCGTTCGAGAACTTCCAGGTCGTCCCGCCGAACACCGGCATCGTCCACCAGGTCAATCTCGAGTTCCTGGCGCGCGTCGTCGAGTCACGCGACGGCTGGGCGTTCCCCGACACGCTGGTCGGGACGGACTCGCACACGACGATGATCAACGGGCTCGGCGTCCTCGGTTGGGGCGTCGGCGGCATCGAGGCCGAGGCGGCGATGCTCGGCGAGGCCGTGTCGATGCTGATCCCGCAGGTCGTCGGCTTCAAGCTCGGCGGCTCGCTGCCGGAGGGAGCGACCGCGACCGACCTCGTGCTGACCGTGACGCAGATCCTTCGCGAGACGGGCGTCGTCGGGAAGTTCGTCGAGTACTTCGGGCCCGGGCTCGCCTCCCTGGCGCTCGCCGACCGGGCGACGATCGGGAACATGTCGCCCGAGTACGGCGCGACGTGCGGCTTCTTCCCGGTCGACGACGAGACGCTCAAGTACCTGCGGCTGACCGGCCGCGACGAGGAGCGGCTCGCCCTCGTCGAGGCGTACTGCAAGCAGAACTCGCTCTGGCACGAGCCCGAGCACGAGCCGGACTACTCCCAGGTGATCGAGCTCGACCTCGGCACGGTCGAGCCCTCGCTCGCGGGGCCCCGCCGGCCCCAGGACCGCGTCCCGTTGCGGGAGGCGAAGCGCTCGTTCGTCGACGCGCTCGAGACCTTCGGCGTCGACTACGGCAACGCACGGGACGAGGCGATCGCGGAGTCGTTCCCGGCGAGCGATCCGCCGTCGACCATCGAGATCAGGGAAGGCGCGAAGGTCGAGACGGACGGCGGCGTGGCCGTCGCGATACGCCAACACGCTGTCAGGGCCGAGGTGGACGGCGAGGAGGTCGAGCTCCGGCACGGCTCAGTTGTGATCGCTGCGATCACGTCCTGCACGAACACCTCCAACCCGCAGGTGATGGTGGGCGCCGGCCTCCTGGCAAAGAGCGCCGTCGAACGGGGGTTGAAGCGCAAGCCTTGGGTGAAATCCTCGCTCGCGCCAGGCTCCAAGGTCGTGACCGAGTACTACGAGCAGGCGGGCCTGACGAGGTATCTCGACGAGCTCGGATTCCAGACGGTCGGGTACGGCTGCACGACGTGCATCGGAAACTCCGGCCCCTTGCCCGAATCGATCTCCGACGCGGTCGCGGAGGGCGACCTGGTCGTGTGCTCGGTGCTCTCCGGGAACCGGAACTTCGAGGCGCGCATCCACCCCGAGGTGAAGGCGAATTACCTCGCGTCGCCGCCGCTCGTCGTGGCCTATGCCCTCGCCGGGCGGATGGACGTCGACCTCGTGAACGAGCCGATCGGAGAGGACGGCGACGGCAACGACGTTTACCTGCATGAGATCTGGCCCAGCGCCGAGGAGATTCAGGAGACGATCTCCCGCGCCGTCCGCGGCGAGATGTTCTCGCGAACGTATGCAGACGTCTTCACTGGCGATCCCGCGTGGCGCGAGCTACCAGTGCCGGAGGGCGCGCTGTTCGACTGGGATCCGGAGTCGACCTACGTGCGCCTGCCGCCGTACTTCGAGGGGATGTCGCGCGAGCCGGGTCGCGTCGAGGATATCTCGGGCGCACGGTGCCTCGTTCGCGTCGGAGACTCGGTGACGACGGATCACATCTCGCCGGCGGGCGCGATCAAGCCCGACTCGCCCGCGGGTCACTATCTCGTCGAGCACGGCGTCGAACGCAAGGACTTCAACTCCTACGGCTCGCGGCGGGGAAATCACGAGGTGATGGTGCGCGGGACGTTCGCCAACGTGCGGCTGAAGAACCTGCTGGCGCCCGGCTCCGAGGGAACATGGACGGTGCACGTGCCGAGCGGCGAGGAGATGACGATCTACGAGGCGTCCGAGCGCTACCTCGCGGAGGATGTGCCGTTGATCGTGCTTGCCGGGAAGGAATACGGGACCGGGTCCTCACGCGACTGGGCGGCGAAAGGGCCGAACCTACTCGGCGTGCGCGCGGTAATCGCCGAGTCGTACGAGCGGATCCATCGCTCGAACCTGCTGATGATGGGCATCCTGCCACTTCAGTACCAGGACGGACAGAACGCCGACTCCCTCGGGCTCTCGGGCCATGAGGAATTCGCGATCGCCGGGGTCGAGAACGGCGACGCGCGCGAGGTGACGGTGCGTGCCGACGACAAGGAGTTCCGCGCCCGCGTCCGCCTC
Source organism: Actinomycetota bacterium (assembly GCA_005885085.1). Taxonomy (GTDB): domain Bacteria; phylum Actinomycetota; class Thermoleophilia; order Gaiellales; family Gaiellaceae; genus 3-1-20CM-4-69-9. The sequence goes on along the minus strand of VAXY01000013.1, from coordinate 21,480 downwards.
GACACCGAGCAAGAGCGCGAGTACCTGCGGCACGGCGGGATCCTGCGTTACGTGCTGCGCCGCCTGCTCGCGTAAATCAACGGGCCGGGGTCAGACCCCGGACGTCGGTCGGCCACGCGAGGCGTCGATCAGGTCGCGGAACGAGGCGGCGACCCGGCCGACCGCTTCCTCGTAGCGCTGCTTCGACAGGCGCAGCCCGTAGCCGTTCTTGCGGTGCGACTCGACCACGCGGTCGATGTACTCCCGCGCTTGCCGGTCCGCATCCGGGGCCTTCGCCACCGTCCTAGTGTAGGTCAGCCCAGAGACGGTCGACGATCAGCTCCGCGAACCACGTGTACCAGTAGTTCTGCGTCAGCTTCCGCCCTGCGAGATACGTGCGCAGGCGGTCGGAGACCTCCAGCGCCGGCACCAGCGTCGGGACGACGTCGTCGGGCCGCACGTCGGCGCCGATGAACTTCTTCGTGTAGCCGTACGCGTCCTTCACCATCGCGGTCCAGAGCTTGCGGTCCTCCTCGAACAGCTCCGTCAAGCTCGCGTCGCCGAGACGCTTGAGCTTGTTGAGGCTCAGCGCCACAGCACGACCCACGCAGTGACGGCGGCCGCCAGCGCGGTCGCCGCCAGCTCGACGGCGAAGAGGACGACGGACACGTCACGCAGGCCGCGGCCGGGCGTCAGCAACCACGAGAACGAGACGGCCACATCCACCAGGCCCAGCAGGAAGGCCCCGAGGATCAGGGCGCCCGCACGCCGGAAACGCGCCGTCGCCGCCGCCGGCACATCGCCCGCATAGGACTGGAAGGTCGAGATCGAAACCCCGAGGAAGACCAGGAGCAGGCCCGCCAAACCGGCGGCTGCTCCGAAAATCTCGGGGACGACGGCCACCGGATCACCGTAACCAAGGGCTCGGAAGGCGATAGATTCGTCCTGTGCTACTCCGCAAGGACGCCAAGATCGAGCTCCTGAAGAAGGTGCCGCTCTTCGCGCGGCTCAGCAAACGCGCCCTCCAGGACGTCGCACACATCGCCGACGAGATCGATCTCCCGGCCGGCAAGGAGATGGCGACCGAAGGTGACCGGGGCCGCGAATTCGTTGTTCTGCTCGAAGGCGAAGCGCAGGTGACGAAGGGCGGCAAGCGCATCAACACGATGAAGAACGGCGATTTCTTCGGCGAGATCGCACTGGTGACCAAGATGCCGCGTACGGCAAGCGTCACGGCGACGACCGACGTCCACGTGCTCGTGATCACCGAGCGCGCCTTCGACGCGCTCGTGAAGAAGTCGCCTGAGGTCGCCCGCGGCGTCGCCGAAGCGCTGGCCGAACGCGTCGCGCCCGAGCTGCCTGTCTAGCCGACCGGCTCCGCTTCGACGAGCTTTCGCCGCACCTCGACCACCTCGCCTCGCAGGAGCTCCTCGCAGACGCGTTTCGCGACGAACAGCGCAACGACCGGAAGGACCCAGACGAGCACGCGGAACGCCCAGATCTGGCCGCGATACGAGAGGTCGAACATCACGAACATCCGGTCGGCGGCGCCGGCGAGGAAGACGACGAAGATCCACGTGAAGAAGGCGACGCCGATCGCAGTCCGCCACGGCGCGTCCCGCGGGCGGTCGAGCAGATTGTGGAAGGCGTAGTCACCGGTCACGCGCCGCTCGAGCGACGGCCACGCGAACAGGACGAGGAACACGAACATCGGGAAGCCGGCGCCGCCCCAGAACGGATTCGGCACGAGGGTGTAGTGACCGATCGTCACGTCGAAGTTCGGCACGAGCCGCAGAGCGCCGATCAGCCAGCCGAGATACCAATCCGGCTGCGCACCATTCGTCGCCTGCGACACGTGATACGGCCCCCACTGCCAGATCGGGTTGATCTGGATCAGACCCCCCATCAGGAACAGCACGGCCGCGACGGCGAACGCGAGTCCCAGCGAGCGCGGCGCGTACGCGGGGACGGTGGGCATCCCGACCACCTTCTTTTCGGTCGCCCGTCCCTCGGCGAACTGCGTGTGATGGCGCGCCGCG
>VAXY01000013.1:12985-19387 GCA_005885085.1 Actinomycetota bacterium | reverse complement strand
TACATCCGCGACTCGAAGTCGTGCCCTCCTGGAAAAGGGCCGTTCCAGAGCAACTGGGAGATGTTCGCGCCGACGAACGGCAACGACATCGCAACCCCATACCCGATCGCCAGGCCCATGCCCGAGAGCAAGTCGTCGACGAGCGAATAGCCGAGGTAGCCTTCGAGCAGCGCGAAGATCAGCATCACGAGCCCGATGTAGTACGTCAGGTCGCGCGGCTTCTGGAAGGCACCGGTGAAGAAGATGCGCAGCAGGTGCAGCACGATCGCGGCGACGAAGACGTCGGCCGCCCAGTGATGCGTCTGTCGCATCAGCAGCCCCGCCTTGATGCTGAGCGAGATGTTGACCGTCGACTCGTACGCCTCGCTCATCTCGCGACCGCGCAGCGGCAGGTACGCGCCGTGGTAGTGCACGACCGCCAGGCTCGGCTTGAAGAAGAGCGTCAGGTAGATCCCCGTCAGGACGAGGACCACGAATGAGTACAGCGCCACCTCGCCGAGCAGGAACGACCAGTGATCCGGAAACACGTAGCGCAGCGCCTTGCGCAGGAACGGCGCAGCGCCGCTGCGCTCGTCGAGGAAGCGGACGGTGCGCCTGATCACGAGCGCGCGCCGTGGTTGCGGACGCCCCACCATGACGGGCCGACGGGGCCGGAGAAGTTGCCGGCGGCGCGCAGCCCGCCCGAAGCGTCGATCGCCAGCGGCAGTTGCGGCAACGGCCGGCCGGCAGGGCCGAAAAGGACGCCGCCGCCGTTCGCGACGTCGAAGGTGGAGTAATGGCAGGGACAGACGAGCGCCGGCCGAGGCTCCACCGGCGCGAAGGTCGGCTTGCGGTAGAGGGCGATCGCGCAGCCCGCGTGCGTGCAGATCTTCGAGTACGCCAGGATGCCCGCCGGCGCCCAGCCACGGCGGTCGTCCGGGAGGCGTAGCTGCTCCGGCTTCAGCCGCACGACCACGACCGGAGCGCCCATCTGCTCGCGGTCCGCGTGCTCCGGGTACGCCGTATAGAAGGTCGCCTCTTCGATGTCGCCGGCGCGCAGAGCGCGACCTGTCTCGTCGACCAGGCGCACGCCACGGTGCCACGGCGTGCGGTACAGCGACGAGACGTCGAAGACCGGCCCGAGCGAAGCCGCGGGTGTGAGCAGCGCGGCGCCGAGCGCCGATCCCGCCCCCGCCCCGGCGAGAAACAGCAGGCGCTTGCGTGTGAAACGGTCACCGCTCTCCTCGACGAGCTGCTCGAGCGCCTCCCGGTCGTCCGGATGGGAGAGGCCGTAGTCCTCTTCGAGCTCCTCCGTCACGACCAGGCGCTTTCCGATCACGATGCACGCGGCGGAGCTGAACGCGAAGGCAAGGCCGAACGCGAGCCCGAGGAACTGCGTCTGATCCGGGATCGCGTCCCACGCGTAGACCACCGGCACCGCGGCGCCGCACAGGGTCGCGCCGGCGAAGAGCAGGAGCACGAGACTCTCCGCACGCCGGTCCGGGCCGCCGGGTGGCACGATCCGCCCCCCCGAGTCGAGCTCCGGCCGCCGCCGCAGGCGTCCGAGCACGAGCACCACGAGCGCGATCAGCCAGCGCCTCACGGGTGCAGCCGCCTTCCGATCACGAGGCAAGTCGCGACCAGCAGGACGATGCCGACGAACCACGTCACGAGCCCTTCCGGCACCGGCCCGAGGTGGCCGAGCGCCCAACCGCCTCGGTCGTCCGGGTGCTTGGCGTAGATGACGTAGCGGATGATCGAGTCGAGCTGCGCGTCCGTGATCTGCTGCGCAGAGAAGCGCGGCATCAGGTACGGCCCGGTGCGCACCGCCTCCGCGATCTCGACGGGGCCTGCGTGCTTCAGCGGCGGCGCGACGGCGTTGGTGACGTAGCCGCCCTCGGCGACGATCTGGTGGCAGCCGGCGCAGTGCTCCGTGAATTGCTCCTGTCCCTCCGCGAGGTTGCCGCGCGCGGGATGCGGCGTCGGAATCCGCGGCCCGGGCGCCAGTGACGCCACGTACGCGACGAGCGCGGCAAGCTCTCTCTGCGAGAAGAGCACACGGCTGCGATCCGGCTGCGTGTGTGGGCTCGCGAGCGGCATGTACCCCGTGCGCAGGTAGAAGTCGGCCGCACGCGCGCCGGCGCCGCGCAGCGAAGGGCCTCGGTCCGCGATGCCCCTACCTTCCGGCCCGTGGCAGGTGATGCAGCCGGCGCCGTAGAGCTGTGCCCCCAGGTCTCCGCCATGTGCACCGGGGACGAACAGCAGCGCCGCCGCAGCGCAGACGAGGAGCGCCCTCATGCGGGCCTGCACGTGACGTTCGCGAGGGCGCCGATCCCGTTCAGGAGGATCGCGGCGGTGAAGAGCACATTTCCGAGCGCGGCCGCGTAGGCGAAGAAGTGACGCCTCCCGAGCGGCGGCACGTCGTCGTAGTCGAGCTGCCGCGTTGCGAGCAGGACGTTGATCGCAGCAGCCTCGGCGAGCACCGCGAGCGTCACCCCCACTGCCATGAGCACGATCTCCCACGTGACGACGTCGAGACCCCAGTGTCTCGAAGCGGCCGTGCAATCTGCGTAGGCGACGCCCCAGCCGACGACGAGCTGGGCGCTCCAGGCGAGGGCGGCGCCGAAGAGGCCGTACCACTGCATCAGCTCGGGACGCAGCTGCCTCACAGCGACGGCGAGAGCTGGACGATGGTCACGGCGACGGCGAGCACGTTGACCGCGTGCCAGAAGAAGGCCGTCGCCTGAACCCCGACGGCTCGATAGACGGTGTTGCCGCCGAACAGGCGCAGCAGCAGCCACGCCTCCAGCACGATCCCGACGAGCACGTGCGCGTGATGCGCACCGACCATCGTGAAGTAGATCGAGCCGTACGCCGTCGCCTGCGGCGAGAACCTGTGCAGGTCGTCGACATAGAGGTGGATCTGCAGGGCGAGATAGCCGCTCTGCAGGACGAGGGCCGTGAGGAGCGCGAGCCGCGTGGCGGCGGTGCGTCCCGCGCGCGCGAAGACGGAGGCAAGCTGGACCGGGATGCTCGTCGAGACGAGCACGGCGAGCAAGATCAGCGGCACCGCGACCTTCGGGTCGGGCACACCGGCGGGCGGCCAGCGCGGAGTCCTGAAGCGGAGGTCGTAGTAGCTCCCGATCAGCGTCCCGAACAGCGTCGCCTCGGTCGCGACGAAGACGACCATCCCCCACCAGCCGTTCGGCTTGGCGACTCGCTGGGCGTACGGAACCGTGCTCACTGTTCCGCCGGCTCCTGCGCGTGCCACGCGGCAAGGACGAGCCCCGCAATCCCAGCGAAGATGCCCGCGACGACGAAATGGGTCGTCAGCAGCATGATGAACAGGACGGTGACCGAGAAGGCGAGCACGATCGGCAAGCCCGACTCGGACGGCATCTTGAGCACCTCGTCGAAATGGCCGTCGCGAACCGTCGTCGCCGGCGTCTCGTGGCCGTGGTCGAGCTGGAGCCCACCCTCGACCCGATCCCAGTTCGGGTACGGGCTCGACACCCTCGGGATGACCGGGAAGTTGTACGGCGGCGGCGGTGAGCTCGTGGTCCACTCGAGGGTTCCGCCGAAGAAGGGGTCCGGCCCAGACGGCGCGCCGCGGAACCGGCTCCAGAGCAGGTTGCCGAAGATCATCAGCAACCCGAACGCCAGGATGAACGCGCCGACCGTCTCGGCCAAGTTGTAGGCATCCCAGCCGAAGCCGGCGTGGTACGTGTACACGCGGCGCGTCATCCCGAGCAGCCCGACGATGTGCATCGGGAAGAACGTCAGCATCGTCCCGGCGAAGGTGACCCAGAACGACGCCTGCGCCAGGCGCTCGTGGTACATGCGCCCGGTCACCTTCGGGAACCAGTAGTACATCCCGCCGAGGATCGGGAAGACCGCAGCGCCGAAGATGATGAAGTGGAAGTGCGCGACGACGAAGTACGTGTCCGTCGTCGCCTGGTCGAACGGGACCGCCGCGAACATGATCCCCGAGAGACCGCCGATCACGAACAGCCCGATGAAGCCGCCGATGAACAGGAGCGGCGCGCGAAACTCCGGCCGGCCCAGGTTGACCGTGAAGAGCCAGGCGTAGATCTGAATCGTGCTCGGGATCACGACCATCATCGAGGCGGCGGCGAAGAACACGAGCGCGCCCACCGGCAGGCCCGTTGCGAACATGTGGTGCCCCCAGACGCCGAAGCCGATGAACGCGACGAGCAACTCCGCCAGAGCGACGAGCGGAAAAGCGACCATCTTCCGCTTCGCGAACGTCGGGATGATGGAGGTCGCGATCCCCATCGCCGGCAGGATGATGATGTAGACCTCTGGGTGGCCGAACAGCCAGAACAGGTGCTGCCATAACAGCGCATCGCCGCCGTGCGCGACGTCGAAAAAGTGGAAGCCGACCTTCCGCTGCAGCTCGAGGAAGACGAGATCCGTCGTCAGCGACGGCAGCGCGAAGATGAGCGAGAGCGAGACGGCCAACATGGCGAACACGAACAGCGGCATGCGGTTGAACGACATGCCGGGCGCGCGCCGTGTTCGACATGCTGTTGAAGATCAGCCCGAGTGCGTAGAAATCGGCGTTGAGCCCGGGGTCGTATGCATTCGTGTTCAGCGGCGTGTAGCAGAACCAGCCGCAATTCGGCCCCTTGCCCATCAGCAGTCCGGCGTAGAGGAACACGCCGGAGCCGAGGAAGAGCCAGTAGCTGAGCGCGTTCAGGCGCGGGAACGCCATGTCGCGCGCGCCGATCATCAGCGGGAGCAAGTAGTTTCCGAACGCGCCCGTCGTCATCGGGATGATGAAGAGGAAGATCATGGTCACGCCGTGCATGGTCATGACCTGGTCGAAGGCCTCCGGCGAGAGCACCTTTCCATTCGGTCCCGCGAGCTGCGTCCGGATCAACAGCGCTTCGACGCCGCCCGCCCCGAAGAACACGAGCGTCGTGAAGAAATAGAGGAGGCCGATGCGCTTGTGGTCCACCGTCGTCAGCCAGCCGAGCAGGCCGGGACGCTCTTCCCAGATCAGCTCGAGTCGTTCGAGACGGCTGCGCGCCGGGGCCGGGGCGAGGACCTCGACGGCTATTTGAGCCTTTCGAGGTAGGTGGCGAGGACCGCGAGCTCTCGCTGCGACAGCGGCAGCTGAGGCATCTTCGTGCCGGGTTTGAGCTGCTGCGGGTCGCGTATCCACGCCGTCAGGTGGGCGCGGTCGTTCGGGATCGTCCCTGCGGCCAGCGTCGCCCGCGACCCGACATGCGTCAGGTCCGGGCCGACGTGCGCGCGGGCGGCCGTGCCGCGGATCTCGTGGCAGTTCGCGCATCCCTTGCTCAGGAACAGCTGCAGCCCGGCGCCACCGGCGTTCGACGAGGCCGGCGTGCCTTGGGTCCGCAGCCACTGCGCGAAGCGTGCGCGCGGCTCGGCCACCACGACCAGCTCCATGTGGGCGTGCTGGAGGCCGCAGAACTCGGCGCACTGGCCCAGGTACGTCCCCGGCCGGTCGGCGTAGAGGAGGACGCGGTTCGTGCGCCCGGGGATCAGGTCGATCTTGCGGTTCAGCTCCGGCACCCAGAGGCTGTGGATGACGTCGGCAGTCGTGCCGACGATGTTCACGCGCGTGCGCACGGGGATCTGGAGCTCGTTCGCAGTCGACGCGTGCGACCCGCCGTAGCGGATCTCCCAGAACCACTGGTGGCCGATCACGTGGACGGTCAGGGCAGTCGAGCGCGGCGACGGTGCGGCCGTGGAGCGAATCACGAGGACGTCCGACCAGACGAAGAGCGCTGACAGCAGGACGATCGGTGTTGCGATTCCCAGCCCGACGACGAGGCGCGTCGCGGCGCGCTCGCTGCCGCCGAACGGCAGCGCGTCGCGATTGCGGCGGATCCAGCCGAGCAGTAACAGCGTCGCGACCACGGTCAAGCCGACGCAGGCGCCGCCGAACATCACCCACCAGAGCGTGGTAATGCTGTGCTCGGGGCCCGAATGCGGAGTCAGCACCGACTGACCCGACCCGGTCACGGCACGGCTGTACCCGATCGACTTGCTGCTAACCGCCGGGCAACAGGCTGACCTGCGTGGCCTTGAAGCTCGCGACGACCGTGTCCCCCGGCCTGAGGTGAAGCCGCTCGGTGGAAGTGGTCGTGATCTCCGCCGTCAGCGTCCGCAGGCGCACCCGGGCGCGATTCCCGAGCGGCGTCAGCGAGACGATCTCGTCCGAGATGTGGTTCAGCGCCGAGTCGTCCGGCGCCTCACGTGCGAGTGACACGTCCCAGGGATAGACGACCACCTCGGTACGGCCCGAGGCCACGTCCGCCGCAAACACGGTCGGGCCGTCGTCGAGCAGGACCGCCGTGAGGCCGTTCGGCGCCCGTGCGGCGACCCCGGAGAGGACGTTCGCGCCGGCCAGCCGCGCCACGAACGGATCGG
>VAXY01000013.1:0-12955 GCA_005885085.1 Actinomycetota bacterium | reverse complement strand
AGACGGCCATCCGCCAGAACGCCGACACGATCGGCGAGGGCGGCCGCGTCCTCGAAGTCGTGCGTGACGAGCAGCGCCGGCAGGGCGAACTCGCGGAGGAGGTCGTGGAGCTCGGCACGCACGGTTCCACGCGTGTGCGGATCGAGCGCCGCCATCGGCTCGTCGAGGAGGAGCACGCGCGGGCGGCGCGCCAGCGCACGTGCGATCGCAACCCGTTGCCGCTCGCCGCCGGACAGCTCCGCGGGCCTGGCCCCCGCCAGGTGCTCGAGACGCAACCGGCGCAGGAGTCCGTCGGCACTGCCTCCGCCGAACGTCACGTTCTGCTCCACGCTCAGATGCGGGAAGAGCGCGTACTCCTGGAACACGTAGCCGACCGAGCGCTCCTCGGGCCGGCGATCGATCCGCCGCGCGGCGTCGAACCACACGTCGTCGCCGCACGCGATCGACCCGCGCTCCGGCTTCGCCAGCCCCGCGACGGCGCGCAGCAGCGAGGTCTTTCCGGCCCCCGAAGGGCCGACGAGCGCGACCGTCTCGCCCTCGACCTCGAGCCGAAGCTCTAGGTCGAAGGAACGGCGCGGGAGCGAAAGATCGAGGCGAAGCGGAACCATGGATAGAGCTTCAGCGCGACGAGCAGCACCGCGCCGACGACGATGAAGAGGGCGCTGATCGCAAGCGCGGTGTCGAAGTCCTGCTCGAACTGGGCGTAAACGGCGAGCGGCAGGGTTTGGGTGACCCCCTGCAGGCTGCCGGCGAAGATGATCGTCGCGCCGAACTCGCCGAGGCCGCGCGCGAGTGCGAGCGCCGACGCGGCGCCGAGGCCGCCGGCCGCCAGCGGAAGCGCGACGCGGGCAAAGACTCGCGCCGGTCGCGCCCCGAGCGTGCGCGCGGCGTCGAGCAGCGTGTCGTCGACCGCTTCGAAGGCCGCGATCGCGCCGCGGACGTAGAACGGGCTCTCCACGAACGCGACCGCGAGCACGACCGCCGCCTGCGTGAACGGGATCTGGATCCCGAGCGCATGGAGCTGGCCGCCGAGCACCCCGGCGCGACCGAACGCGGCGAGGAGCGAGATGCCTGCCACCGCGGGCGGCAGCACGAGCGGCAGCTCGACGAGCGTGAGCACCACGCCGCGCCCGCGAAAGCGCTTACGCGCGAGCACGTAAGCGGCGGGAGTCCCGACGAGCAGCACGCAGGCGTGCGCGATCGCACTCGTCTTCAGGCTGACCAGCAGCGCGTCGCGGGTGACGTGATGGCCGAGGGCGCCGAGCAGGTCGCCGGGCGGGACGCGGACGAAGATCGCCGCCACCGGCAGCACGAGGAACCCGAGCGCGATCGCCGTCGTGGCTGCGAGAAACGCGGCGAACGCCATTCTCATGGCCGCTTGGGCAATCCGAAGCCTGCTTTGGCCAGCAGCAGGCGTCCGCGCTTCGAGAGCACCTGCCTGACGAAGGCCGCCGCGGCGGCGCGGTGCTTGCTCGCCTGGACCACGGCCAGCTCATACCGGATCGGCGGCTGTGCCCAGGCCGGCAATGCGACCGTGCGCGTGTCCGCCGCGACAGGCCGTGCGTCCGTCCGGTAGACGAAGCCGGCGTCGGCCTCCCCGAGAGCAATCTTGCTGACGATCCCCTTCACGTCGGGCTCCTGGCTGACGACGTTCTTCGCAACGTCCGCGGTAATGCCGAGCGTGTCGAGGATCTGCCGCGTGTAGATCCCGACCGGTGTCTCCGATCACGATCTTCACACCGCGACGGCGAAGGTCGTACACAGACCGGATCTTGGCCGGGTTCGAGCGCGGCACCAGAATGATCAGCTTGTTGGTCGCAAACACGACGGGCTTACGAACGAGGCCGTCCCGGTAGAGCTGCTGCGTGTACTTCGGGCTGGCGGCCGCATACACATCCGCCGGTGCCCCCTCACGGATCTGCAGCGCCAGCTGATCCGAGCCCGCGAAGCTGTAGCGCTCGCCCCCGTCGAGGCGTAGGAAGACGTTCGTCAACGAGGCGGCCGCGAAGACGGTGATGTGAGTTCCGGCGGAAACGGATGCGGGCAGCGCGAGCGCAGCCAGCGCGACGGCGACAAACCGCTTCACCGCTCGACCATCACCGAGGTCGCCTTGACCACCGCCCGTGCGGACATCCCGGGCGCGAGGCCGAGCGCTTCCGCAGACTCGCGCGTGATCACTGCGACGAGACGGCCGCCGCGGGTCACGTCGAGCTCGACCTCCGCGAGCAGCCCCTCGATCTTCACCTCCCGCACGACACCCTCGAGGCGGTTCCGTGCGCTCAGGTTGCGGCCGTGGTCTCCGCGGAGCCGCTGGATCTCGCGCGCAGACACGATCCGGCGGTTGGCGCTGTCGCGCGCGACTCTGATCCGCCCCTGCCGGTCCCAGCGTCGCAGCGTGTCGAGGCTGATCCCGAGTGCCCGGGCAGCCTCACTGGCGGTGTAGGTGCGCGCCACGAGGCGCGAGTCTATTGCATAGGTATTACCTAGGCAAGCTAGAGCGAGCCCATCGCGCCGACGTCGTACCCGCTCGCCTTCAAGTCCTTGATCGCCGCGCGACCTGCCTTGACGGCGGCGGACTTGCGCACGATGTCGGCGGCCTTCCCCGCCTCGACGATGCTCTTGCGCCGTGCCTCCTTGACGGGCTCGAAGTCATCGGCGAGCTCGTCGAACGAGTCGGCGAGACGCTTGTTCGCAGCCTGCGCGTTCGCCGGCGGTTTGACGCCGTGCAGGTCCTGCGCGGCTCTGCGGAGGTGGTCCTGGAAGTCCGAGATGTCCTGGTTGAAGCCGGCGATGTCGATGTGCTTGCCGATCGCGGAGCCTGCTTGGGTCAGGTCGTGTCCGAGCGTCTGCAGCTCGGCCTCGTACTGCGCCTTCGTCACGGCCTTCGGCTTGCTGCCGCAACTCGTCGCAACGAGTGCGACGACTGCGAGCAGAATGACGAAAGCGCGGTTCACGGCGGTCGGTACCCTACCCGCGACTTTGCAGGACACGCCCAGTTGGGGAATCGAGCCCGTCCCCGAGCGCCTGCGCGTGCTCGGGACGGTCGACACCACGCTGCTCTGGACGAACCTGGGCATCTCGCTGCTCGTGCTCGTCCTGCCGGCGTACTTCGACCTGCCGTTGCGGACGGCGCTCGCCGCGACACTTGTCGGCGGCCTGATCGGAAACGGGATGCTCGCGGTTGCCGGGCTCATTGGCGCCGACGCGCGCGTGCCCACGATGGTGCTGCAGCGCGCGCCGCTCGGGCGACGCGGCTCGTACCTCGCAACCGGCCTGAACATCCTCCATTGCCTGGGCTGGGCGATCTTAGAGCTGATCGTGATCGCGACCGCCGCCGGCCTGCTGTGCGACAAGCTGTTCGGCTTCCAGGCGGTGTGGCTCTGGAAGCTCGTGTTCGGAGCGGTTGCGACGGTGCTGGCGCTGCTCGGGCCGATCGGCTTTGTCCGCCGCTTCGTGCGCAAGTTCGCGATCTGGGCGGTCGCCGCGTCGGTGATCTATCTGGCGTGGTGGATCGTCGACGGCGCGCATCTCGGTCGGATCTGGTCCGAGGGCGGTCACAAGGGCTCCTTCTGGCTCGCGGTCGACACCGTCGTGGCGGTGACCTCGTGGGCGCCGCTCGTCGCCGACTACACGCGCTTCTCGCGTGACCGGCGCAGCGCCTTCGTCGGCGTCGGCGTCGGCTACCTGCTGCCGACGCTGTTCCAGTTCGGCTTCGGCTCGATTCTCGTCCTCTCGCGCGGCGTCGACCCCAACCACCCCGAGCTGATCCTGACCGCGATCGCCGGCGGCGGCGCCGCTGCTGCCCTGGCGCTGCTGGCGCTCACGGTCGACGAGACCGACGAGGCGTTCGCCAACGTCTACTCGACGGCGGTCTCGCTCCAGAACCTCTTCCCGCGCGTCTCGCAGCGAGCCCTGATCGTGGGCGTGTCGGCGCTGGCGACGGCGGGCGCGCTCGCGATCGACATGCGCAGCTACCAGCGCTTCCTGCTCCTGCTCGGCGCCGTCTTCGTGCCGTTGCTCGGCGTGCTCGTCGCGGACTGGTTGCTCAAGGGCCTGCACTACACGCGTGCGGATGTCTTCGAGGGGCCGGCGGTGCGACCTGGATCCGTGCTCGCGTGGCTTGCAGGCTTCCTCACGTACGAATGGCTGTATCAGCCGACCGATCTCGGGTTCTGGTCGCAATGGCTCGGCCACTTGTGGACTCCGAAGTACCAGATCGGCGCATCGCTGCCGGCGTTCGTCGTCGCGTTCCTACTGACGGCAGCGGCGGTCTGGTTAGGCTCGACGCGTGCCGCCGCTCGCGCTCGTCGGGAACCTCTGCCGGGACGTCGTTGACGGCGGCCCGCCGCGAATCGGCGGCGGGCCGTACTACGCCGGGCGTGCCTGGCGCGCGCTCGGGTCACGGGCGACGATCTACACGCGCTGCGGGCCGGACGAGCGTGTCGGGTTTGCGCGACACCTAGCGTCCCTTGGCCTACCGGTGGTGATGCTCCCGGGCACGCGGACGACGTCGTTCTCCTTCTACTACGACGGCTCGGTGCGCGTGATGACGGTCGAGCACACCGGCGACTCCTGGACGCCTGCCGACGCCGGCGCCGTCGCGCCCGGCACGTGGGTTCACGTCGCACCGCTGTTGCGATCCGACTTTTCCGCGGAAACGCTCGCCACGCTCGCGCGGGGACGCCGGCTCTCGCTGGACGGCCAAGGGCTCGTCCGGGTCGCCGAGCCCGGGCCGCTGCGGCTCGACCGCCACTTCGATCCGGCGTTGCTGGAGCACATCCAGATCCTGAAGCTGGCGGAGGAAGAGGCCGAGGTGATCGGTGCCGTCGACAAGCTCGGCGTCGCGGAGGTGCTCGTCACCTACGGCCATCGCGGATCGTGCGTGTACGCGAACGGCCAAGCGGTCCGCGTCGGCGCCTGGCCGGTCGCCGCCGACCCAACCGGTTCGGGCGACGCCTTTTCGGCCGCGTATCTTGCGGGCAGGTCCCAGGGTCTGACCCCGGTTTCTGCAGCCCGGCGCGCGACGGCGCTCGTCGGCGCGTTGCTGACGGGCAGGGTCTCGTGACAGCGGCCGTCCGCACCGCGACCGGCACGTATCTCGTCGATCTCGCCGAGGAGGAGCTGATCGGCGAAGCCGAGCCGTTCGAACCTGCGCGGATCGACGTCACGCTGCCGCGTGTGGTCGCGACGGCGGCTTCGGGCTCCACCGTCGTCGCGGTTGTCGACCGCCGGCCGCCCCTCGCGCTCTCGCACGACGGCGGTCGTACGTGGCGCGAAGCCGGCGGCGGCCTGCCACCGGGATTCGCGGTCGCGATCGACGACGACAATCCGGACGTGATGCTGTTCGCCGCGCGCAACAGGCTGTACCTGTCGGAGAACGGCGGGATCTTCTGGCGCGCCCTCGTGCCCGAGTTCCCGGACATCGAGGCGGTGCGCTTCGGCTAGAGCTTGAACTCGCCGCGGGCGACGATCACGGCCGAGCCGCCGACCTCGACGCGCTCGATCTGCTCCGGCGTACCTGTAACCCGCGCGTAGAGCTTCGACGGGCGGCCGATCTCGTCACCTTGCGAGATCTCGATCTCGTCTCCGAACGCGATGCGCCCGTGGCGCGCGAGGTGCACCGCGAGCGGTCCCGCCGCCGAGCCCGTGGCCGGATCCTCGGCGACGCCGTACACCGGTGCGAACATCCGCGTCTTCCAGCGCGTCCCGCTGCCGGCGAAACAGTTGACACCCACGTCGGTGAGCCGGCCGAGCGCCGCGAAGTCGGGACTGAGACCGGCGACCTCCTCTTCGCTCGCAAGCTCGAGATACGCGTGTTCGGGACCGAGGTTGTAGACCTCGACCGGGAGCTGCGAGCGCACGCCGAGCAGGTCCTGCAGCTCCTCTGCCTTCGCAAAGGGCTCGAACTCCGGCAGCGGCTGTTGCATCCAGCCGAACACGATCCGCGCCCCCTCCCGTTCGAGCGTCACCGGGACGATGCCCGCGCCCGTCTCGAGCCGGAGCTCGCCGAGCTGCAACGGCCCGCCGAGCACGAACGCGGTTCCGAGGATCGGATGGCCCGCGAAGGGCAGCTCTGAGACGGGCGTGAAGATGCGGATTCGTACGTGACCGCCCTGCTCGCCAGGTAGAACGAAGACCGTCTCGGAGAAGTTCATCTCCTTCGCGAGCCTCTGCATCGTCTCGTCGTCCACGTCGCGCCCGTCCGTGAAGACGGCCAGTTGATTGCCGGTCAGCGGTTTGTCGGTGAAGACGTCGGCAACGACGTAGCGCAGGGAAGCCACGCAGGTAGCCTACGGCGCCGATTCGATGAGGCTCGTGCTCGTCCGCCACGCTGAAGCCGCGCCGGGAGATCCCGACGAGCTGCGCGCGCTCACACCCGAGGGTCACGAGCAGGCGCGCAGGCTCGGCGAGCAACTCCGCGCCGACGGCGTCGTTCCCCACACCGTGCTCTCCAGCCCGCTCCTCCGCGCGCGCCAGACGGCCGCCGACCTCGGCTTCGGCGATCCGGAGGCGCTCGACGCGCTCGCTCCGGGCGCCACTGCCGAGGACGTGCGGACGGCGATCCACGGACGCGGAGAGACGGTGGTGATCGTCGGCCACCAGCCCGACTGCGGCCGCATCACAGCCTCGCTGCGCGGCGGCGAAGAACCCAGCTTCCCGCCGGCCGGCGCGCAAATCATCGACCTGTGAGCGCGATCCGGGTCAGCGACCTGCGCAAGTCGTACGGCGAGCACGAAGCGCTGCGTGGCATCAGCTTCACGATCGAGGAGGGCGAGGTCTTCAGCCTCCTCGGCCCGAACGGCGCAGGCAAGACGACGACCGTGGAGATTCTGGAGGGCTACCGCGCGCGGGACGGGGGAAGTGTCGAGGTGCTCGGCTTCGATCCGGCCCGCGCGCAGACCGCGTACCGCCAGCAGATCGGCGTCGTGCTGCAGCAGTCGCAGCTCTGGGCGAACCTCACCGTCGCGGAGACGCACAGGATGTTCGCGGGCTACTACGAGCGGCCGCGCGACATCGACGAGGTGATCCAGCTCGTCGGCCTCCGCGAGAAGCGCGACGCCCGAGTCAAGACGCTCTCCGGCGGCCAGAAGCGTCGCCTCGATCTCGGCGTCGCGCTCGTCGGCGACCCGGATCTGATCTTCCTCGACGAGCCGACGACGGGCTTCGACCCCGCTGCGCGCCGCGCCGCGTGGGAGATGATCCGCTCGTTGCGTTCGCTCGGCAAGACGATCCTGCTGACGACGCACTACCTCGACGAGGCCGAGCAGCTGGCGGATCGCGTGGCCGTCCTGCGCGAAGGGCGGATCGTCAGCGAGGGGACTCCGGCCGAACTGACCGGCGGGACACAGGAGACGGAGGTTCGCTACCGTCGCGACGGGCACGAGGTCGTGCTCCGCACGACGGAGCCGACGAGGCTCTTGCACCAGTTGACGGAGGAGGCGCTCGCGGAGGGCCGGGAGCTCGAGGGTCTCACCGTGCGCCGGCCGACGCTCGAGGACGTGTACCTCCTGCTGACCCAGGACGCTCAAGCATGAGGCTCTTCTGGCACCAGCTGCGCAGCGAGCAGCTCGTGTTCTGGCGCAGCCGTGAGGCTGCGGTGTTCGTCTTCCTCTTTCCGCTGCTCCTGTTCGCGCTGCTCACCGCGGTCTACAACGGCCATCTCTACGGCCGCCCGGCGTCGTGGGCGCTGCTGGCGGGGATGCTCGGGTACGGCGCCGCGAACACTGCCTTCGCCGGTCTTGCGCTGATCCTGATCTCGCGGCGCGAGCTCGGCATCCTCAAGCGGATTCGGGCGACCCCACTGCCGACGGCGACCTACCTCGTCGCCGTGCTCTGCTCGATCATGATCGTCTTCGCGCTGCAGGCGGTCTCGCTGTGCGTGCTCGGGCGGTTGCTGAAGTCGACTCCGTGGCCGGCACACCTGCTCTCGGTCGTGCTCGCGCTCGCCCTCGTTGCCGCCGCCTTCGCCGGCCTCGGGCTTGCGATCACCGGCTTCATCCGCTCGCTCGAAGGCTCGTCAGCGGCGCTCAACCTCGTGGTCTTGCCGATGGCGTTCCTGTCGGGATCGTTCGGAACGACCCGTCACTACCCGCGCGCGCTGCGCGCAATCGGCGACGTGCTCCCGCTCAAGTACCTCCTCGACGCCATCAATGCGGTCTATCTGCACGGCCGGGAGCTCTGGGACAAGCCGACCGCGGTCGCGGTGCTCGCGGGCTGGGGGGTGTTCGGAATCGCCGTCGCAATGCGGAAATTCCGCTGGGAACCGCGGGAGGGTTAGGCGCACAGCCTGTCGGAAATACCCCTCTCAATGCAGGTCGAGGAAGCCATCGCCTTCGCGGTCGAGCAGGAGCCGGCCGGACTCGAGATCCGGGTCAACTTCGGCGTCTTCGCGGGTCGCGACGCCACCACCGCCGAACTGGAGGAACTGGGCAGGCTGCTCGTCCCGGAAGCGGGCGAGGTCTCGATCGTGGGCGAGGAACGCCACGAGATCACCGAGGACGCCGAGATCGTCCTCCATCAGGTCCGGGTCGCGATTCCGCCCGAGGTGGTCCCGGAGGGGAGGGCTGAGCGGAAGGACTTCTGCGAGCGGCTCGTCACCCTCGCCGAGATCTGGGCGCGCCAGTGCATCCACGAGCGGCACGGCGAGATCGCCGACCTCTAGAACCCTCAGCGCGCCCGAGCCGCGCGCAGTGCCATCCCCGCGATGCGCGCCGGCCGTCCCGCCTTGGCGATCACGTCGTCGAGCGCGGCGGCGAAGTCGTCGATGTCCTGCTCCGAGAGGACGAGCGGCGGCAGGCCCTTGAGGACGGGCAAGTCGTGGCCGGCCACCTGCGACAGGATGTGATGCCTGGTGAAGAGCGGGACGACGACGAGCTGCGCGAACAGCCCCGTCTGCATCCGTTCCAGCACGCGCCACGAGAGGCTCCCCGATTCGGGCTCGGCGAACTCCATCGCCCACATCAGCCCCAGGCCGCGCACCTCGCGCACGACGTCGTGCAACTCGACGAGCGGCTCGGTGCGCTCGAACAGCAGCCGCCCGAGCCGGGACGCGCGTTCGACGAGGCCCGCATCGTCGAGCTCGCGCAGCGTTGCGAGCCCCGCCGCCATCGCAAGATCGTTCGGCGCGAAGGTCGAGCCGTGGCTGACCGAGTGCTCGAGCGAGTCGAAGACGCCTTCGTAGACGGATTGGGCCATCAGCAGCGCGCCCACCGGGACGTAGCCGCCTGAGAGGGACTTCGCCACCGTGACGAGATCCGGCTCGAGCCCCCAGTGCTCGAACGCGAACAGCTTCCCGGTCCGCCCGAAGCCCGTCTGCACCTCGTCGACCGCGAAGAGCGTGCCGTAGCGGCGGCACAACGCCTGCGCGCCTTCCAGGTAGCCCGCCGGAGGCAGGTAGACGCCGTGGCCCTGAACCGGCTCGAGCAGGAACAGCGCCACGTCCTCGCTGCGCAGCTCGCGTTCGAGCGCGTCCAGGTCGTCGAACGGAACCTGCGAGAAGCCCGGGAGCAGCGGACCGAAGCGCTCGACGAAATGCCGGCCGCCGTTGGCTGAGAGGGCGCCGAGCGTCAGCCCGTGGAATCCGTGCACGGTCGACAGCACGCGCGATCGTCCCGTCGCAGCGCGGCCGAGCTTCAACGCGGCCTCGACAGCCTCCGTGCCGGAGCTGGTGAACAGCACCCGCGCCAGCCGGTCGGGCGTGCGCGTCAGGAGCGCCTCCGCGAGCAGGCCCGGGAGCAGCGAGACCCCGAGCTGGACCGAGCCGGGCGTCTCGAGCTCGAGCGCCTCGACGAGCGCCGCCCGGACGCGCGGGTTATTCCGCCCGACGTTGAACATGCCGAAGCCCCCGAGCAGGTCCAGAAAACGGTCGCCGTTCGCGTCGTACAGGTACTGCCCCTCGGCGCGCGTCCAGGCGCGGTCGAAGCCGATCGTCTTGAGCACGCGCGTGAACCGCGGATTGATGGTGCGCGCGTACAGCTCGTACTCCTCGCCCGCGCGCGCCTCGAGCAGCTCACCGATCACGAGCGGAGCGTACCGCCCCGAAAACGGCGAGAGCCCCGCCGAAGCGGGGCTCTCAGAGTCCGCGTGAGCTGCGGATTACTTGTTGTGGCCCTTCCCTTGGCCGCCTCCGTTGCCGTGCTTCGAGCCCGAGGTGCGATGGCTCGAGTGGCCGGAGTTGCCGTGGGAGGTGTGGCCGGAGTTGCCGTGACTCGATGAGCTCGTACCGCTCGGCTGAGTCGCTGTCTGCTGCTGCTTGTGCTGGTGTTTCGTGGTCGTGGTCGTCGCCTGTGTTGTCGACGTCGTCGACAACGTCGCAGCGGCGGCCGTGGTCGTGGTGAGCGCACACGCACCCTCGGTGTCGCCGTGCGCGACGTGCGCGGCCACTGCCGGTCGTGCGATCGTGATCGTGTGTTTCGGGTTCTTTGTCGAGCCGGTCACGTGGCACACCGGGACCTTCTCCTGGCCGAGCCCGAGACCGGTGTCTTCGCCGCCGGCCGTGGTGGTCAGCTGGCCGATGGTGCTCGTCGTGCCGCCACTCGTCGTCGTCGTCGTCGTCGCGCCTAGGGTGGTCGACGATTCGGACTGGTTGTCGTTGTCGTCGCCTTGCTCGTTCTGGTCGTCGGCGGACTCCACGTCGCCTCCGGTCGAGTCCGTGCTGGTCGACTGCGACAGAGTAGTGGTCGTGCTCAGTGCCGAAGCCGTGGGCGAGGGCCCTGCCGTGATCTGGGCGAGGCCGACGCCGGCGGCCGCGGCGAACGCGAGCCCGACGAGCGCTCCCACAATGGAGCGCCGGCTGAATCGGCTGATTCGTTTTTTCACGGGGGAATCCATTCGGTTGGGGGATGGCTTACCTCCCTGAGTCGCCGGGGAAGCGCGAAACTTGCGCTGCGCTGCTCCGTGGGGGAGGCGGCGGCTATGCGCGCCGCCCCCCATGTCACCGGAATAGCGCCCTAATTGGCCGTGATCGAGCCGAACAAGCCGTCCGCCTCGTCGTTCGGGCCGGCGGCGAAGTAGAGCGTCGTCGACGGGCCGGCGGTGCCGTCGTTGCCGAAGCCGATGCCCCACAAGCCGTCGATCGAGATCGTGCGCCCGGTCGAGTCCCGGAGACCGCCCGCGCGTTCCCAGGATCCATCGCCCTGTTGAGCGTAGGCGTTGATCTGGCCGTCGCCGAAGTTGCCGATCAGCAGATCGCCGCTGAACGCGCCGAAGTTCGCGGGCGCCCGGGCGATCCCCCACGGCGCGTTGAGCTGACCGTGCGTGGCGATCCGCGCGATCAGGTTGCCGTCCGTGTCGAAGGCGTCGACGACGCCGAACCCCTGGTGGTGCTGCTCGTCCTCGCTGCCGGCCTGCTGCTTCGCGTACGTCACGACGAGCATCCCGTCGACCGACGCAATTCCGAACGGCGCGTAACCGCGCGGAAGATTCGGGTCGTCGAACCCGCCCGTGGCGACACCGGTACCGAAAGACGAATTGAACACGTCAACGTGACCACCTGCAAAATCGGTCGCATAGAGCTGGGGCCCGCTCGTCGCGTTGGCGAGCGCGAGGCCCTTGTAGACCGCGTCTGGGGTCGTGACGCCCACGACGGAGTGGGTTGCGTCGACGCCGGGATTCCAGCCGCTGATCGTCCCCGACTCGCTGGCGAAGATGAATCGGGCCGGGCCCGAGCTACCAGTCGTCGTGTTGTGCACGACGAACCCAGAGCCGCCGTTGAAGACGGTTCCGGTGGGTGCGCCGTTCACGATCTCGACGACGAGGCCGAGCTTCGTGCCGTCGGCCGTGTACAGCGTGGATTTGTCCGTGCCGTTGTCGGCGACCCACCATGGGCCGCTGGTGGGCTCCGTGATGCCCCAGCCGTTCTTCAGGTCTGGATCCGTGTGTGCGGCAAGGCCGGGCACGTTCGAGCTCAAGTTGTGCACCGTGTACGTCCCTCCGACGCCGCTGCGCGCGGACGACGCCCCGATGAAGAGCGCCACTCCCAAGAGAAGCAGCGACCCCAGGATGAGTCGGGCGCGTCCGGAAGTCCTTTCTCGCATTCCTCCCCCTCCTTGTGTCTGAACAGTTCCCAGAAGAAGTGAATACGTGGGTCTGCGCGGACCGGATTGCAGTAAGTCGAAAACATCGAACGGCCGTTACTTCGCGGGCTTCGTTTTTCTAGGGGTGGAATCGGCCGCAGGCCGTCAGGCCGATCCGAACGTACGTCCGGTAGGCAATGCTCGAAAGGTTTTGGAACGCGAAGATCGCCGAGTGTGAGGCTTGCCTGTCGTCCGAGCGCGCGGCGTCGAGCACACTCTGGATCGCCGCACCTTTCGCCGCGTCAGCCGATCAGAGGTTGTGTCCCCAACAGCCCATGCGAGCCCTCGATAAAACGGAGAGGCCTCGGAAGCGAGGCCTCTCCGTCGAAACCACGACGATCACACCTCTTACTCCGGCGGGATCTCCGCGTAGACGCGGTCGATGTTGACGCCCTCCTGCCGTCGGATGTAGCGCGCTCCGACGTACCAGAGCAAACCGAACAGGACGGCGCCGCCGACCCAGTAGATGATGTTCTGCTTCGCCTGCAGCCCGAAGAACGGGTAGTGGAAGAACGCCCAGTACAGGAACACCGAGGTGAGGATCGCCCCGATGCCTGCGACCACGGTCAGCGGGATCCCGGCGACTTCCTTGGCGGAGACCGACGCCTGGTAGAGCGCCTTCCGCCGGTAGGGGAACGAGATCGCAGACACGCCGATCAGGACGTGCGTGATCAGCTGGGCGAGCGTCGCGTACACGATCACCTGGAAGAAGTTCTTCGCGATGTAGACCGCCCACGCGAAGGCGGCGATCGACCCTGCGATCGTGATCACCGTCGCGATCAGCGGCACGCCGCGTCGTGTCACGCCGGCGACCGCCTTCGGCATGATCCCGTCGAATGACCAGGCGAACATCGTGCGCGGCGGCTGCAGCGCCGTCTCCG
>VAXY01000037.1 GCA_005885085.1 Actinomycetota bacterium | reverse complement strand
TCTCAACGATCGAAAGCCGAGATGCTCCCGTAACAGAGACTCCCGTAACATCGAGACGCGCGCGCAAGGACGCAACTGAGGGTGCTCGACGCGTTGGCCACAGCCGCTCAGCTTCGAGTGCGGCAGCGAGATCGACCGCGTCCGCAACTATGCGCCAGCGTCCTTTAGCGCCTGCGCAGGAACCCCCCAAACAATCGTGTCGCGTCCCGTCGTGCGTTGATGGCGATGGTGTTTGCGGGCAGCGTCCGGGTTGGCACGAAGGAGAGGTTGGAGACCGCCACCCGCGCGATCCACCCACTGATCAATGAGGAGGGCGCCCTGCTGCGAAATCCCTTTAGCTGCGAGCAAGCGCGTGCGATTGATCAAGACGAAGTCGGCGGGGCGGATGCCGAAAGCGAGCCGGTCTGCGTTACGTAGCAGCCGTTGAATGTGGTCGTCCGTCAACTCCTCGGATCGGCTGTCTGGCGTTTCTTTAGCGCGCGATTCGTCCGACACGGTGACGTCTCCTTCAGTTGCGGTTCGGCGACGTCCGGAATCGCGACGCCAGCTTCCAACTCATCCTACTCTTGACTGTCGCACCTCACGAGCAATCACATCTCCACAAAAGGCAGTCGCAACTTTGCGAAGAGGAGTGCTCTCCGCCACGGTGCACCGAGGCACATAGGGGCGGCCGAGTCGAGGATGAATGATCTGCCGGTGACGTTCGCCTCCGTTGTCGAGCGCCGCGCCGTCGCGATTTGTTCGGTCGTCTATTGCCCAACGCGGCGCGAAGGCGGCTCACAGCGTTGGTTGCGAACGCCTGGCTAGAATCGTGAACGGAAGGTAAGCCCGCAAGAAGGGGGAAATGACCGCTGAACCAGTGGTTCCGGTTCGAGTCCGGTGCCTTCCGTCCCAGCCGCTCTCTCCAGAGGGGGTGCTGCGAATACTCGTCTGTCAGCCGGGCCGGGACTTGCGTGGCGCGGATTCGCTGAGAGCGCTAATCAAGTTCACGCGCGCGGATACCACAACACGTTCGGTTGTGCGTCAGTCAAGTCGCCGCGGGGTCGATACTGCGAAGCAGACACTATTCGGCGTCGCTTTCTGGCGGAAAGGCGACAGTCGTGCTCGCGTCGTCACTACGTTTCAACGTTTCGTGGGTTGGGGTCGAAGCGCGACTCGCCGTCCTGCCAGCGTCGGTGGACGTTTCGACGTTTCGGGGGTGGCTGCCCGCGACATCGTTGCCTGCCCATGCCCTCGAGCTGCTTGCAAGCCCGTCGGGCGGCTCGATCAAGCCGGCGGCATGTCGCGAAAATTAAGGCGCAGGAAGGACTACGCCGGGGCCCAAAACGGTCCCTACCAGATGAGCAAGAAGCACCACGCAAGCCGTCCAAGCGCCCAATCAGTTGCCTATCCGAGCAACGGCACTTACCCTCGCGCGACTACGGTCCAGTACGGTTCCGCATCCGGATCACGGCTTGCACTCGGCTGGGACGTGATCAGGAACATGTCGATCGCCGCGTACAACAGCACCGACCTCCTCTCGTTGACAGAGGCCCGATCGTCCTAATACCGTCAGGACAGAGCCCTTATGACATCCAAAACGCGACGGCGTCGCACGCCGAGCCGGCGAATGCAAAATTGGGCCGCCTGGAGGCTGCGTGAGTGCGGCAAATCGTTCCTGCGAGTGCACAAGAAGCGCTTGTCCAAGCCCTCTGGGGTTCCCCTCGTTGCCTGACTAAGCAACAGGAGAGTCTTTTCAGACCTTGGCTAGCCTCGGTTGGGGGCCCGGGTCGCGCTCGGGCTCGAGTCATGGAGAATCTCGGGCTGCGCAAAGGACCTCTTGCCCAACGAGGGTTATCCGAGCCCGGCCGCCGCCGCGGGTTGTTGGCTCGTGGTTGGGCGCAGCATCGAGATGCTCGAGCCGACGATCCAGACGAGCAGTGCGAGGTAGCCGAGCACGAGGAACATCCCGAGGACGCCGCCGTCCACCTCGTCGCCCATGACGCCGCCGGCGCCGACGGCGAACAGTGCGGCGCTCGCGACGGCGAGCCAAGACAGCCACCGTGGCAGCGCGCCGGACGCTCGTGCGCCGAGTCCTATTCCAAGGAGGAAGACTGCGAGCGGGATGGCGATGAGCACTCCGTCTGGGCCTGACGGGTAACCGGTCCAGAGCGCCTTGCCGGTGGTCCCGTGGCCGACCGCGCGCACGAAGGTGACGGCAAGCGTGTTGGAGAGGATGCCGACCGTGGTCCCCGCGATTCCCGCCAGCGCGACGATCCACCAGCCGCCGGTGGCTCGCTCTGCGCGGCGCAGCCAGGCGGCGATCGACGCACCGAAGAGGAGGAGCAGGCCCGAGAACAGCATGCCGAGGTACGCGCCTCGGAGAATGGCGTCGGCGTCCTCTGTTGTCGAGCGTGTGATGTCACCGAGGGAGTGGTTGGGCGGGGGAATCGCGGGCGTGAGAGCGATGATCGCCAGGAGCAAGATGACGGCGGCGATGCCCGACGTTGCGCCGAGGCGGGCGAGCGTTCGGTCGGAGCGGTCGTTCATGGCAAGCCTCCTTCAGAGTCGATGTCTCGACCGTACGAGAGGCGGGCGCCTCCTGTCGTCTGCCCCGATGCGGAACCTCGTCTCTGCCGAAAGGACGATCTTCGGGCAGCTGCGTCTCTGCCTAGCGGCCGATGACGAACGCCCGTCGGCCCGCTACCGTCAGGCGCGATGAACTGGTTCCACGCGCCGCGCGGGTTGATCGACCGTCACCCGTTCGCGAGCGACGCCGTGCTGGCGGTTGCGGTCGCGGCCTTCGTACTGCAGGACCTCTGGACATCCGGCGACTACCTCACGGCCTCGAAGGCGATCTACGTGCCCGCCGGGCTGTTGATGACGCTGCCGCTCGCCTGGCGCCGGCGCGCACCCCTTGCAGTCGCAATCGTGGTAATGGGAGCGCTCGTCTTCGAGTCGCTCGCCGTCGGCTCGGCGCCGACGCCCGACTCGCAGCTCGTCGCATGGCTGATCGCCGTCTACGGCGTCGCGGCCCATTGCGAGCCCCGCGCAGCGTTTGTCGGCGGCGCCCTGAGCCTCGCCGCTGGAATCGTCTGGATCGGCTTCGACGACATGTTCTTCCCGGTGGTCGTCTTCGGTGGCGCGTGGGTCGCCGGGCGGCTCGTTCACCAGCGCCACGCGCACGCGCTGACCGTCGAGGCGCATGCCGCCGCGCTCGAGCGCGAGCGGGAGGCGAACGCGCGCGTCGCGGCCGCCGAGGAGCGCTCGCGGATCGCTCGCGAGCTGCACGACGTCCTCTCCCACAGCGTGAGCGTCATGGTCGTCCAAGCGGGCGCGGAGCGCATGACGCTCGGTAGCGGACGAGCTGCGACTGCCGAGACGCTGGCGGCGATCGAGTACACCGGACGGCAGGCGCTAGCCGAGATGCGGCGGCTCCTGGGGATCCTGCGCGCCGAGGGCGAGCCGCCGGCGCACGCGCCACAACCCACGCTCGCCGAGCTCGAGCAACTCGTGGGACAGATGCGCGAGGCAGGACTGCCGGTCGAGTTGCGGATCGAAGGCGAGGCGGTAGCGCTTCCCCCAGGGATCGCCCTCTCCGCCTACCGCATCGTCCAAGAAGCGCTCACGAACGTGCTCAAGCACGCCGACGCTGCACGCGCGTCGGTGATCGTGCGCTACCGAGCCGACGACCTCGAGCTCGAGGTCGCAGACGACGGACACGGCCGCCGCGAGGGAGGCGACGCTGGCCACGGCCTCGTCGGGATGCACGAGCGGGTCGCGCTCTACGGCGGCGAGCTCGCGGCAGGCGCGAACAACGGCGGCGGCTTCGTCGTCCGAGCGCGCCTTCCAGTCACGCGAGCGTGAGCGTCCGCGTGCTCGTCGTCGACGATCAGGCGCTCGTCCGCGCGGGCTTTCGCAGGATCCTGGAGGCAGACACCGGTATCGAGGTCGTTGGAGAAGCAGCCGACGGCCTCGAGGCGATCGGGTGTGCACGCGCCTTGGAACCGGACGTCATCCTCATGGACATCCGCATGCCGGGGCTCGACGGGATCGCGGCGACTCGACAGCTCGCGGGCGACTCCGGTAGCGGGCCACGTGTCCTCGTGCTCACCACCTTCGGGCTCGAGGAGTACATCTACGAAGCGCTACGTGCCGGCGCGAGCGGCTTCCTGCTCAAGGACGTGCCGCCCGAGCAGCTCATTGCGGCTGTTCATGTCGTCGCTCGTGGGGATGCACTGCTCGACCCCGCGGTCACCCGAACCGTAATCCAAGAGTTCGCGGCCAAACCCGCGGTGCGTCGAGAGCTCGTTGCCACGCTCGACGAGCTGACCCCGCGGGAGCGAGAGGTGTTCGGGCTCGTCGCGCGCGGTCTCTCGAACGCGGAGATCGCCCGGGAGCTCGTCGTCAGCGAGGGCACCGTGAAGACACACGTCGCGCACCTCCTGCTCAAGCTCGATCTCCGAGACCGCGTCCAAGCTGTGATCTATGCGTACGACTCTGGCGTGGCTCAGGCCGGCGCTTAAGTCCAAGGAGAGAGAGCTTTCCGGATAGGACTCCCAGTGCAACCACGACGAAAGGGAGAAAACCATGAGCGAGACCATCACACCGGTGCTCGGGGAAGCGACCGTCCAGGAGCTGCGGGAAGCGGTCCGGGGAGAGATCCTGACTCCGGGCGGCGAGGGCTACGCGGAGGCATCCCGGATCTGGAACGGTGCGCACGACGGCCGGCGGCCGGCGCTCGTCGTCCGGTGCACCGGCGCGGCCGACGTCATCGCCGCCGTCGGTTTCGCGCGCAGCAACGACCTGACCATCGCCGTCCGCGGCGGCGGCCACAGCGTCGCGGGCTTCTCGACCTGCAACGACGGAATCGTGATCGACCTCTCGCCGATGAACGGCGTACGCGTGGACATGGCCGCCCGCCGGGCGACCGTCGGCGGCGGCGCCGTCCGCATCGCCCCAGGCGGCCGGGCAGTCACCGAGATGACCGGGACGCTGCGTGACTATCGCGGCCGTGGCCTCGCCCTGCTGGCGAAGCGCGCGACCTTAGTGAACGCTGCCAAACGTGGCGTCGAACTCGTGTTCACAGAGAACGACGAGACGAACGGACCGATGCTCCGGGTCAACGAGAAACTCGGCTATCGGCCCATCGGCAGCACGGTCAGGTGGTCGCGGCCCTGAGCGAGAATGCCGACCCGTGCTGACCGCGAATTCTACTGCGCCCCCGAGTACCGCTTGCCAAGCTCTGCCGGATTAAGGAGGCGTTCGCGGCTCGGCTGCGTAAGTGTCCTCTCACTTGAGTCCCCGAATGACCACCTCTCCGTGAAGGAGGTGGTCATCCCGGGCTCGACGACTGGCCGGAGCATGTTCCTGTCGTCTTTCCGCCAAAACGCGACCGTGAAGCGGGTTGCGTGACAAAGTCCGGCTCTCCTACGAGCTCGGGGCCGCGCCGCCCAAGCGCCTCGAGCCCGCCGCACGGCGCTGAGACCGCCGTCGAATCGAGCGAGAACGCGGGGCACGCTCGCCCGGTGACGCTGGCGATCTCGCGACGCCTCAACAGACGGTGGCTTATACGGGGCGCGTAGGACCCGCTACCTTTGTGTCGAACGCTACGCGTGCCCAGGGTCACTCGGCCGGCCTAGCTCTCCCCGGGTCGACTGAGCTGCGGCGCGAGCTGTAGGCGTCGCGCCCTGGGCACCTACCGGAGCGCAAGCGAAGGCCCCGACTCAGCGTCTGGTGTGCAGAGCCCGGGCTGTTCTGCGTCTAGGGGCTGGGCCTCTACGGGGAGAGGGGCGATCAGCTCCGGGCTCTTCAAACCGGGCCAGGCTCCAATCGGCGCTGGCCCAGGGTCAGCTCTCGCCAGCAGTCGCGACCCGACCGAAACTCGAAGGGACCTGACGCTTGGGAGGATGCGATAAAGGAGTGCGCTCAAGCGGTCGCGCGCGCGCGTAAACAAGTGAGAGAGCAGAGTGCGGCACATACCTGCGTGTCGCCGCTCGGCTCTTCCGCGACAACCGGGGAGTCGATCAGTCAGGCGGCGATCGACGCTTGAGAATGCTCGCTAAACGGGAGAGGAACGCAGCGATGCAAGATCACCTGATGGGGCGTGCGGCAACCGATGTGGTTTCCGCTGCCGGCGATCAGGCGACAGCGCTCGTCATCCTCGGGTCGATCGTGATTCCACTCGCGATCCTGACTGCTGTGTGCTGGTTCTTCTGGAAGCATCGTCACGAAGAGTGACGATCGACTAATAAGGCGACTGACCGAACGCGCGTGGCGGTCTAACTCTGAGCCTTCGATTCCGCCGGTCGAGGAGTGGTGATTGGATCTGCGTGGCGATGGAGGATCTTCCAGGTTGGTTGGCGACAGCGACCAGTGTCCCGTCGCTGAGCCGAACACCGCCGTTGTCGAGCCAGCGCGCAAACCGCTGCTGCACGATCGAGATCAGCTCGACCCACGCGCGCAGCCGCCGGTTGTACTGCGACTGCTCGGGCAAGTGCGCGAACCAGCCCGGCAGCACACGCCCGATCAAGCCGAGGAACTGGCGGTCAGAGCTGATCCCGATCGCCGCCTGCGCGACCGCGAGCGCGACCAGCTCCGCTTCGCTCACGAGCGGCGGTCGACCGGCCGCGCAGGGACCGGGTAGCCGTCCGCGAAGACATAGGCTGCAACGACAAGGGCTTCCAGATCCGTCATCTCGAGCTCCTATCTCGAGGGGACATATGGTCTGGAAGCCCTTCGTCTCAGCCGAACGGGTCCCTGCCGGCCCGCCCGACTTTCACATCAAGCCTCTAGCCGTATCTGAAGGAAAGGGCCGGTGTGCGGCCCGGCGCTTTCCTGGGATTTCAAATCGTCAGGGGCTGCCGAATTGGATCTGTCCGGTGTAGGTGCCCACAGGTCCACTGGGGGCTGGCACCGTTCCGACCTCGCTGAGCACGCCATGGAGGCCACCCCGGTGGGATCATTCGAACCATTGAGGTTGAACGTCACCGTCCCGGACACCCCGTTCACCGTTCCGGTGAAGGTCTCGACATCGTGGAAATTGGCCCTCCACGGCGGGAATTGTGCGCCCGTCCCGTCGGAATGGAAGATCAGGATGCCGTGCAGTGTCGAGGTGCCGCTGAACGTGCCGGTGTAGGAGACCGTCGCGCTCAGGTCGATGATCGTGTTACCCCCAGCCGACCGCATGCTGTCGAAGGTCGAGGATAGATAGGTAAAGGTGCCGCTCGCCGGCGTCGGCGGCGACGCGGCGGCTCCCGGCCCTGCTCCTAGCGCGACAGCCGCCAGCATCGCGAAGAGCATCAGTACCTTCGTTCCGCGCCACATAGCTCTCCCCTTTCTTGGCGTGGTGGACGAACAGTACGACCCGCTAGTTCCCCTTTCGACTACTTCCAAATCAAACAGCGCGCTGTGAGCGAATTTCACATCAAGCCTCTAGCAGACTGCCTGAGCGATCCATTCGTCTCGCACGTCCCTGCGCCGGTTGACGATCTCGGGGCCGTGCACCTTTTCCCGTCGCGTCCTGCGTTTTGGCGGAAACGCGACACGGGTTCCTGTGCGGTAGTCGCTTGTGAGGCCACGCTGATTTGCGGGCGGTTTCCTCACGAGGGGTGCCACGTCCAGTATCGGTTACTTCGATTGAGGCGATCCACGCGAGAGCGACGGCGTTGTCACAATGCCTCCAACAGCTTCCCTCGTTCGGGTGTGTCTGCTCATCTGCTTGTCGAGCGTTGCCGATGTCGCTGACGTTGGGATCGCCAGGCAGCTCCGACGGTCGGGTCGAGCTGGACGGGTTGTATCCGAGCACTGCGGATTTTTTGCGGCGCAAGAAGTTGTGCGACGAAAGGAAAAATCCGTGTCTCGCCTCCATCGAATCCAGATCGGCCTTGTCGCGGTCTTCCTCGCCGCGTCTGCAGGCTCCGCCGTCGCCGCACGGCAAACCAAGATCCAGATCAAGGTCACGGGGGACTGCGTCGGCGACACGATCTCGGGTCGCGTCTCGGTGCGGGCGCAGGCCGGGACTCGGTTGACGCTTCGGCTGCTGACGCAGCAGACGGCGACCTCGCGCTGGACGAAGACCGGCCTCTCGCGAAGGTTCAGGAGCGGCGGTGGGAGCGGCCTTCGACGCGTACGCGTACCGACTGGGGGTCTACCGGTTGCGGCAGGGCACGCTGTCTCGGCCGATCGCCGCCGCCTCATGTGCTCCTGGCCTTCAGGTCCCGGAAGCACCACTGGCGGTTCTGCTTCCGCTGAGCTTGCTCGGCACGGCATCGCTGCTCCTCCGCCGCCGCGCGTCGCACTGAGTCGGTGGCCAGCCAGGCCGAAGGGTTGCGCGTACCGGCGAGCCCTCGTTTGGCGACCGCGATCGTCGCCGTTGCGCTCGGGTATCACTTTTCGCTGCAGACACTGGCGAGCAACTGGCGCTACGAGACTCCGCTGGCCGATCTTGTGCTCGTGCCTGCCGTCGCAGTTCTCCTGCTTGTAGCGGCCTCGCGGCGCCATCGCTATGTCGCGTTCCTGCGCCTTGGCCGGGTCGATTTCTTGGTCGGTGGACTGCTGCTCCTCGCATCGTTGGCGTTCCTGACGGTCGGACCGGCGCTTTGGTCGAAGTACTTCTGGGCGATGCGTCTCGATCTCCTGACGTTGCCACTGTTCGCCGCGGCGGGAGTCGTGCTGCTGTTCGGCTCACGGGCACTCGTTCCGTTCTGGTTCCCGCTCGCCTTCTTGTTCCTGGCGTGGCCGCTCCCATATCTCGCCCTCCTTGAGCACGTTCTCGGGCTGTTCACGACGACGACCGCTGCCGCGGTCGAGCACGTCAATGCGCTGGCGGGTATCGCAACGCCGGTCGCGGGATCGGACGGTTCGCGTTACCTCGTCGAGCACAACGGCCAACAGGTTGTCGTCAGCGTCGCCAGCGCCTGTTCGGGCGTGAACAGCCTGGTTGGGTTCGGCATCATCGGCGCCGCCGCGCTCTGGTTCATCCGGGGCAGCGTCGTGCGCCGGGTGTCCTGGCTCGCTCTCGGCGGGGCCTTGGTCTGGGCGCTCAACGTTGGGCGCATTCTGCTCGTCCTCCTTACCGCCCGACGCCTCGGGGAGCACGTCGCCTTCGACGTTCTCCATCCCGTTGCCGGAATCGTGACGCTGAACGTCGCCTTCCTCCTTGCGCTGGCGCTGCTGCCGCTCTTCAGGCTGCGACGCCGCTGGCCCGACGACGACGACGGCGATGTCATCGACACACCGCTCGCACGCAGCGCGCCGCCAATGGAGCAGGCAACGCCGCGACGGCTTGCTCCGCGGCTCATCCTCTTGGTTGCGGCGGCAGCGACATTGGCGTTGGCCGACTCCCAGCTGCAGAGCGCCGCCAGTGGCTTCGATGCAACCGGGCGGCCGGCGGTCGCGGCGTTCGCCGACCGGCCACTCGCCGGGCGGAACTGGGACGTGCGGCGGTTACAAAGCATCGGCTGGGCGACGCCCTACTACGGGCGGCACTCTTCCTGGGTTCGGTACCGGTTACGTCCGGCAGGACGTCTCGCTCGGCGCGGACACTTCACCGTCTGGGCTGACGCCGTCCTGAGCCCGAACCTGGGTGCGCTCGACTTCCACGGCTTCAAGGTCGAGACAGCGACACGGGTCGATCTCGGCGACGGTATCGTCGGACAGCTATTCGTCTATCGCACGGCCCACTCCCGTTGGCACGCGCTTGCCTGGGAGTGGCCCGTCCTACGTCACGGCAAGGTCGAGCACGAGCGGATCGTCCTGCTGGCAAGCTCGCTGACACGCCCTGCAGCGCGATCGCAACCGAGCTCCGGCGCCGTCACCTCGCGGGCGCTCGCGCTCCTGGACGCACGCACCAAAGACGAGGACGCGAACCCGGAGCTCACCGGCGCACTCCGCCGGCTCGGCTCCGACCTAATCGCGGCGCGCATCGCCCGCAAAGGACGAGCATGAGCTCGCTCGCGACCCAGCTGCTGCTCCACGTGCTTCACGTCACGTTCCTGGCATACGCGGTACTGGTGATCACGCACTTCCTGCTGCAGACGTACTTCGCGCACCGCAGCCACCGCGCGTTCGTCCGGGACACGGACGACACACCGCCGGGCTTTCTGCCCTCCGTCGACGTCGTCGTCGCGGCCTACGACGAAGACTCAGAATGTCTCGCAGCCTGCTTCGAATCGGTCGTCGACCAGGACTACGAGGGAACGCTGAACGTCTACGTCGTCGACGACTTCTCGCCCAACCGCGACGAGCTCGCCCGGATCTACGAGCAGTACGGATCACTGCACGGATGGTGTGTCCTGCTGCCCGAGTGGAACCGCGGGAAGCGGCACGCACAGGACGTGGCGTTCCAGGAATGCCACGGCGACATCCTCGTGACGATCGACTCCGACACGATCGTCGCTCGCGACGGCGTGCGCAAGATCGTGGACGCATTCGCCGACCCGCGGGTCGGGGCTGCGACCGGAGACATCGGTGTCACGAACTGGCGGCGCAACCTTCTCACGCGCCTGATCGGTATGCGCTACTGGGTCGCCTTCAACCAGGAGCGGGCGGCACAAGGGTGGTTCCGAACCGTGCTTTGCTGCTCGGGGCCGCTTGCCGCCTACCGCCGGTCGGTGCTCGACCGCATCTGGCACGACTACATCCGCCAAACCTTTCGGGGCGTGTCCTGCACCTACGGGGACGATCGCCACCTGACCAACCTCGTGCTCGCCGCCGGCTCGGACACGCTCTTCGTGCCGGGAGCAAACGCGATCACGAACGCTCCGGAGTCACTCCGCGGCTACCTGAAGCAGCAATTGCGCTGGAACAAGAGCTTCTACCGGGAATTGCTGTGGACACTGCCGTTCCTCGCCCAACGTTCCGGCTACATGGCGTTCGACGTCGTCGTGCAGACGCTCCTGCCGCTGCTCCTGACGCTCGCGATCGCGTCATCCCTCGCCTTTGCGATCCTCTTCGACCCGAGCCACGTCCTGCACTACGCCGCGGCGATCGCCATCATGGCCTTGGCCCGATGCAGTTACGCGATCTACCGGACGCGACGGCTGTCATTCGTCTTGTTCGTTCTATACGGCTTCCTCCACGCCGCGCTGCTCATTCCGCTGCGCATCCG
This sequence comes from Actinomycetota bacterium, assembly GCA_005885085.1. GTDB lineage: Bacteria > Actinomycetota > Thermoleophilia > Gaiellales > Gaiellaceae > 3-1-20CM-4-69-9. The sequence goes on along the minus strand of VAXY01000037.1, from coordinate 226 downwards.
CGCCCTGACGACGCTCACGGACAACCGCTGGGGAACGCGGACGGCGGTCTAAGCCTCAGAACCGGCTCTGGTACGCGCCGATGTCCGGCGCCCGTGCTGAGACGCTGACGCCGGCATAGTCACGCTCGAGGCCGAGCGGCTCTCCCAGCCGCGCGCCGAGGTTCCTGGACGTGACACGGAAGTCGCGGTCGAACCTCGCGGGACGAGTGGAGAAGCTGCCACCGTC
>VAXY01000036.1 GCA_005885085.1 Actinomycetota bacterium | reverse complement strand
TCGCTCGGCGCGATGCCCGCGGCGGCCGAGGAACGCATGCTCGAGTACGCAGGCATCTGGAAGGAGCGGGGCATCCGGGCCTGGGCCGAGGGCTGGTGGGACCTGCCGCTCACGGTCGGCGACCAGGTCGGACGCATCGTCGGCGCGCCGGCGGGCTCCACCGTCATGCACCAGAACGTCGCCGTCGCGGAGGCGATCGTCGTCTCCTGTTTCCGCCCCGTCGACCCCCACCGCAACCGCGTCGTGTACGAGGCGGGGAACTTTCCGAGCGTCCGCTACCTCTACCAGGCGCAGCCCGACCTCGAGGTCGTCGTCGTCCCGGACGATGAGGCGATCGTCGAGGCGATCGATGAACGCACGCTGCTCGTGCCGATCACGCACGTCCTGTTCAAGACCGCCGAGATCCAAGACGTGCAGGCGATCGTCCGGCGCGCCCACGAGGTCGGCGCCCACGTCGTGCTCGACGCCTACCAGTCTGCAGGCATCGTGCCGCTCGACGTGAGGGCGCTCAACGTCGACTTCGCGGTCGGCGGCAGCGTGAAATGGTTGTGCGGCGGACCGGGAAACGGGTGGCTTTACGTCCGTCCGGATCTCGCCGAGGTGCTCGAGCCGACGTTCATGGGCTGGCAGGCGCACGCGCGACCGTTCGGATTCGAGCCCGAGCTCGAGTACGCCGAAGGCGCCGCGCGCTTCCTCACGGGAACCCCGAACGTGCCGGCCCTGTACGCGGCGACCCCTGGCTACGACCTGATCGAGGAGCTCGGCGTCGATCGGATCCGCGCCAACTCGGTGCGCCAGACGCAGCTGCTGATCGACCTGCTCGACGAGGCCGGCTTCGACGTCGGGAGCCCGCGCGACCCGGCCCGGCGCGGCGGCACCGTGACCGTCCGCACGCCGGAGTTCGAAGCCGTGCACAGGGAGCTCGCTGAGCGGCAGATCCTGTGCGACTTCCGCCCCGACGCCGGGCTCCGGCTTGGGCCGCACTACTACAACACCGACGACGAGCTGCATCACGCCGTCGAGCAGATCTCCCAGATCGTCGAGACGCGGGCCTACGAGCGCCACCTCGGCGCTGCGGCCCGGTTCTAGTGCCCCACTAGCGCTGCGTCGGGCAGAACGTGTCGTTGCCGAGGAACTGCATGAACAGTTCGTCCATGCGTTTCTCGTAGTCCACGTCGGCGCGGCTGTTCGGATCGAAGTCGTGCAGGCCGGCGCCTTCCCATTGCAGGTCCGGCGTCACCCCCGGCCCTTCGACCGTGATGCGGTAGCGCTTGCCGTTCCCGGCCGGCCGCGGGTTGTTCGGGTAGCCCGGCAACGTGTTGTCGTGCGTCGGCCAGAAGCTGTAACAGAACGCGCCGCTGCCTCTGCGGAACGAGATCGAGGTCTCGCGTTTCCAGCCCGGTCCGTAGGCGGAGTCGAACGTGTCGATGTACAGGCTCCTCCCGTAGCGGTCGTTCGGCGCGCCGTTCTTGCCGATCCCGAAGCCGTAGACCGGATTGCCGAGATAGGTCAGGCGGCCGAACAGATCGTGGGCCTGCCCGTTGAATGCCCAGTCCGTGTAGGCCTCGAGCTTCGCGAGCGGGCCGGTCCAGTGTGAGACGTGAAGCTCCGACTCGGTCTGGCGCGCTTCCCACGGCGGATAACCGCGGTGCGGCAGGTACGGCTGCCAGCCCTGCAGCGCCCAGTAGGACCCGTCCGGCGCCTTGCACGCAGCGACGAGATAGACGAGGTCGGGCCCGTCGTACTTGCCGCACCGGTTCCGGAAGTGCTTCCAGACGAGCCTGTGGGACGTCTTCCAACCGCCGCTCCAGTCGAAGCGGAAGTGCACCTGCCGGACGGTTTGGCTCGGCGACAGGGCGTTGAGCGCGCCCCAGACGAGGAGGTGGTACGTGCGGCCGCGGGCGCGATAGGTGACGAGCGCCCGCCCACCGGCGTTGACGGCCAGCTGCACGCGGCTCGCGTTCACGTCGACACGCTCGGACGCCTGCGCGGGCGAGCTGCCGAGCACGGCGATGAGCGCGACGGCGATCAGACGGCCGATCGCCATGCCCCTCGGTTGGGTGATCCGTTTTACAGCTTTCAAGGCCGATTCATGCTGGGGGTGGGCCGTCGCTTTCTTCTCTCGGTTGCCTTCGTGCTCGCGCTCGTGTGTGCGGCCGATGCCTCGGCCTCGCAGCTGATCGATCGCAATGCGAGCGGCATCAGGCTAGCGGTGAACGCGCACGGCGAAGCTCTGCTCACGTACCGCGCGCAGGGCGGCGTGCACCACGTGCGCGCGTGGGGCGCGATCAACGCGCGCTACCCGAATCCGCACCTGCCGCAAGTGCAGTTCCGCAAGGACTACTCCGGCCGCTCCTGGCTCGGGTTCCGCAATGCCTGCCGCTCGTACTCCGGCCCGAAGCTCGCCTTCTTCGTCACGGGGTGCACGGCGCCGGACGGGTCGTATTGGGCCGTGCAGTCGTGGCGCCGGACGCTGCCGAACTTCGACGGGCGGCCGCATGCCGGGCTCGGAGCCTGGGAGCTGCATCTCTCCCACTGGTCCGGCGGGACGGCGACGCTCGAGGCCTGGACGGATTGGGTGTACGGCGGTCGCTACCACCATCTGTTCGGGCGGCTCATGTACGGCGGCCGGCCCGTGTACGGGTTCTTCGCTACGCGCGCCGGCTCGCCGGCCGACAACTACGGCCGCAATATCTACGTCGACACCTTCGATTCGCGCTATGGGAGGGGCTGGCGGCGGGAGAACGCCTTTCTCGCGCATCGGCCAACGGGGATCTTCTGTTACGGCTTCTACCCCTTCACGCCCCGCGGACCGGGCAACGGGACGAAATACCGCCTCACTGCGGTCGGGTCGGGCGTGACCCCGGACGTGAGCGTCGTCGTGCCCGGCCTGCACAACTACGACCGGAACAACGCGGCCGACGTCGCGTACGAGCGGCAGCAGAACGCCTTGCTCGACTCCATTCGTGGAGTCGACAAGAAGTGCCGCGCGCACTAGCGCAGTAGCTCCAGCAGGCGTTCGGCATAGCGAGGCGCGGTCGGCTCGTCCTCGTGGCGGAAGTACGCGAAGAGCGGTTCCTTCACACTGCGCAGTCGTCCTGCCCAGTCCTGCAGCTCAGCGTCCGAGTACGGCGGGTCGCGGAAGCGCACGTAGCGGAACGGGGCGTCGTGCTCGAGGTCGTTGACGCGCACGGCGCCGGCCGAAGCGAGCCGGGGCTCGACTCCGTCCCAGGTCGGATGTTCGAGGTCGAAGGCGACAAGGAAGTCCGGGTCGAGCGAGCCGAGGATCAGCTCGAGCATGCCCTCGTCCCGGGAGCTGATCAGCTGCACGCGCACCGGGCCGAGCCGGTCGCCGAGGAGGCGTACCCGGGCGCCGAACTCCGCCACCATCCGCGGGCGGTTGCCCGCCAGCTTCGGCGCGAAGCGGAAGCCGGCCGGCGTCTGGTCGGCCCAGCGCCGGAACTGCTCCTCCGCGGGCAGCCGGTACCCGGTCGTATTCAGCTCGACGGTCGAGAAACGCTGCGCGTAGAAGGAGAGGAACTCCTTCGCGTCGGTGCCGGCCGGGTAGAAATCCGGCTTCCACGACGGATACGACCAGCCCGAGGTGCCGACATGCACCCCGGCTAGACTCGAAGTCGTGGCCGTCACACCCGAACAATTAACCGAGAACACGATCTCTGTCCTCGACCACGGCTTCGTCGCGCTTGACGGCGCCTTGGCTTCCGATCTTGCCGTCGTCAACGGTGCACGCGTGTCTTTCAACCAGGCCTCGGACGAAATGACTGAGCGCGACGGTGGACTGATCCGCTTTCTGATGCGAGAGGGCCACGGATCTCCTTTCGAGCACGGCTATTTCCGTTTCATCGTCAAGGCACCGCTCTTTGTCGTTCGCGAGCACCATCGCCATCGCGCCGGGCATTCCTACAACGAGTGGAGTGGGCGCTACTCGAAGATGGAGCCGGAGTTCTACGTTCCCGACTACGTTCGCACGCAAGTTGGAAAGCCTGGCGCGTACTCATTCGAGCCGGTCGACGACGTCACGCGCCGCGCTGCCCAAGGCGAAATCGCAGAGAGCGCCACGCGTGCATTTCAGGCTTACGAACGCATGCTCGAGCAAGGGGTCGCAAAGGAAGTGGCGCGGGCCGTACTGCCGCTCTCGACGTACACGAAGTACTACTGGAGTTGTAATCCGCGCAGCCTGATGCACTTTTGCTCGCTCCGGAACCACGAGGCCGCGCAGTACGAGATCCAGCAGTATGCGTCGGCAGCCGAGTCATTTCTCGAGCGGCTGATGCCGATCACACACGCCGCGTTCGTCGAACGCGGACGCGTCGCGCCCTAAAACGGCATTGCCGGCGAAGCCGGCAACGCCTCTCCTGGTCGGCATCGCAAGCGATGCCTTAGGCCGCCGACGCGCTGAGGACGATCTGGGTCGGCTGGAAGTGGCCGGGCGTCTTGCGCACGATCACCCAGCCGTTCCTGTCGAAGCGCTCGAGGTTGTACGCGGCCGACAACGGCACGACTGTCTCGCCCCTGACGTTGAAGGTGCCGCACGAGACGAGCGGCTTCCCGCCCTTCGTCAGATACAGGTCGTAGTAGCCGTCCTTCGGAAGCTGAGGCAGACCTCTAACCCGCAGCACCATCGGCCAGTTGCCCTCGGCGTCGCGCTTGCCGAGCTTCAGGGTCGCGAACGCGCCTCGGGCGAGCCTCGTCCCGTGTAGCTGCACGGTCGTCCGCGCGCTGATGGACGTCTTGCTGCTCGGGCCCGTCGCCTGTCCGAGGAGGAAGCCGACGACCGCTACGGTCGCGAGCGTCGCGGCCAGCAGGAGCGGCCGCCGCTGCTTCGCCGGCCGGCGCCGGCCCCAGATCGGCCCGAGCGCATCTTCCGGCCACGGCACGCCCTCCAGCTCCGGCGACAGCTCCGGCGGCGGACCAGCCTCGACCAGCAGCTCGTGCGCGCGGCGCAGACGCTCGCGCTCCTCGGCCGGCACGTCGCTCCCGATCAGGTCGTCGAAATCCGGATGGCGGGTCATCGCAGCTCTCCTTCGAGCTGGTCGGCGAGCCGGCCGAGGCCGGAGCGCGTGCGCGTCTTGACGGTTCCGAGCGGGATGTTGAGAAAGTCCGCGACCTCGCTCTGCGACAACTCCGCGTAGTAGGCGAGCTCGATCACCTCTCGCTCGTTCTCCGGGAGCGTCTCGAGCGCGCGGTGCACGCGCCATGAGGTGTATGCCATCTCGGCGCGCTCCGCGGGCGTGGGCTCGTCGGATGGAAGCTCCGGGCCCTCGCCCGGCGGTTCGCTGCGGCTGCGGCTGCGGTCGACGATCGCGTTGCGTGCGACGGCGTAGAGCCAGGGCGCGCCGGCGCCCCGGTCGGGCTTGTACGTCCGCGCGGAGCGCCAGATCGCGGCGAAGGTCTCCTGAACGGCGTCCTCGGCGTTCATCCGGTCGCCGAGCCTGCGCAGTGCGAGTCCGAAGACCGGCCGGGCGTACCGCCGGTAGAGCGCCTCGAACGCATTGGCATCACGCCGTGCGACCCTGCGGATCAAATCGCCGTCGCTGATTGCAGGGTCGTCGACGAACGGCTCCCGGCTCGTCCGTTCACGGCCCGCCTCGAGAGGCAAGGCCGCAGGCAAGGCATAGCTGACGCCCATCTCTTCTGGGTCTCTACGGCCTGCCACGTCCGCCGGATTGCAGCACAAAACGCTTACGAACCTTTAACCCTCCCGGCGCGTCGGAATGAGGGCAAGGAGGGAAGACACCCCGCAGACGCTTGACCAAGGGGGTTCCAATGCGCAGGGTCATCTGGTTTGCCGCCGCAGCGCTGGCTCTGGTGCTGGCCGCACCCGCCGCGACGGCGACCACCACGGTTCAGATCAAGAGCTCGGGGTTTGCCCCGGCGAAGGTCACGATCAACCAGGGCGACTCCGTGACGTGGACGAACACGGACACGGTCAACCACCAGGTTGTCGCGAACCTCGGCTCGTTCGCGTCGCCGATCCTGAAGCCCGGGAAGTCATGGACGCACACCTTCAGCCACGGTGGCACGTTTCACTACCACGACAGCCTGCATCCGACGCTGAAGGGGACGGTGACGGTCCGCGGCGCGCCCGACCAGGTCACGTTGGCGACGTCGGTGCCGGTCGTGAAGTTCGGCGGCACGGTCACCCTCACCGGCACTGTCTCGAACAAGAAGGCCGGCGAGACGGTAACGATCGTCCAGTTGCCGTACGGCCAGACGACGAAGCAGGTCGTGGCGACATTGCAGACGACCACCGGCGGTGCCTTCTCGTTCAACGTCACGCCGCAGTTGAGCACGACGTACCAGGCGCAGTGGAAGACGCTGGAGAGCTCGGTGATCGTGCAGGTGCAGCCGCTGATCAAGCTGCCCTTCGTGTCGCGCACGGGCTACTTCCACTTCTACGTCACTGCGGCCACGTCGTTCGCCGGGAAGACGGTCTACCTGCAGCGCTTCACGCTCGCCCGGCAGTGGGTGAACACCCGCGCGCTCACGCTGGGCTCGAAGTCGGGGCGGCTCATCTCGGTGCGGTTCGTGCGGTCACTGATCCCACGCGGCCGCTGGTCGATCCGCGTCTTCATGCCCGCGACGGAGATGGGCGGCGGCTACCTCGACGGCTGGAGCGGCACGCAGCCCGTCGTGAGGCATTAGGCGGACG
>VAXY01000035.1 GCA_005885085.1 Actinomycetota bacterium | reverse complement strand
CCCGAGTTGCTCGCCTCGTGGATGACGATCAGCACCTTCTTCGCACCGGCCTTCTTGAACTGCGTCCCCGCGCCCTTGCCGGCGATGGTCTCCGTTTGCCCGATGTGCACCTCATAGGTCGGCAGCGAATCGAACGCACCGAGCCCGGAGTTGACGGTGATGATCTCGATCCCCTTCGACGACGCCTTCTGGAGCGGTCCCCGCAGTGCGCTCGCGTCGGGCACCGATGTCGCGATCACCTTGGCGCCGTTCGCGATCGCGGCGTTGACGCCGGCCACCTGCTTCGGCACGTTGTTGTTTGCGTAGACCTGCGTCACGCTCACACCTCGCGCTTTCAGGTCCTTCGTCGCCTGATCGACACCGCGCTTGAAAACCGACCAGAACGAGCCGGTGTCCCCGTGCGTGACGACGGCGACCTTGATCGTCGACGCGGTCGCCGCGGCGAATGCTTTTGTCGCAGGCGACCCGAGCGCAGTGAGCCCGGCGGCCGCCAGCCCGCCGGTGACGAACAATCCCCGCCGCGTCAGCTGCGACTCTTCTTCCTCCTCGACGAAGCCCTCCAACATCTCGTCGCTCATCGATCCTCCCTCTCTCTTGTCGCTTTCCACCACCCGTCCTGTGATTCTCAACTGTCGGGAGCGGTTCGCGCTAGTCCCACCTCCTCGACCCGCACCGGGCGGCGCTCTTCCCTCGATCGATCTGCCGCCAGTGCGACCGAGAGCGCGGCGCGGGCATCCTCCAGCGAGCAGGCGCTTTCGCCTCCGGACCGCACCGTCTCGACGAAGACGGCGAGCTCCTCGCGATACGCCCGCGCGAACCGCTCGACGAAGTTTCGATAGCCGACCCCGGCCTGTTGCACGCCCGGCTCGACCGACCTGATCGGGCTGCGCGAATCGACGCCGACCACGATGCTCTCGGCAGCGCCGAAGAGCTCGAGCCTGACGTCGTAGCCGAGCGGATCGTGGCGTGCGCCGGAGACGATCCCAAGCCCGCCGCCGCTCAACCGGAGGACGGCGACCGCAACGTCGACGTCGTCGTAGCGCGCGAACCAATCCGCCTCGCGCACCGCGCCGTCGGAGTACACCTCGACGATCTCCTCGCCGGTCACGTACCGGATCGCGTCGAAATCGTGGATGCTGAGATCCCGGAAGATCCCACCCGACGTTGCGATGTACGCCTCGAGAGGCGGGACGGAATCGTGCGTCGCCGCTCGCACCAGGAGGATGTTCCCCAGCTCGCCGGAGCCCACGGCGTCGCGGGCCGCTCGGTAGCCGGGATCGAATCTCCGCTGGAAGCCGACCTGCACCGTGATCCCTGCCGCCGCAACGAGGTCCCTCACCTCGGTGAGCGCGGCGAGACCGAGCGCCACGGGTTTCTCGCAGAACGCCGGCACTCCCGCCGACGCCGCCAGACGGAGCAGAGGAACGTGGCCCTGCGTGCTCGTCGCGATCACCAGTGCGTCGACGCCTGCTTCGAGGAGGGCTTCCGGGCTTGCGGCTGTCGCCGCTCCGAGGCGGCGGGCCGCGTCGCCGGCGCGCGTGGGATCGGCGTCGGCCAGGCTGAGCGAGACGCCATCGAGCCTGCTGAGCGTCTCCGCGTGCAGCGCCCCGATTCGGCCGACACCGACGACCCCGATCCGGAGTGGTGCGGCCATCGACATCGCACGCCTAGAGTACGGCCTCGGACCGGCCTACGATCAACGCGTGCTGTTCACCCCGGACCGTCACGAGCCTCTTGGCGACCGGCGTTTCGACGAAGCGGCCGCACGCGCGGCGATCGCCGGCATTGCTGCGCGCGCGGAGCGGGAGCTCGACGCGGCAGACGGGTTGTGGCCGCGTGACCCTGCCGACGCACACCGTCGCGGCGAAGGGCGCGCGTGCAGTCTGTACTGGGGCGCCGCCGGCGTCGCCTGGGCGCTCGACGAGCTGGCCGCCGAGGGCTACGTGGCGCGAGCGATCGTCGACCGTGAGCTCGTCGAGGCGCTTGCGGTCCGGCTCCTCGACGATCCGGATGATCCAGACTTCGGCGAGGACGGGGTCTGGTTCGGAGTGGCCGGTGCGCTGGCGGTGGCCGAATCTCGCTGGCCCGACGCGTCTCGACGCGACCGGCTTGCCGACCTCGCCCGAGCGTCGCTGGTGTCGCCCGCGCTGGAGCCCCTGTTCGGGCATCCGGGACACATGCTGCTTGCTGCGCAGCTCCATGCGCGGACAGGGGAAGAGCGCTGGGCGGCATTCTGGTCGGCCGGCGCGGAGCGGCTGCTCGGGGAGTGGCGCCGTGACGACACGCTGGAAGCGTGGCTCTGGACGCAGCGGCTCGGAACGCAAGAGGCGCGCTATCTCGGCGAGGCCCACGGACTGGTCGGAAACCTGCACGTGCTACGTCGTGGCGGGGNNNNGATGTAGAACGGCGGGCGGTCGAGACCCTGTCACGGCTGGCAGTCGTCGAGGACGGCCGAGCGAACTGGCCGGCGCAGGCCGAGGGGCCGCTGGTTGCCAACGAGCGGATCCGTGTGCAGTGGTGCCACGGCGCCCCCGGCGTTCTGACCGGCATGTGGGATGCCGCGCCGGGCGACGACGCCTGGAGCGAGCTCCTACTCGCGGCCGGCCGGCTGGTGTGGGAAGCGGGCCCGATCCGGGACGCGCCGGGGCTGTGCCACGGAACGGCTGGGAACGCCTACGGGCTCCTCGCCCTCTGGCGGCGGACGGGCGACGAGCAATGGCTCGAACGCGCGCGCGCCTTCTCGCAGCGCGCCGCCATGCAGGTCGAGGAGCGCGCGGCGCGACTTGGACATGGCCGCCACTCCCTGTTCACCGGAGACGAGGGTGTGGCGCTGTGCCTGGCCTCTTGCCTCGCGGGCGATGAGCGCCTTCCGGTCATGGACCGCCTGATCTGACGCCACCCGATGCTCCTATGCCACGTTTGTGGTATAAACGTGGCATGGCACGTGTGCGAGTGAGCACAACGGTCGACGAGCGGTTGCTCGCCGATGCGCGACGGGCGCGCTCTGAGCTGACGGATTCGGCGCTCATCGATGAGGCTCTCGCCGCCCTCCTGGCCCGCCACCGCGCCCTCGAGATCGATGCCGCCTACTCGGCGTACGACATGCAGCCAATCGACGCGGCTGACGAGTGGGGAGATCTCGCCTCGTTCCGGACGGCCGCCGGCTCGTCGTGACGGCGTTTCCGGCCCGCGGGGAGGTTTGGTGGTGCGAGCTCGCGGACGTCGGACGCCGCCCGGTCGTGGTGCTGTCCCGAGACGCGGCGATTCCGCGGCTTCGGCGCACGCTGATTGGGCCTTGTACGACCACGATCCGTGGGATCGCAAGCGAGGTAGTGCTCGAGCCCGGCGCGGATCCGATCCCGCGGGCATCGGTCGTCAACCTCGATTCGGTTGAGAGCGTGTCCCTCGGAACGCTCGTAGAGCGCCTCGGCCGACTCAGCGACGAGCGGATGCGTCAGATCTGCAGAGCCCTCGAGATCGCCGTGGCCGGCGAGTCCTGACTACGTTATGCGGGACCGGGCCTCAACGGAGGGGACGCCGTCGTGTCATTGCCCGCAGGGGCTCGTCTCGTCAGCGAGGGCTATCCCCGTCAGCAGCACCCCACCCGAGCGCGCATAGCTGAAGAAGGACCGCTCACTTCGTGGGTCGCCGTAGATCGGCGAGAAATGGCGGCTTCTGACCCGAACGTCGGCGAACCCACCCGAGGGAACGCAGACGGAGATCTGCTTGCTCGTCCCGCGCTCGTCCGTCTGGGCCGTCCAGTCGCTCGCGTTCGACGCGATCTCGAAGGTACGCCCCCGTACCCCCTGCGGTGCGCGGACCGAGATCGTCAGGTAGCGCATCAGTGATTCAGTCTGGCCGGGGGCGGCGAAGACGCGGATCCTGCCCGTCACCCGCGGGATCGTCCAGCCGTCCCGGTAAAGATCGAATGCGAGCCACTGCGCCCGCCACGGGAGCTCGTTGTGGATGAGCGTGACACCCCGGTACTCCTGGACGCCTCGGCCGGCGAGCTGGAAACGAGTCTCGGAGATTCCTTGCACGCTGTAGCGGCTCGGCGAGACGTTCGCCTCGCCGGTCGCCGGGTTGAACCTCAACTGGATCTTCGGGAACGAGTCGGGCGTGCCGGTGAACGCATCCTCATAGAGCGCGGCGCGTTGAATCGAGACGTTCCAGAACTCGACGTTCCACCAATACGCCACGTCGGCCCAGTAGGCGTTGTACAGGAGCGGATACGGCAGCATCGTCACCTTCGTGTTCGGCCCCACCTCGCGATCGATCCAATCGAAGACGACGCCCTGGTCGAGCGTGATCGGCCGCCCGCTGGTTCCGTTCTTCGTCAGGAGCTTCGTGAACGCAAGCGCCGTCTGCCCCGAGATGGCGACGCACGCGAACGCTACGACCGCTGCAGCGAGCCGCCGCCGGCCGACGATGCCCGAGGCGAGGATCAGGAGCAAGACGCCGATCGCCGCCAGAAGGACGAGGCAGACGCGCGCGCCGGTGACGGAGCCCCCTAAGTCGAGCAAGGTGCCGTTGAGCACCGCGACCGGCGAGTCGACGTTGAGCTTGTCGAATTCTGCGACGGGAGCCAACGAAAAGGCGAGCACGATGATGGCCGTCGAGACCACGAGCGAGACCCGCGGCCACCGCCGCTCGCGCAGCGCCGCTGTGCAGGCGATGAGGATGAGCGGGACGAGGTAGAAGAGGTAGCGGTCGTGCACGGTTCGCCGCCCGAAACGGAGGTCGTAGGACGTCACCTCGACCAGGAGCGCAACGAAGCTCACCGTTGCGATCGCCGCAAATGCCTGCTGCTCTCGGATCTTCGAACCCACCAGCGCGTTCAACAGCCACGCGACGCCGAGGATGAACGGCAGGATGCCGAGACCGAGCGCGAGCGGTGCGAGGTGCTCGATCAACGAGCGTCCCATCCCGGCGGGAAAAGGGTTGCCCTTGGCTGTGACCGAATACGTGCCGAGCGTGTTCGGCAGACGATGGGCCACCAGTAGCGCGGCGGCGGCAACCGCGACAGCTGAGTAGGCGCCGGCCAAAAGCCGGTGAGCGCTGACGAGCCCACGCACGGCCACGCCGACTCGACGCCACGCGCGGCGAGCACGTGTGAACGCGAGCTGGTGCACGAAGAGCGCCACCGGCACGACGACGACGAAGATGGCGAATTGCGCGCGCGCCAGCGTCGCGATCGCAACCGCGACGACCAGCAGCAGGTCGCTGCGGCGACTTGGCGACACCGCCGCGTTGTGCAGCGCGAGGGCGGCCCAGAGAAACGCCGGATAGGCGACGACCTCCGTCATCAGGAAGGCGGAGAGCGTGATCCACGGGACGCAGACGCTGAGGAACGCGACGAAGTACGACAGCCGTGCGCTCCGCGTTACTCGTCGGGCAAGCAGAAAGGCCGGGATGCTCGCAGAGCTCATCACGAACGCGTTCAGCACGTGGGCGTGCTGCAGCGCAGCCGGAACGAGCGCGTTGTGAAACAGCGGCGAGAGCAGCAGGGGATACAACTGGTTGACGTTGCCGATCAACTCGCCGTGAACGCGCGGCAGGGGCGAATGCCCTCGCGCGACGCTGATCGCCAGGCGTTCGTAGAAAAGCTCGTCGGTCATGACGTACCAGTCGGCAACGCGACTCGTGATCACGGCGAGGCCGCCGCCCAAACCCAGCCATATAGCCGCCAACCGGATGTCGGTGCGGCCGGCCCCCACCGCCAGAACGTCCCAACGGGACTGCTTCCGACTGCGGAGCTCGCTGGTCGCCGACGATGCTTCTGTCACTGGTCTCGGCGCGGAACCTATCGTGAGGGGTGGTTGCCGGCCTGTCCCCTACTACTAGTGACCCGAGGCCGAGAAGTGCATGTAGTCCTTTGTCGTCCCGCTCCACGAGCCTCCCCAGCCCCAGCCGATCGAGCGAAAGGCGCGGACGACCTGCGGCGTGACCATTCCGGGCCGCAGACGTGAACGGTTCAGGTACGGCACGCTCGCGCGTTGCCGCGTCTGGCCGCAGCCGACATAGGGGTTTTCGATCGGGTTGAGGTCGACGGCGAGGCCGTAGGCGTGCTCTGACCAGTGGCCGGTGCCACTACCGCCCGAACAGGGAGACGGAACAGCTTGCCGGCATTCGAATGCGTCGGAGACATCACCGTCCGCGGGACGCAGCCCCTTCGGTCCGTACGCATCGGCGAGCTGCATATGCCTGATCGGAAACCGCCAGACGTACAGCTTCCGGAAGACGGTCGCCAGCGGCACTGCGGCGGAGCGGTTGACGACGAGCTGCCCCGTCGTGCTCGCCCCCTCGAAATCCCAGTGGGACACAGTCAGCACACGTAGTTGCCTGAAGGTCACGGGACACGAGGCGCGGTACAACCCGGCGCTGACGATCTCGGCGCGAACCTGCGCCGGCACCGGCTGAATCGAGTAGTGAAACGGCGGCGGCGCGGCAAGCAGCAGCACCAGAGACGCGAGCCGAAACACGAGCGCAGTATTTCAAGTCAGGTTTCTGGCTCAGGGCGCATCCCGGCGTCGACGACGTGTGACTACGCTGATCGCATGGATGCACGGAGCGACACGCTCGTCTTCGTCCCCGCCTGGAACGAAGAGGGCAACCTGCCGGCCGTGCTCGACGAGCTGCGAAGGGAGCTTCCGGACGCCGACGTGCTCGTCGTCGACGACGGCTCGACGGATGGAACCTTGGAAGCCGCGCGCGAGCACGGCGCGCAGGTGATCTCGTTCGGCGTGAACCGCGGCCTTCCCGCGGGGATCGCCGCCGGCTACGGATACGCGACGGAGCACGGGTACGCGTTCTGCGGTCGGGTGGACGCCGACGGCCAGCATCCCGCCGGTGAGCTGGGCCGGCTGCTGGACCGTGTGCGATCCGGTGCGTGTGACGTCGCCGTCGGCTCGCGCTTCGTGACCGGCGAGGGCTTCGCGGCATATCGGTACAGGCCGACGGCGGCGCGGCGTCTCGGCACTGCGCTCCTGCGCCGCTCGATGCGGATCGCGCTCAGGAGGCCGTTCCTCGATGCAACGAGCGGCATGTGTGCAGCGAACGCCAAGGCGCTGACCGTCTTGGCGCGCCCGTACACCAGTGAGGCGCCGGAGGTGCAGGCGCTGTTGCGGTTGCAGGAGGCGGGATTGCGGGTTGATGAGGTTCCGGTCGACATGCGCCCGCGGTCGAGCGGCGAGTCGAAGCTCCAAGGCAAGAAGGCGGTCATGGTGGTGCTCACGATCGCGGGCACACTGCTGGCGCTCGACCGCTGGGGGCGGCGCGGCTGAGCTTCCGCCTCGTCGCTGTATTGGGTTACTCGGGCCGTCGAGCGGACGGGCTTCACGAGCTTTGCGCCGAGCGCCTGAGGCACGCGGAGCAGCTCGTCGCCGGCACGGACGCGGTTCTGCTCTCCGGCTGGGGACGCCGGAGAAATGTCGCCGAAGCGGAGCTGATGCGCGCGGCGTGGATGGGCGGAGATGTGCGGCTCATCGCGGACGAGACCGCCCGAAGCACCGCGGGAAACGCCATGAGCATCGCCGACACCGCCCGGCGTCTCGACGCGACCGACGTCACGGTTGTCACGTCTCGCTGGCACGCGTTTCGCGCCGGGATGCTCGTCCGCGCAGCGCTGCCGGGGGTGGCGGTGCGCACGTCGTCGCCTCCGGGTCGGCCTCCAGTGGGCCTGTTGACACGCGAGCTGATCTGCGCCGCGGCGCTTCCGTATCACCTGATTCGGCTACGTGCGCGGGCACAATTTTAGGTCCGACGCGCTCGGTGGCACGTGGGAACTGTCAGTTGTGGAGCTAGCCGGCCTCGAAGTCAGAGCCGCGGTCAGCCGTCCTCACGGCTGCGTCCGGCGGCTACCTGCTCGAGCGCCTCGCGGTTTAGTTCCTCGCCGGGGACGCCGACCACTTTTCCCGCCGTTTTCGCGCGCAGGGTCGCGGTCCGGGTGCCGTCCTCGAGCTGCGCGCGCTCGCCGACGATCGCCCCCGGCCCGAGCTCCCCGACAACTTCGCCATCGACTAGCACCTCGAGCACCCCGTCGAGCACGAGGTACACGATGTTCGAACCCTCACTCGCATCGCCCTGTTCGACGAGGTGGTCGCCCGCCGAGAAGCGCCGTGAAGTCCGCTTGCCTTCGCCACCCATGATCTCCAGCGAAAGGTCGCGCTCCAAGGCTGTTTCGACTGCGGTGACTACCGCAGGTGAGTCCTCCCTGCCCCAGGGCGTGTTCTGCTCATGTGCCTCGCGATACCACTTGTCGAAGTCGATCACTCCGCTCTTCTGAATCAGCGCGCCGTCGCTGCCGTAGATCCAGTGGCGTGGAAAGGTGCTGGCGCCGGCCAGCTCGTACTCCGACGCTCCGTCTGCGTGGATCGTGAGAGCAAGGGTCGTCCATGCGATCGCGGAGTTGAGCTGGAAGTAGGGCTTGCCCCGCACACTTCTCGGCGCAGGCATTCCTGTTCGACCACCGGCTGTTTGGGTAAAGCGCACCCACCCCTCCCCCACTTCGCTGTGCTGGAGCGTGGGCATCGCGACCGCCGGAACGGCGATCTCCTTGGGTCCGAGCTTCAGCCTCGTCAGCCCGATGCGGCCACGCCCCGCATGACCGTAATCCACGATCTTGCCGCCCTCGACCTCGATCCAACCTTTCAACTCGTTCGCCTCGCGGAAGAGATCGGCTCGGTGCATCGTCTCGATGTGGTCGACCCGCTCGGGAGGCGGATCGTCGTAGTGGACGACGCCGAATGTGAACGGAAGCTTCGGCAGCCCCTCGACCGCTTCCGACGGAATCCAGGAAATGGACGTGACGGACGACTCGATCCGCATAGGTGCCCCTTTCGCGACGTGGCTCGTACCACTCACCCTATGCCCGTCCCGTCGCGACTTACAAGACGGCGCGCAGCCCACGGCCTCCCATCCGCTCGGCGTCTGTTGGAATAGGCCTTGCCCTAAATGAAGGTAGTCGTCGCCACCGACCGCTCCGAAACCGCCCAGCGCGCAGTTGCCTGGGCGGCGCAGCTCGCCGAAAGTTTCGGCGGCGAGCTCGTCCTCCTGAACGTGCGCTCCGAAGATGAGGACGGGGCTGAAGATCTCCTGCGCGCGGACGCCGAGGCGTTCTCCAATGCGCGCGCGCTCTTCCGCATCGACCATGACATCCCCCGCGGCATCGTGCGTGCCGCCGAGGAGGAGAACGCCGACGTGCTCGTGGTCGGGAACGTCGGGATGGGTGGACGCCGCGAGTTCTTGCTCGGAAACGTGCCGAACCGAATCTCACACACTGCCCGCTGCACCGTCGTCATCGTCAACACGTCCGACGGCACGGCGGCGGAGCCGCCCACCGTGCCGGTGGTCGAGGGCCGGTTGCTCGGACGTGCCGCGCAGATCGCCCGCATCGTCAGCCGGCTCGGACTCGACGTGCGAGGCGCA
>VAXY01000034.1 GCA_005885085.1 Actinomycetota bacterium | reverse complement strand
AGACGGTGCCGGCCGTCGTGCGGGAGGCGGACGATCGCAACTCGCTGCTGCTCGGCCTTGTGGAGAACATCGCGCGTGAGGACCTGTCGCCGGTCGAAGAGGCGCGCGCGTTCGCGGTCATCCTCGACGAGTTCGGGTTGTCTCTGGGCGAGCTGGCGGAGCAGGTCGGCAAGACCACGTCCGCCATCAACCTGGCTGCCTGCCTGGCCGAGGCTGTCGAGCGGGCGCTCGTGATCGACCTCGATCCGCAGGCGAATGCGACCTCGGGCCTTGGCGAGCGCGCCAACGGCACCTCGACGTACGACCTGCTCGACGGCGCCCCTCTGGGCGAGCTCGCCAAGCCCACGCGGTTCCCGAACCTGCACCTCGTGCCGGCCAAGCCCGAGCTCGCCGGCGCGACGGTCGAGCTGACGCAACACGGCGACGGCGAGACGTACCTCCGGCAAGCGCTCGCCTCCGGCACGGAGCACTACTCGTTCGTCTTTCTCGACTGCCCGCCGTCGTTCGGGCCGTTGACGATCAACGCGCTCGCAGCGGCCGACCGCGTCCTGATCCCCGTACAGGCGGAGTACTACGCGCTCGAAGGGCTGTCACAGCTCGTGCAGTCGATCAACCTCGTGAAGATGCGGCTCAACCCGCGGCTTGCAGTGGGCGGCTTGCTGCTGACGATGGTCGACGGGCGCACGCGCCTGTCAGCTGACGTCGAGACCGAGGTGCGGAAGCACTTCGGCGACCTCGTCTTCACGACGACGGTGCCTCGCTCCGTGCGGCTCGCCGAAGCGCCGAGCCACGGACTCCCCGCAATCGCGTACGACCGCCGTTCCCGCGGCGCCGACGCCTACTGGAAGGTGGCGATGGAGCTTGTCGAGCGTGCCTGACCGGCGAGGCCTCGGTCGAGGCCTCGAAGTCTTGCTGGGCGGAGTGGGCTCGCCCGAGCTTGCGGAGTTGCCCGTCGATGCGATCCATCCGAACTCCGAGGCGGGCGCGGGCCTCGCCGATTCCGTGCGCCTGCAAGGCGTCGTGCAACCCGTGCTCGTCCGCCCGCGGGTGACGGGCGGCTACGAGCTGATCGCCGGCGAGCGACGATGGCGTGCCGCACGCGACGCGAAGCTGAAGACGGTGCCGGCCGTCGTGCGGGAGGCGGACGATCGCAACTCGCTGCTGCTCGGCCTGGTGGAGAACATCGCGCGTGAGGACCTGTCGCCGGTCGAAGAGGCGCGCGCGTTCGCGGTCATCCTCGACGAGTTCGGGTTGTCTCTGGGCGAGCTGGCGGAGCAGGTCGGCAAGTCGAAGCCGGCTGTCTCGAACCGCGTCCGCCTACTCGAGCTGCCGGAGGACGTGCTGAAGATGGTGGAGCGTGGCCAGCTGACCGAGGGCCACGCTCGCGCCGTGCTTGCCGTCCCGGATCACGAGGGACGACGGGCGCTTGCACGCAAGATCGTTCAGAAGGGCATGTCGGTTCGGGCTGCCGAGCGGGCCGCGCGCTGGGCAGGCGCCAGGACGAAACAGCGGCGTCAGCAGGCCAAGCTCGATCCTGCCCTGGTCACGCGGGCAAAGAAGGCGGCCGACCGCATCACCGGCTTCTCGAGCCGGATCGCTTCGAACCGCTTGGAGATCGGCTTTGCGGACGAGACCGAGCTGGAAGAGCTCGTCGAGGCGCTGGAGCGAGCGGCAGGGTAGGCCGTAACCCGTTCCGCCCGGAGGGCGTTGAACGGGTAGATGCTCGGACTGTGGCTGCACGAGATGGAGTCGCTCGAAGCGATTTCGCAGGACGACGAGGCGAAGCGGATCTTTCTGCGCATGGCAGCGCTGTCACGTGATGGCCAGATGGGCAGCTTCCTGACCGAGCTGGCGCGCGACGAGGATCTCGACGACGAGACGAAGGGCACGCTTCGCGAGCTGGCGGAGGACAACACCTTCCTGCTCGCGGTCGAGGATTACCTCCAGCGCACGCAGCGTCTGCACTAGGTCGCACGCCCGAAGCTTCTGCAGATCAGCTGGGGAAACCTCCTGGTTTCCCCAGACCCCTTCCACCGGTCCGTGCGCTCCGCGCACGGACGATCGCTGCGCGATGGGCGATCGTGGACTCGAACCACGGACCTCCGCCTTATCAGAGCGGCGCTCTAACCAACTGAGCTAATCGCCCGGGACGGTGGATTGTAGCCAGCGATATCGCCTATGCTCGCCGCCATGCCAACGCTTGGACAGGTGATGACGAAGGAGGTTCTGAGCGTCGAGCCGTCCGACACGATCGGCGAGGCGGCGGAGAAGATGACGAGCCACGGCGTCGGCGCCGTCGTCGTTTCCGACTTCGGACGGATGATCGAGCGTGATCTCATGCGCGCCGTCGCGGGGCGCGTGCATTCGAGCGAGGCCCGAGTCCGCGAATGGATGACGCCCGATCCGGTCACGATGACCGAAGACGCCTCCGTCGAGGAGGCCGGCGAGACGATGATCGAACGCGGTTTTCGTCACATCCCCGTTGTTGCGGGCGAGCGCGCCGTGGGCATCGTCAGCATCCGCGACGTCGCCGAGTGGCGTCTCAAGGAGCGCTGACGAAAGCTCCGCTTTCGCCAGCTGAGTGGGTACGCCGCCGCCTCGCATCAGTTCGCCTCCGCCTGAGCCGGCTTCGCCTGTCTTAGGCGGCGGCCTTTGTGACTGCGGTCGGCGGTTGGCTCCGGGTTGGGTAAAGGTTTTGGAACGCCCGTTGGGGTGACGTTTGACGCCGAAGGCCTGAGCTACCATCAGAATCGTCCGATGCAGGAGATGCAGATCTACGGCGTGAGCTTCGATCTGGTCGGCAAGCAGCCGATCGTTCTCCTGAAGACGGCCGAGGGCAACAAGTTCCTGCCGATCTGGATCGGACACCCCGAGGCGGCGGCGATCTTGATGAAGCTGCAGAGCGCGTCGACGCCCCGGCCGATGACGCACGACCTGGTCACCGACATGCTCGATCAGCTTGGCGCGTCGGTGACGCGCATCACCGTCACGGAATTGCGCGAGAACACCTTTTACGCGCAGATCACCGTGCAGCTGGACGGTTCCGAGGTCGAGGTCGACTCGCGCCCGTCCGACGCGATCGCGCTCGCCATCCGCGCCGACGCCCCGATCTTCGCCGCCGACGAGGTGATCGAGGAATCGGGAATCGAGTTCGAGGGCGAGGAAGTGACCGAGGAGGAGATCGAGTCCAAGGTCTCGGAGTTCAAGCAGTTCCTCGAGCAGGTCACCCCGGACGAATTCGCTGTGGATCCCGACGACGACTAGTTTCCGGGCGAAAGCTGCGCTTTCGCCCGTGGTGGGATACGGCGCTTCGCGCGAAACGCGCGCCGGCGAAGCCGACGCGCTCTGTGACGGTCGGCGATTGTCCCCTTCCGTGCGGCGTGGCGATGCTTCGCGACGCCGCCTCGCATCGGTTCGCCTCTGCCTAAGACGGCTGCGCCTGTCTTAGGCTCCGGCTTTGGGGTTGCGTTTGCCGGCGGTTACGTCTCGTCGCCTCGCTGGACCTCTCGCTTCGTCAGGTCGAGGATCTCCTCGAACAGTTCCCGCAGGCCGACCTGGGATAGCGGGCCGCGGTTGGCACGCGTGAGGTACTGCAACATCCACTCCTCGCGCTCCGGGTCGAGGAAGCCGATCCCCCGCGATTCCTTGTAGCGCTTGAGCCGCGCGACGAGGCGGAGGCGCGCGTTGATCGCGTCGACGATGGAGCGGTCGGTGTCCGAGATCTGCTGGCGCAGCTGCTTGATCAGTGGATCGTCGTTCACGGACGTCCCAGCCACTTCAGGTGCACGGGCTTGTTGCTGTCCAGGACGAGCAGGCGGAAGGGGTACGTGACTCGAACCTGCACCGGTTCGCCGAGCGACGGCGTGCGTTCGCGCACGACGACGCTGATGTGTCCCCCCTTCTCCTGTACGCGCACGATCTCTAGAGCGTAACCCGTGCTCGAGCGCGGCCCGCCGGCGACGACGAACGTTTCCTGGCGCGTGTAGTCGATCGGCGGGAGCTGAATCTTGCGACCTGGATTGTTCCGCGCCAGGACGCCCAGCAGCTGTGAGCGGGTGTGCTCGACGTCGACCGTGATGTGTGTGAACTCCAACGGCCCGGCCTTCGCCGTCAGGTCGGTGTAGGCCACCGGACGCGCCTTCCCGCCGCAGCCTGCGAACATCAGGAGCAGCGCGACGCTAGTAGACGTACACCGTCTCGCCGTACGGATTCGTCGCATAGAGGTGCGGTGCGACCCACATCGGGACGCGAACGCAGCCGTGACTGGCCGGGTACGGCGGGACGGAGGGGTTCCCGTGGATCGCATAGCCTCCGGTGAAGTACATCGGGTCGTAGAGCGTCCCGAGCGGGCTGGGGTCGAAACCAACCACCTTGCGGTAGATCGAGAAGCGTCCGACCGGCGTGAACCTTCCGGGTAAGCCTGCTGTGGAGACCGGCACGATCAATGCGACGCGTGAGTTGCGGACGACGTACAGCACCTGGTGGCCCTTGTAGATCTCGATGTGGTTGGCGGGCTGTCCATGGCGGGGGATCGGCGTGCGGGCACTCGCGAGCGCCCGCCAGAAGCGCGCGTCGACGATGCCGGTCCGCGGCAGGCCCTGGACCTTCTGGAACGCGAACACCGCATCGAGCATCCGCCCATCGAACGTCGCGCCGTACGGCGCCGCATAGTGCAGGCGCCGAAGCTGATCGCCGAGTTGTGCGACCGCTGCTCCGCGCCTCCCGACCGTGAGTCGCGGCAGGACGACGTTCGCCCGCAGCAGACGCGTTGTGGCCGTGTAGCCCTCCGTCGGCACGACCGCGACGTGGATCACGTACGTTGCGAGCCGTCGCGTGTCGAGCTTGATGCGCACGCTGCCGCCGTAGGTGCGGTCGACCAGGGACTCGTTCCCGCGGCTGATGCGGACGGCGAGGACACCGGCACCGGACGGGAGGAGCCGCGCCGTGAAGTAGTAGCGGCTGCCGCGCGCGCCGTCGCCGGCCAGTCCGGCAACGAGTTTCGGCAAGACGCGCAGCGCGAGCGGAGCCGAAGACGCGCGCTCGCTCGTCGCAAGGTACTGGCCGGGAGCTTTTACACGCGCCCGGATCGTGTACGTGCCTCGAGCTTCGGTCCTGGCGGTGCCGAGTCGCCCGCTCGGGCCCGTGAGCGTGACGGCGACTCCCCGCTCGGCGGGGATGACCGCCCCGCGGAAGACGGCGCGGTGCGCATATCGCGCCGGGTTCGGGCCGGACAGCGTGAGCCCGTAGGCCATGATCGCGACGCGCTCGGTCGCGGTGCTGCCGTCGGCCGCGCGAACTGTCGCCGCGGCGGTCCAGCGACCTGCCGCGTAGACATGCTCGACCGTGACGCCGTCGGCGCCGCTCCCGTCGCCGAAGTCCCAGTGCGCGCCGACGACATCAACGGCGGTGAAGGTGACGTGGAGAGGCGCCGCGCCGGCGGTGGGCGTTGCCTGGATGGTTACCTGGTCGCGGGCGCCGCTGGCCGCGGGGGCGGCGATCAGAAGGGCGGCAACAATGACCAGACCGCAGCGCACGCGCGCAGAATATTCTCCTGTTCAGGTTTGCCTGAAACGGCAACGGTCAGCGCGATCGCGTTGAAGGTGCCGTGGACGATCATCCCGGGATAGACACTGTCGACACGGCTGCGCAGGTAGGCGAGGCCGGCACCCAGCGCGGCGAGGAACGGGAAGGCCTGGACGAGGCCGTGCGCGAGCCCGAAGGCGATCCCGACCAGAATGATCGCCGTCCATCTGCCGAAGCGGACGAGCACCGAGTAGCCCAGGCCCCGGAAGGTCAGCTCCTCCACGAACGGCGCCACGACGCAGATGACGAGGCCGTTCGCAACGTACGCGGCAGCGTGATCGGGCTGCCATGCGTCGGGTGTCACACCCTGTTCGCGGCCTGGGTTCAGTAGCGGCCCGAGTGCGTACGAGAGCACGAGCATCATCACTCCGATCCCCATCGCGATTCCGAATGCGCGCCGCCAAGAGGTCGGCCGGCGCAGAGCGAGCAGCTGCCGGCGCCGCCCGAGTCCGGCGACGCCGTAGACGATCAGGCCGATCACCGCGAACTGGATCAGTGCGCCCTCGGCGGTCGTCCAGCGGTAGAGGATGTCCTTGGGCGGCTTCCCCTCCGTGAATCGCAGCGAGTAGCTCAGTGTGGCGAAGAGGACGACGAAGCTCGTCCACAGCGTAAGCGGAGAGGTCACGTCAGCGTCGCGACGGCTTCGGGGAGCGGCGCAACGACGGCGTGCATGCCTGCCGCGCGGGCGGCGCGCTCGTCAGCGTCGTCGTCGCCGATGTGCAGGGCGCGCCCGGGCTCGACCTGCAGCCGCGACAGCGCGCGCAGGAGTCCGTCCGGCGCGGGCTTGCCGGCGGCGTGGACGGCGGCGCGGAAGTACTGCGTCAGTCCGATCTCCTCGAGCAGCCGGTGCAGTGTCAGGTCCCAGTTCGCGACGACGGCGAGCTCCAGGCCGAGACTCTTGAGCCGCTGAAGCGTCTCGACGGCGCCGGGCAGCAGCTCGAAGTGCATCGCGCCGGCATAGACGGGTGCAAACTCGCCGGCGTCGAGGTCGGCGCCGACGGCGTCGAGGAAGACGTGCGCACAGTCACGTTGCAGCCGTGCGAGCCCCTCTTCGTCGTGGCCCTCCCTCGCGTGCCGTGAGTAATGCGCAACCTCGGCGCGAAAGCCGGCCAAGACAGCGTTGCGGTTCCGGACAACGCCACGCGCGGACAGCGCGGCCGTCAACTCGGGCACCGGATCGACGAGGGTGACGAGCGTCCCGTAGGAGTCGATCGTGACCGCGTCGAGCTCGTCCGCGCTCAGGCGACCCATTGCCATAACGCCCACTGCACGACGGCGACGCCGAGCAGGAGCGAGCTGCAGGCGACGATGGCGGTGTGGGCGCGTGGCCGGCCCGTTGTGATCGCCGCGAGTGCGAGGAAGAGCGGAAAGATCACGACCCCGAAACGCGGGAGCGACAGCAGCGGCCAGCGTGAGCTCGGGTAGCTCAGCGGCAGGGCCAGGCTGAGCGCCGCGAATAGTCCGTACGGCGCGCCGAACCGGCGCCACGCGACGACGGTGAGCGGAAGAAACGCCGCCAGCGCGACCAGCCCCTCGGCGTTGACCGCGACCGCGTGCTGGAACTCGGCGTGCGGCGGTGTCCAGTGCGTGAGCGCCAACCAGATTCCACCGAGGGGCCCGGCGCGCGACAGGTGGCGGTGCCACTCGTCCTGCGCGTTCCAGAAGGCCCAGGGATGGCCGACCTGTTGCCAGAGCAGAAGCGGAAACACG
This sequence comes from Actinomycetota bacterium, assembly GCA_005885085.1. Lineage (GTDB taxonomy): Bacteria > Actinomycetota > Thermoleophilia > Gaiellales > Gaiellaceae > 3-1-20CM-4-69-9. The sequence continues at coordinate 1,644 of VAXY01000034.1, read as the reverse complement.
GCCGCCACCGGCAGCGCCAAGGCGAGTCCGCCGAACGCGCGACGCCGGCCCCGTGCTCGCCAGGCCAAAAGCGCGAGTGCGGGCAGCAGCGCGATTCCCGTCGCTCGCGTGAGGATCGCGAGACCCGAGACGATGCCCGCCGCGCCGAAACGGCCGCGCTCCGCCAGTACGAACGCGGCGAGCACGAGCAGCAGGTACAGCGACTCGCCGTACACGCCTTGGAGGAACAGAGCCGTCGGAAAGATCGCGAGATAGAGCACTGTTCGCTGGGCCCCGTCGGCGCCGAGCCGTTCCTCCGCGAGCCTGTGGAGCAGCAGGAAGGCACCCGCCGCTGCCGCGAGCGAGACGACGATTCCGGCGAGGACGTAGTGCCCGAAGAAGACGCGGCCGAGTCCCGCGACGAGCGCCGGATAAAGCGGATAGAACGCGGCCGACGTGCTGTCGTATCCGTGTTCGGCGATGCGCACGAAGAAGACGCTGTCCCAGCGTGCCCAGACGTCGGTGAAGGAGCCGAGGTCGTGGATCAGCGGCGAGTCCCACGTCCCTGCGCGCGGATTGCGGTTCGGCTCGAACCAGTAGAAGGCGAAGATTGCGCCGAGCCAGATCACGGCGCGGCTCCAGAGATAGATGCCGACTGCAGGCGCCCGCGCATGCTCGATGCGGAGATCCGCGCGGGGCTCGGTGTTCCTCTGCCTTTGTCCGACGGTCACCGGCGACGATGATAGGCCGAGCATGGAGCGCACCTTCACTCTCGAGGAGGCAAACGCCGCCGTCGCGCGGCTACGGCCGGTCGTGGAGCGCATGGTCGAGCACCGGCAGAACCTCCTCGCCGCACAACACCGTCAAACGGAGTTGCTCACCCACATCGCCGGGAACGGCGGGGACATGCAACCCAGCGACCTGCGCGAGGCGGCGGCGTCGATCCAGGCCGAGGCCGACGCGATTGCCGTCTGTGCGGAACAGATCAGCGACGCCGGTGCGCAGATCAAGTCGCTCGAGGAAGGCCTGCTCGACTTCCCGTCGAGCCGCGACGGCGAGGACGTCTTGCTCTGCTGGAAGCTCGGCGAAGAGGAGATCAGCTACTGGCACGGCCTCGACGAGGGCTTCGCCGCACGCAAGCCGCTTTACTAACCCGCCTCCGCCTAGAGACGGCTACCTCTCTGGGCAAGGGGTTTCGCTGGGCCGTCGAATAGAGGCGCATGCCGCTCTGGCACCGCCTTGTCGTCGTCGCCGTCGTCATGCTCATCACGATCGCGGTCGCCCGTCTGATCGACCGCCGGATCGCCAGCCGCCAGCTCGCGCCGGAAGCGATCACGCGGTATCGCGTTGCGCGACGGAGCGTCACGACGGCGATCGTGTTCGTCGGCCTGCTGTCGGCGCTGCTCGTGATCCCGCAGGTGCGCGCCGTCGCCGGCGGCCTGCTGGCCTCCTCGGCCGTCCTCGGCATCGTCGTCGGCTTCGCGTCTCAGCGGACGCTCGGGAACTTCGTCGCGGGGCTGCTGATCGCGTTCACACAGCCGCTCAGGCTCGGTGACGACGTGGTCGTCGAAGACACGCCGGGGGTCGTCGAGGAGATCGGCCTCATCTACACGTTCGTCCGCACCGAGGACGGCGACCGGCTCGTGATCCCGAACGAGAAGCTGG
>VAXY01000033.1 GCA_005885085.1 Actinomycetota bacterium | reverse complement strand
ATGGCCGCAGTGATCGCGACGACGAGCAGCGGGGAGACGCCCGCCTGGTCATGCTTGTTGTCGGTGCTCTTCGCTGCCTGCAGGGAGCGGGTCCCGAGCCGCGCTTGGAGCGCGCGAGTGATATCGCTCTGCGCGGAGGAGTAGACGCGGACGTCCTCAGGGAGCTGCGCCAGCGCCTGCCGGTAGCAGGAGATGGGATACGTGTGGTCGAGGCCGCCCGCGCGCCAGTCCGCGATCAGCCGCTCCGCGCAGCCGCCAGACGCTTCCGCGGTGCCGGCGCAGGCGAGTGCCGCCAGGCCGACGACCATGGCAAAGAGCAGGCGAAAGTGCCCCTGGCCCATGTGGAAAAGGGTGCCCGTTGACTGTGAAGGCAAACAAAGGAAGAGCTAAGAAGTTGCTAAGAACCGACTAGCCTGACGCCGTGCCCGTCGAGCTGCACATCGTCTCGGACTCCACCGGCGAAACCGCTGCACGTCTCGTGCAGGCGCTCGAAGCGCAGTTTCCCGAGCAGGAATTCGAAGAGGTGCGGCATCCGCGGGCGGAGACGGTCGTTGATCTCGAGCGTGCCGTCGCGAGTGCGCGCGGGCATGCGGCCGTCGTGGTCTACACACTCGTCGATCCGGAGTTGCGTGACGCGATGCGGCGCCTGTGTCGCCGCGCGCGCGTGCACTACTGCGATCTGCTCGGGCACCCGATCGACGCCGTCGCCCGCGTGTCGGGCCAGTCGGCGAGCATGACGCCCGGCTCGCGCGCGCCGCTGAACCCGGCGTACTTCCGGCGCATCGAGGCGATGGAGTTCGCGGTCAAGTACGACGACGGCCTGGGGGCCGGGCTCGACGAGGCCGACATCATCCTCGTCGGCGTCTCGCGGACGTCGAAGACCCCCCTCTCCATCTACCTCGGCTACCTCGGCCACAAGGTCGCGAACGTCCCGATCGTCAAGGGGATCTCGCCGCCGAAGGAGCTGTTCGAGCTGGATCCGGCGAAGATCGTCGGGCTGACCATCAACGCCGACCGGCTCGCCGAGATCCGGCGCGCCCGCGTGCGCAACCTCGGCGCCAACAACCGGCGCTACGCCGAGCTCGCGGAGGTCTACGACGAGCTCGACGAGGCGGCCGCGGTGCAGCGGCGGCTGGGGTGTCCCGTGATCGACATCTCCGAGCTCTCGATCGAGGAGACGGCCCAGCAGATCCTGCGCACGGTCGAGAGCCGCCGCGCCGAGACGGCGACACCGGTACCGCCCACGTGAGGCCGAAGCCCCCGGTGCCCTGGTGGCGCTGGGCGATGTGGTGGGCGGCGCTCGGCTTCGCTCTCGTCGTGTTCTACGTCGTCCTGACGCCTGTGTGGCTCGGGCTCAGGGGCCTGGCCTGGCTCGCGGAGTTTCGGCACCGCCGGCGGCGAAGCTAGGCGTCTCCGGAGCGATGGTGCGCGTCGCGATCGAGCCGTATTCCGAACGGTGGCAGGCCGACTTCGCGCTTCTTCAACCTCCGGCAGACGAGCGCAGCGCGAACGTTCACGTCCGCCTCGAACGTCGACCGACCCAGCGTTACGCACTGCTGTTCGGGAGCCGGGGTCGAGTGGCACGTAGCGTCAGAGCAGGCGCGCTTCGAGGCGCTGCTCGCCGTCGGGCGTGACCCGGTAGGCCGTCGCGCCGTCGCGCGACGTGACGACCTCGCGCAGCTCTCTGTCGACGAAGTGCACGCCGACGTCGTCGTCCGCGGCAATACCGCCCGGGAACCCGTCCGCGACGAGCTGTGTGTAGACCGGCCGGCGACGTTCCTCGCCGTCGTAGTGCGGGCATGCGCTGCCGGGCAGCAAGCCTAGACAGTCCATCGCGGCGAGCCCGGGCCCGAAAGAGTCGGTGACGCCCTGCTCGAACCAGCAGATCATCCCTGCGCTCCAGCCCGTGAGCAGGACGCCCTGCTGCCACGCCTCGCGCAGGATCTCGTCGAAGCCGTGCACACCCCAGATCGCGAGCGCCCAGATCGCCAGCGCATTCGCGGTGTTGCCGCCGTTGACGAGGATGACGTCGTGCTGCAGCGTGAGCTCGCGCAGGTTCTCCGGCGGCCAGGGGAAGAAGCTGAGGTGCGTCGTCGTGCCCCGGGCGCGCAGCCGGCCGTACCAGTAGACGATCTGGTCCGGGTCCTCGCGGACCGCGGTCGGCACGTAGAGCAGCCGCCTGCCCCGGGCGAGGCTCAGCACGTAGTCGAGCAAGACCTCGTCCGGCGCGCCGCCCATCGCCAGGATCTGCCGCTCAGGCACAACGTCGAGTATGAGCAACGACGCGGGGAATTCGTGGGCCGAGGGTGCGGGTGCGTGCTTGACACGCCGGGGCGCCGTTGCACTTCTCTCAACACGAAAAACGAGTCGATCGATACTTTCCGCCCGCGCCGGGCTGAGCGCCGATTCGGACTGCGCGGAATAACGCTGGGTATTGCAGGGCATTTGTGAGACGATCCCCGCCTTGCCCACTCAAAAATTGGTCTACGACTTCGACGAGCCGTCCGACGGCGGCCGTGAGCTGCTCGGCGGCGTGCCCGTGCCCGCCGGGTTCACGATCACGACCGACGCCTGCCGCGCGTACAGGTCGAACGGCAAGGTGCTGCCGGATGGGCTCGAGGAGGAGATCGACCGACATCTCGCCGCGCTTGAAGAGCGCACGGGCAAGCGCTTCGGCGACGCCGCCGACCCGCTGCTTGTCTCGGTGCGCTCGGGCGCGGCGATCTCGATGCCGGGGATGATGGACACGATCCTCAATCTCGGCCTCAACGACGAGGCCGTCGCAGGCCTGGCGCGCGCGACCGGCAACGAGCGTTTCGGGAACGACTCGTACCGCCGTCTGATCCAGATGTACGGCGAGGTCGTCGACGGGATCGACGCGCACCGCTTCGAGCAGGCGCTCACTGACCTCAAGCACGCGCGTGGCGTGGCTCACGACGTCGAGCTCTCGGCCGCCGACCTGGCCGAGCTGATCCAGTCGTACAAGCAGATCTACGAGGACCAGACAGGACGCTCGTTTCCGCAGGACGCGCGCAAGCAGCTCACGCGTGCCGTGCGCGCCGTCTTCGACTCCTGGGACGGTGTACCGCCGCACCTACGACATTCCGGACGATCTGGGCACGGCCGTCAACGTCGTCCAGATGGTGTTCGGCAACAAAGGCGACGAGTCCGGCACGGGAGTTGCGTTCACGCGCGACCCGTCAACCGGCGAGCAGGGTCTGTACGGCGAATTCCTGGCGAACGCGCAGGGCGAGGACGTCGTCGCCGGCATCCGCACACCGCAGCCGCTCGCGCAGATGCAGCGGCAGCTGCCGCAGGCGTTCGAGCAGCTGCTCGAGACCATGCGCCGGCTGGAGGAGCACTACCGCGACATGCAGGACATCGAGTTCACGGTCGAGGACAACGACCTCTACCTCCTGCAGACGCGTTCGGCGAAGCGCACCGCCGCCGCCGCCGTCAAGGCCGCGGTCGACATGGTGGCCGAGGAGCTGATCAGCCGCGAAGAGGCGATCGCGCGCATCGACCCGCAGCAGCTCGACCAGCTGCTGCATCCGATGATCGACCCGACCGCGGAGTGGGAGGTGGCGGCGAAGGGTCTGAACGCCTCGCCGGGCGCGGCGAGCGGGCGGATCGTCCTCGACGCCGACGCGGCGGAGCAGCGCGGCAAGGCCGGCGAGCAGGTGATCCTCGTGCGCTGGGAGACGACGCCCGACGACATCCACGGGCTGATCCACGCCGCCGGCGTGCTGACGGCGCACGGCGGCATGACGTCACACGCCGCCGTCGTGGCGCGCGGGATGGGGAAGCCGTGCGTGGCCGGCTGCGACGCGCTTGCGATCGACGCCGACGCGCGGACGATCACACTGCAGGGTCAGACCCTGTCGGAAGGGGACGTCCTGACCATCGACGGGGGCACGGGTGCCGTGATCATCGGCGAGGTGCCGCTCGTTCCCCCGCAGGTGAACGACGACCTCGAGACGGTCCTCGGCTGGGGCGACGAGCACCGCCGGCTGCAGGTGCGCGCGAACGCGGACACGCCCGCTGACGCAGCCAAAGCGCGCGACTTCGGTGCGCAGGGGATCGGCCTCTGCCGGACCGAGCACATGTTCATGGCCGACGACCGGCTACCCGTCGTGCGCGAGATGATCCTCGCCGCGAACGAGGAAGGACGCCGCGCAGCCCTCGACAAGCTGCTGCCGATGCAGCAGGGCGACTTCGAGGCGATCTTCGAGGCGATGACCGGCTTGCCGGTGACGATCCGGCTCCTCGATCCGCCGCTGCACGAGTTCCTGCCGCCGCTCGAGCAGGCGACGGACGAGCGCATGCGCCGCCGCATCAAGCTGCTGCAGGAGGCGAACCCGATGCTCGGTACGCGTGGCTGCCGGCTCGGCCTCCAGTGGCCGGAGATCTACGAGATGCAGGTGCGCGCGATCATCCGTGCCGCGCACGCCGTCGAGGACCGCACGGGCGAGGCGCCGCTCGTCGAGATCATGCATCCGCTCGTGGCGTTCGAGGAGGAGCTGCGGCGGTTGCGCGAGCTGACCGTGCACGTCGCGGAGGAAGAAGCGCCGGAGGTGGAGTACCTCTGCGGCACGATGATCGAGCTCCCGCGCGCCTGCATCCGAGCCGACGAGATCGCGCGGCAGGCCGACTTCTTCTCCTTCGGCACCAACGACCTGACGCAGACTGCGCTTGGCTTCTCCCGCGACGACGCGGAGGGCAAGTTCCTGACGTACTACCTCGAGGACGGCGTGCTGCAGCAGAACCCCTTCGAGACCCTGGACGCCGGCGGCGTCGGCGACCTGATGCGGATCGCCGTCGAGCGCGGCCGGGCGACGAAGCCGAAGCTGAAGCTCGGCATCTGCGGCGAGCACGGGGGCGAGCCGAGGTCGGTCGCCTTCTGCCACGAGCTGGGACTCGACTACGTCAGCTGCTCGCCGTACCGCGTCCCGCTCGCGCGCTTGGCCGCCGCGCAGGCGGCGCTGGCGGACATGGGCGCACCCGCCTACGCCGCGACTGGCGGCTGATGGCCGACTACGCCCTGCTCGTGGACGGAGATCGCGTGGCGCGCGCGGGCTCCGAGGACGAGGTGCGCGCCTGGCTGGCGAAGTACCGCCAGGACCACGCGGAGGACGACCCGTCGGCGGCGCACGTCCAGATCATCGAGCGGGGGGCATTCGCGTGGCTGACCGGCGGCAAGCTCGTCGACAGCGAGCGGTTTCGCTGACCTGGGCCCAGGTCCGCGCGCGCCGGCTCGCGCGTTCCTCTCTCACCCAGCGCGCGACCGACCTCCTGCAGGTCGTGCACGACGTCGGCGGGATCCACGCGCAGGTGCAGGCCTCGGCCGAGCTGCAGCTCGCCGCGCGGGTCGACGGGATCACGCGGCAGGACGTCCGTGATGCGCTGTGGCGCGACCGCACGCTCGTCAAGGCGTGGACGCTGCGCGGGACGCTGCACCTGCATCCGGCTGACGAGGCGGCGCTCTGGCTGACAGCACGGCGCGCGCTCTCGTCCAAACCGACTGCGCTCGAGGCGTGGCCCGATCCGAAGGGCGTCGTGCACGCACCGGTCAGCGCGGACGAGCTCGCCGAGATCCGAGCCGCCGTCTGGGATGCGTTCGACGGTCGCGCACTGCTTCGCGAGGAGCTTGCGACGGAAGTGGTGCGACGTGTCGGGAAGAAGCATGAGGGGCGGCTGCGGTCCGGCTTCGCGTTCTTCACCGACCAGCTCGTCCAAGGCCCGCCGCAGGGGAGCAAGATCACGCTGGCACGGCCGGACCAGTGGGTTGACGGCTGGCAGTCCGTCCAGGAGGAAGCGGCGCTGCGCGAAGTCGTCCGGCGGTACCTGTGGGCGTACGGGCCCGCGCGGCCGGCCGACTTTCGTACGTGGTTCGGCGACGTGTCGTTCGACGTCGTCGAGGTCGAAGAGATTTACGTGGAGGGTCGTCCCGCGTACGTCCTCGCCGGGGACGGCGAGTTTCCGGACGCGCAGCAGGCTGTCCGGCTCCTGCCCGAATACGACGTCTACATCATGGGTTTCCGCGAGCGGGAACACCTCGTCCCCGCACGCGTGCGCGCGCAGGTCGCGGCGCACGGTCGTGGACGGTACGAGGGCCCGGCGGGGGTTCGCTTCCTCCTCGCCAACGGCGTAACGGCAGGGCTCTGGGAACGGAAGAAGCTCCCGAAACGTATCGAGATCACCGTCGCTCCCGTCCGCAGGTTCAGACGGACGGAGCTCGAGCGCGAGGTCGAGCGCTACGGCGCCTTTCTCGGGCTCGAGCCGGTGCTCAGGGTCGAATGACGACCGGCGTCCCGAGCGGCACGACGCGCATCAGGTAGCGCAGGTCGGCGTCGCGTGCGTGCACGCAGCCCGCCGACACGGCACGGCCGAAGTCGCTCGGCGAGAGCGTCCCGTGGATCGCGACACGGTTGCCGCCGCTCCAGCCGGCCGGCAGGTGCGGCTGGACCGCGGAGAGCGCAAGGATGCAGCAGCCGTAGGCGGCGCTGAAGGTGCGGCCGTCGAGCTTGTCGGTGACGGCAAAATGGCCCGTCGGCGTCGGTGAGGACGAGGCGCCGACAGCGACGCTGACGCGCCGGTGGACGGTGCCGTCGCGCAGGAGGGTCAGCGTGCGCGCCGAGAGATCGACCTCGAGCTGGAGCCGGGTGCGCGAGTAGCTCAGTCCCCCTGCACGTGCGTCGACCCAGACGACGCGATTGCCGCCCACGCCTGCCTCGGTCACGGCGAGCCACCGGCCGCGCCGGCTGGCGACGACGCCGAGCGCGCGGCGCGAGCCGAACTGCGTGCGCGCGCCGACGCGTGCGACGACCCGGCCGAACGGACGGCTGTGCAGCGCGACGACGCTGCCGTTCCGCACTTTTGCGATCACGTGCGCGGGGCGGGGCGCAGGCACGGATGTCCAACCGCCGGCCGGACGGTCGAGCAGGACGCGCGGTGAAGCGGTCGCAGGCGCGAACGCGCACAGAGCCAGACCTGCGGCAATGCAGACGAGACGGCGCACATAGCGTCGATCGGCACTCGATCGAGCGGCGGTGCTCCCTCGAACGAGGGATGGGTCAGGGGAGCTCGCGGGCGAACGAGCCGCCGCCGAGGATCCGCTCGGCTCGGTCGGCGACGCGCTCGCGCAGCTCGCGGTCCGACGTCACGACCCAGACGGGAGGTGGCAGCTGCCGCACATCCCAGGCGATCCGGTCGTCCGCGGTCTCGGCGCCTTCCCAGACGACGATCACATCGTGGCCGTGCTGCTCCCCCCAATCGCGACAGCGCTGCTCGAGCTCGCTGCGTGGGATGTTCGGCCAGACCGACCGGCGTACGTTCTCCGCGTCGACGAGCACCGTGGCCACGGGTTGTAGTGTCGCCGCGATGACGGTTGCGACGACGGGGCTGCGGCCCTCGCCCGGCATCGAAGCTGCGCCGCCCGTCACGCCGAACCTCGTCCGGCCGAAGGAGATTCCGGGGGCGCGCAACGTCGGACGGAACACGGTCGAGACACTGCTGTTCCGCGGCGTCTCGACGCCGGTGGCATTCGCACTGGTCGTGATCCAGAGCCGCTTCCTCGATCCGTCGGGACGGGGCCGCTTCGTCCTCGTCGTGCTGACGGTGACGATCCTCGCGCGACTGTTCGGGCAGCTCGGCGTCGCGGTGACGAGCCTCGGTCACGGCGAGCCGGACCGGGCGCTCGTGCGGCGCGCGCTGGGATGGACGATGGCGCTGGGGCTCGGCGGCGTCGGGTTGATCCTCGCGGCCGGTGCGGCGATCGACTCGTTCGGGCTCCCCCTGGCGGCGATCGCCGCGCCGGCACTCGTCCCGAATATCCTCAATGCCTGCTTTTCAGGCGTGCTGCTCGGCGCCGCCCGCATCCGGCTCTGGAACTACATCCAGGTGCTGCCGCCAGTCTTGACGCTTGCGGGCATGCTGGTCGCCGTCGTCGGGCTCGGCCGCGGCGTCGACGCTGCGGTGGCCGTCTGGACCCTGGCGTACTTCGCCACCGCGGTCTTCGCGCTCGCAGCCGCGAGCGACCTCTGGCTGCCGCTCCGGAACGTGCCGCTCCTCGACCGGCAAGGACGGGCGCTCGTTCGGCTCGCGTGCGGCATGGGCGTCGTCCAGATCGTGAACCTGATCGGCTACCGCGTCGAGCTGTTTGTGCTCGACCGCTTCAAGGGGCTCGCGGCCGTAGGCATCTACTCGGTCGGGATGCAGGCCGCCGAGGCGATCTGGCTGATTCCGGCCGCGATCGCGTCGGCGATCACTGCCCCGGTCGTCCACGAAGACGCCGCCGGCGCGGCGCAGCTGATCCGTACGGCGTGCACGAAAGGCCTGGTGTACACGTCGGCTGTCGCCGTCGCGATCGGCGTCGCGGCGCCGTTCGTGATCCCGCCGCTCTTCGGCGACGCCTTCCGCGGCGCCGCCCGGCCGCTCGCGTTCCTGTTGCCCGGCGTCGTCGCATACGCACCGGTGACGATCCTTGTCGTCTACATCTCGATCCGGGCGGCACGCCCGCGACTGAGCCTGCTCGTCTCGATCGTCGGCTTGGTCGTCACCGCCGGGATGTCGCTCGTCTTGATCCCTGCGTACGGCGCCTCGGGGGCCGCCATCGCCAGCACGATCGGCTACGCGGCGGGAGCGATCGCGGCCTGGATCTGCTTCAGGTCGCTTGTTTCCGTTGTGGCCGGTCAGGACACGAGACCGGCATGGAGATCGACAGGCAGCACGTAGTCGAGCTTCTGCGGGAGCAGGGGAAGAGCGATCGCGTCCAGCACGCGCTCGACGCCTTGCCCGAGAAGGTCGACCACGAAAAGCACGCGCAGGAGCTCGAGAAGCTCGGGATCGACCCTGGCGAACTGCTCGCCAAGGCCGGCCACCGGGTCCTCCGCTAAACGGCGCTAGGCGTAGCCCCTCACCTTCCAGTACGCGATCGCCACCGACGCGATGCCGACGATCGCGATCGTCGCGATCCCGATCGCGCCCACCCGGCCGTAGGCGGCATGACCGCGGCCGAAGCGTGTCAGGCCGAGCGCGCAGACGACCCCGCCGATCAGCCCGCCGATATGGCCGCCCTTCGAGATGCTCGAGATCGAGAAGGTGAGGATGAAGTTGATCACGATGATCCCGAGCGCGCTGCCGCCGAAGACGTAGTCGCGCTGTCGCTCCAGGACAAGGCCGGCGCCGAGGATGCCGAAGATCGCGCCCGACGCGCCGACGGTGGGCACGAGCGGCGACCACACGAGTGCGCCGGCCGAGCCGGCAAGCCCGGAGACGAGATACAGCATCAGGAACTTTCCGGAACCGATGCGCTGCTCGAGCAACGAGCCGAACCAGTAGAGCGCGAACATGTTCAACAGCAGGTGGAACGGCCCGTAGTGGAGGAACGCTGCGGTGATCAGCCGCCACCAGTCACCTTGTGCGACGCCGACGAGGTGCCCGCTCGAGTCGTAGGCGCTCGCGATCAGCACGCCCTTCTCGTAGATCTTGCTGCCGACGCCGTTGACGCCCCCGCCGGTCGCGAGCTCGGCGACGTAGACGGCGACGTTGATCCCGATCAGCGCGCGCGTCACCTTTGCGCCGGCGCCCTCGAAGCTGGCCCGGTGGACGCCGCTCCTGACGCGCTGGACGCCCTGCGGCCGTCCCGAGTGCTCAGGACAGCGGATCCCGACCGGCGCCATCGTCATGCACTCGGTGCAGATCGGGCGGCCGCACTCCGAGCAGGAGAGCCCGGTGATGCGGTCCGGATGGCGGTAACAGGTCCTTTCGACGACTTCGGGCATATGCGAAGTAGCGTAGTTGGATGCCGGTCCACGTCGCTTTCATTCCCGACGAGGCGGCTCCTGCGGCGGTCGGGATCGTCGTCGACGTCCTGCGCGCCACGTCGACGATCGCGCAGGCGCTGGCGTCGGGCTACAGGCGTGTGCTCTGCTGCAGCGAGCTCGACGAGGCCCGCGCGCTGCGCCGGGAGATCCCCGCCTCCCTCGTGGGGGGAGAGCGCAAGGCCGTGCGGATCGAGGACTTCGACGTCGGCGCCTCACCGCGCGAATTTCTCGAGCCCCGCGCCGAGACGCTGATCCTGTCGACAACGAACGGGACCCGCGCGATTCTCGAGACCGCGCGCCGCTGCGAGCAGGTCGTGCTCGGCAGCCTGCTCAATCTCTCGGCCGTC
>VAXY01000029.1 GCA_005885085.1 Actinomycetota bacterium | reverse complement strand
CCTACGACCAGTACCGCGGCGTGGTCGCATTCGTCCGCGTCGTCGACGGTCACTTCTCGACGCGTGAGCCGCTGCGCGCGATGGCGCTCGGCACGCGCTTCGAGGCGGAAGAGCTCGGTTTCTTCTCACCGACCCGTCGCGCGTCCGGGCGGCTCGAGGCGGGGGAGGTCGGCTACGTCATCACAGGCCTCAAGGACGTCTCGCGCCTGCGCGTCGGCGACACGCTCACGTCGGAGACGCGTCCGGCGGCAGCCCCCGTGCCCGGCTACAAGGACGTCAAGCCGATGGTGTTCGCCGGGCTCTTCCCGACGGAGTCCGACGACTATCCGGAGCTGCGTGACGCGCTCGAAAAACTGAAGCTCAACGACGCGGCGCTGTTCTATGAACCGGAGACGTCGCAGGCGCTCGGTTTCGGCTTTCGCTGCGGCTTCCTCGGCCTGCTGCACATGGAGATCGTCCGCGAGCGGCTCGAGCGGGAGTTCGACCTCGACTTGCTCGTGACGGCGCCGAACGTCGCCTACCGCGTCAAGCCGCCGAACGAGGACTGGCGCGAGGTGCACACGCCGAGCGACATGGCCGACGAGATCGAGGAGGTCGAGGAGCCATACATCAAGGCGTCGATCATCGTCCCGAAGGAGCACGTCGGCGCGGTGATGGAGCTGAACAACGACCGGCGTGGGCGGTTCGACCACCTCGAATACCTCTCCGAGGAGCGCGTGCATCTGACGTACGAGCTGCCCTTGGCGGAGATCGTGCTCGACTACTACGACCAGCTGAAATCGCGGACACGCGGCTACGCGAGCTTCGACTACGACGTGATCGGCTTCCGTCCGGGGAAGCTCGTGCGCGTCGACGTGCTCGTCGCGGGCGAGACGGTCGACGCGCTCTCGCTGATCATTCACCGGGACTCCGCGTACGACCGAGGGCGCGCGCTCGTGGAGCGCCTGCGCGAGGAGATTCCGCGCCAGCATTTCGACGTCGCCATCCAGGCTGCCATCGGCGCAAGGGTGATCGCGCGCGAAACGGTCAAGGCCAGGCGGAAGGACGTGCTCGCCAAGTGCTACGGCGGCGACATCACGCGCAAACGCAAGCTGCTCGAGCGCCAGAAGGCCGGCAAGAAGCGGATGAAGCAGGTCGGCATGGTCGAAGTGCCGCAGGAGGCGTTCCTCGCCGTCCTCAACCTGGACGCGGAAAAAAAGTGACGCGTCACCTGTATCTCCACCTGCCGTTCTGCGCCCACCGGTGCGGGTACTGCGATTTCGTCACCGTCGTCGGGCGCAGCGGACAGCACGCCGCCTACGTCGATGCCCTTCTGACGGAGCTCTCCCTCGAACGCAAGCTGCTCGCGCCGCAGCTCGAGACCGTCTTCCTCGGCGGTGGCACACCGACGTTCACCGAGCCACGAGCGCTCGAACGGTTGCTCTCGACGCTGCCCGGGGCAGACGAGGTGACGGTCGAGGCGAACCCCGAGACGGTGACACGGGAGCTTGCGTGCACGCTCCGCCGGCTCGGCGTCAACCGGGTGTCGCTGGGGGTGCAGAGCTTCCGGCCGTATCTGCTGGAGGTGCTCGAGCGCGTTGCCCAACCTGGCACCGTCCGGCGGGCCTACTACCATCTTCGTGATGCCGGATTTGACAACATCTCCTTCGACCTCATCTACGGAATCCCCGGCCAGAGCCCCGCCGACCTCGCCGCGGACCTCGGTGACGCCCTCGAGCTCGCGCCGGAGCACCTCTCGTGTTACGAGCTCGAAGCAAAACCGGGGACGCGCTTCACCCATGCCCATGGGCCGGAGCTGGCGCGCCAGGCCGAGGCGATGGAGTCGTACTTCGAGCTCGTCGTCGAGGCGCTGACGGGCAACGGCTACCGCTGGTACGAGACGGCGAACTTCTGTCGTGAGGGCGACCGCGACCTGCGCTCGCGACACAACCTCGCGTACTGGCTCGGCCGGGACTACCTCGGGCTCGGGATCGGCGCGGTCTCGACAATCGAAGGCAACCGCTGGCGGAACACGCCCCGCTTGCCGGCCTACATTGCCGAGCTGGCCGCGGGCCGGAGACCGGCGCGGGAGCTCGAGCCGCTGCCGGTTGACGTGCAAAAGCGTGAGCAGGTCATGCTCGGCCTCAGGCTCGACGAGCCGCTGCACGTCGAGGGGCTCGGCGAGGTACTCGACGCCTCGGCGCTCGAACGCCTCGACCGACTCGGCCTCGTCGATCGGAAGGGCCGCACGCTGACGCTCACTCCGCGCGGGCGCATGCTCGGCGGCGGCGTGACGGCAGACCTGCTGGCGTAAAATGCCTGCAAATGCCCTCTGAGCGAGCATCCGGCCTGACGACGCGGCAGCGCGATCTGCTCGCGCGCGTGATCGAGGAGTACATCGCCACCGGCCGGCCGGTCGGGTCGCGCTCTCTCGTCGAGAGCGCGGGCCTGAGCGTGTCGCCCTCGACGGTGAGGAACGAGCTGGCAGAGCTCGAGGCACGCGGCCTACTCATGCATCCGCACACGTCCGCCGGCCGCGTCCCCACGGAGCAGGCCTATCGCCTGCATGCGGACGAGCTGCTCGCGCGGAAGGAGACACGCCCGGGGTCGTTCCCGCTCGACCTGTCGGAGCTGCGGCGCGAGATCGACTCGGCGCTCGAGACGACCAGCGAGGTGCTGTCGCGGGTGACGCACATGCTGGCGCTCGTGTCGGCGCCCCCGCTTCAGACGACGACGGTGCGTCACGTCGAGATCGTCCTGCTGAACCCACGCACCGTGATGGCGGTCGTGATCACGTCGACCGGCGGCGTCGCGAAGCGCCTCGTGGACTTCGACCAGCCCGTCGATCCCGGCCTGGCGAAATGGGGTCGCGAGTACCTGAACGAACGCCTCGCGGGGCTTCGACTCGGCACGAGCGCCGTCCGGCGAGTGCTCGAGGAACCGAGCCTGTCGGCGGCTGAACGCCGGTTCCTCGCCGCTGTGCGGCCCGTGTTCACCGACGTGCTGCAGTCCGAGCAGCGCCTCTACCTCGGCGGCACCGCGGAGCTGCTGGCGGACGCGCGGGACGATGAGCTCGGCCTCTACCGCGACGTCCTCGTCACGCTCGAGCGCCGCGCTGCGTTGCTCGCGCTCCTGGGCGAGGCGCTCGATCCGCTGCGCACATGGGTGCGCGTCGGCGGCGAGCTCGACCATCCGGCGCTGCAGGACGCCGCGCTGGTGGGCTCGACCTACGGCCTCACGAACCGAGCGCTCGGAGCGGTCGGCCTGCTCGGCCCGGTGCGGATGGACTACGACAAGGCGATCCGCTCCGTTCGTGCCGCCGCTCAGGAGCTGTCGCGCTTCGTCGAGGGAGTCTACGAGGACAACTGAGGCCGACGCTAGGCTGAACGGTGAAGCCATGGCGACGACCGAGCGTGACTACTACGAGCTGCTGGGCGTCGCACGTGACGCAGGCGCCGACGACATCAAGCGCGCCTTCCGGCGGCTCGCGCGAGAGCTCCATCCCGACGTCTCCGACGCCCCCGACGCGGAGCACCGTTTCCGTGAGGTCGTCGAGGCCTACGAGGTCCTCTCCAACTCCGAGCGCCGCGAGCTCTACGACCGCTTCGGCCACGCCGGACTGCGCAGCGGCGGCTTCCAGCCGAGCGCGTTCGATCTCGGCAGCCTCTCGGATCTCTTCTCCGCCTTCTTCGGCGACGACCTCTTCGGCGTCGGAGGACGGATGGGCCGGGCCCGCGGCGCCGACATCGCCGCCCGCGTCGAGGTCGACCTGGCCGAGGTGGCAACGGGCACGAAGCGCGAGGTCCCGTTCGGCGTCGCGGTCCCCTGTGACCACTGCGGCGGCAACGGCGCCGAGCCGGACACGCCCGTGCGCTCGTGTCCGAGCTGCGGCGGGAGCGGACGCGTCCGCCAGGTATCGCGCAGCGTTTTCGGCGAATTCGTCCGCACCGGCGCGTGCCCGACGTGCAGCGGCTCCGGGAAGCTGATCGACCGGCCCTGCGAGGAGTGCCGCGGCGCCGGCCGGGTGGTCGAGGAACGCACGCTCGAGGTCGAGATCCCGGCCGGCATCCACGACGGCCAGCGCATCCGCCTCACGGGTGAGGGCCACGCCGGCGCGGTCGGTGCCAGGGCGGGGGACGTCTACGTCGAGGTCCATGTCCGCCCGGATGCGCGCTTCGTGCGCGAGGGCAACGACGTCTACACGACGGTCGACCTCACGATCACTCAGGCGGCGCTCGGCGCGACGCTGACCGTCCCGACGCTCGAAGGCGAGGCGGAGCTGGCCTTCGAGCCGGGTACGCAGCCGGGCGAGATCCGCGTGCTGCGAGGCCGCGGCCTGCCGGTCCTGCAGGGCTTCGGCCGCGGCAACCAGCGGGTCCTGGTCAACGTGACCGTGCCCAGGCGGCTGAACGAGGAACAACGGCGGCTGCTGGAGGAGTTCGAGCGCCTCGCCGGCGAGGAGACCTACGAGCCCGGCGAAGGCTTCTTCGACAGGCTCAAGAGCGCGTTCCGCTGAGCGGGCTGCGCCGCGTCTCGGTCGCCGTCCCCGCCGAGCGCGCCGAAGAAGCACGGGCCCGCATGCTCGAGCTCTTCCCCGAAGGCTTCGAAGAGCTCGACGCCGACGACGGCGTCGAGCTGGTCGCGTACACGGATTCGGGCGGTGAGGAACGGCTGTGGCACGCGTTCGGCGGGACGCGCGCCGTGGACGTCGCCGCCGACTGGCGCGACCGCTGGAAGGCGTTCCACCAACCGGTGCGGATCGGGCCGCTCTGGGTCGGCCCGCCGTGGGAGGAGCCGCCGCCGGACGCGATCTCGATCGTGATCGAGCCCGCCCGCGCTTTCGGGACGGGCGCGCACCCGACGACCCAGCTGTGCATCGAGTTGCTGCTCGAGCTCGAACGGGGGAGCGTCCTCGACCTCGGCTGCGGCTCCGGGGTGCTCTCGATCGTCGCGGCGAAGCTCGGATTCGCCCCGGTTCTGGCCCTCGACTCCGACGAGCATGCGATCGCGGCTGCGCGCGTCAACGCCGCCGCCAATGATGTCGCCGTGGAGACACGAGTCGCGGACGTGCTCACCGGCGAGCTGCGTCACGCAGACGTTGCGCTCGCCAACATCACGAGGCCGGCATTGGAAGAACTCGCGCCGCGGCTGCACGCCTCGCGGCTCGTCAGCTCCGGCTACCTGCCCACGGACACGACTCCACTGGAGGGCTTTCGGCACGTCCGGCACGTGACGCGCAACGGGTGGGCGGCCGACTTGTACGAAGCCGCGCAGTAGCATCCCGGGCCGATGGCGACCTTTTCGATCCGTTTTCTCGGCTGCAAGGTCTCGCACACCGACGCGCACGACGTGCGCGAGCGCCTGCTTGGCGACGGTCACCTGGAGCGACCGGCCGAGCTCGGCGCCGACGTCGCGGTCGTGAACACCTGCTGCGTGACGAACGAGGCGGTGCGGAAGTCACGGCAGGCGGCGACGCGGGCGGCTCGGACTCACCGCCGCGTTTACCTCACCGGCTGTGCCGCGAATCTCGCCGCCGACGCATTCGCCGGCCTGCCGGAGAACGTCACTGTCGTCGCACGGCGCAGCGAGGAGACACCGGGGTTCGTGGCGGGCGACGTAGGCGCGCTCGGGTGCGTTCAGGCGGACGCGCGGCTCGATCGGGTGCGGGCATTCGTGAAGATCCAGGACGGCTGCAGCTTCTCCTGCAACTTCTGCGTCATCCCGCTCGTCCGCGGGGCCTCCCGGAGCCGCTCGGCGCGAGCCGTGCTCGACGAAGTCCGTCGCCGCGTCGAGCAGGGGCACCGTGAGATCGTCCTCACGGGCATCAACCTCGGCTGCTACCGCGACCGCGAGGCCCGCTACAAGCTGCCGCGGCTCGTGCGCGAGGTTGGGGCGGTGCCCGGTCTCGACCGCCTGCGGCTGTCGTCGATCGAGGTCAACCACGTCGACGGCGAGCTCGTGGCGGCGCTGCGCGAGACCCCGGCCGTGAGCCGGCATCTGCACGTGCCGCTCCAGTCGGGCGATGACGGCGTGCTGCGCGACATGGCGCGCCGCTACAGCTCCAGCACCTACCTACGACGGCTCGAGTCGCTCGAAGACTTCAATCTCACGACCGACGCGATCGTCGGCTTCCCGACGGAGACCGAAGCCGCCTTCGAGCGCACCCTGACGGTGATCGATGCGGCCGGGATCACGAAGGTGCACGTCTTCCCGTACTCACCGCGGCCGGGGACGGTCACGGCCGCGCGCGACTCCGTGCCGCCGGCCGTGAAGAAGGAACGCAGTGCGCGGCTGCGCGCCGCGTCCGACGCTGCGTGTCTCGCGCGGTGGCACGAGAAGGTCGGCGCCGACGACGTCGTGCTGGTCGACCGTCCGGGGCGCGGCTACGGCGACGACTACTCCCCGTGGCTCGTCGACGCGCCGGTGGGTGAGCTCGTCCGCGTGCGCGGCGCCGCAGTGTCCGAGGAGGGGATCCTCGCTGCCTGACGACTGTCTCTTCTGCAAGCTCGTGCGCGAAGGCGATCACGTCCGCAAGGGCGACGGCTTCGTCGCGGTTCGCGACATCAACCCGCGCGCCGACACGCACCTGCTCGTGATTCCGGAGCGGCACGTGCCGACCTTCCGCGAGATCTGCGAGTTTCCGCCCGACGAGGCCAAGGGGATGCTCGACTTCGTCAGGGATACGGCGCGTGAGGCGGGCCTCGAGGACTACCGGGTCGTCGTCAACGTCGGCGAGGGCGGCGGGCAGACGATCTTCCACCTGCACTGGCACATCCTCGGCGGGCGCGTCCAAGGATTGCCGGCATGAGCGTCGGTCGCCCTTCCCTCGCTCATTGGCGACGGTGTCGCGGAAGGTGACCTGAAGGAGGCGACGCTCGCACGCGATGCCGACCGCCGGGACGCGCTGCGGCTGATCCTGTCGAGCCTCCGCTCGGCGGAGAAGGAGCTGCAGCGGCCGCTCTCCGACGAGGAGGAACTGCAGGTGCTTCAGCGCGAGCGCAAGCGGCGCGTCGAAGCGGCGGAGGCTTTCCGCGGCGGCGGCCGCGAGGAGCAGGCGGCGGCGGAGGAGCGCGAGCTCGCCGTGCTCGAGGAGTTCATGCCGGAGCCGCTCGCCGAGGACGAGCTGGAGGAGATCGTCGACAACGCGATCGCCGAGAACGGCGCGACGAGCATGCGCGACTTCGGCCGCGTGATGGCCGACGTGATGCCCCAGGTCAGCGGTCGAGCCGACGGATCCGTTGTCTCCCAGCTGGTCAAGGAGAAGCTCGCATAGCCCCTGCTGGAACGGACATCTCCCAGGGGCTGTCCCTGAGACATGTCCGCCTAGACTGAGGCCGTGGAACAGGTGCTCGATGTCTCCAACGACGTCGCCGCCGAGCTCGCGTCGATCGGCGACGGCATCCTCGATGCGCTCCGCGACCGGCTGGAGTGCACGATCCTCCTGCGCGGCAACCGGCTGACGATCGCCGGCGACGACATCCACGTCGCCGAGGCGCGCGCTGTCGTCGACGAACTGGTCGAGCTGGTCGAGACGGGCCAGGAGATCGGGCCCGCGACGGTCGACGCGGTGCTGAAGGCGATCGACCAGGCCGAGAACGTCCAGGACGTCTTCGGCGACGTCGTGTGGCGCCACCGCGGCAAGCAGATCACCCCGAAGACGGTGACGCAGAAGCGCTATGTCGATGCCATCCGCAACTGCACGGTCACGTTCGGAATCGGCCCCGCGGGCACGGGCAAGACGTACCTTGCGATGGCGCTCGCCGTCGCCGCGCTGCAGGAACGGCAGGTCGCTCGGCTGATTCTCACGCGGCCCGCGGTCGAGGCCGGCGAGCGGCTCGGCTTCCTGCCGGGCGACATCCTCGCCAAGGTCGACCCCTACCTCAGGCCGCTCTTCGATGCGCTCTACGACATGCTCGACGCCGAGCGGCTGAACACGTACATGGAGCGCGGCACGATCGAGGTGGCGCCGCTCGCGTTCATGCGCGGCCGCACGCTCAACGACTCCTTCATCATCCTCGACGAGGCGCAGAACACGAGCCCCGAGCAGATGCAGATGTTCCTCACTCGGCTCGGCTTCGGATCGAGGGTCGTGGTCACTGGCGACGTCACCCAGGTCGACCTGCCGCGCGAGCAGGCATCCGGGCTCATCCAGGTGCAGGACATCCTCGGCTCGATCGACGGCATCGCCTTCGTCCGTTTCGGGCACGAGGACGTCGTGCGGCACAAGCTCGTGCAGCGGATCGTCGAGGCGTACAAGCTGCATGCGGAGGAGACGGGCACGCAACGGCGGAAGTAGGGGCGATGGTCGAGATCGAAGTCGCGAATCGCTCGGGCGCGCAGCTCGACCTCGACGCGGCCGGCGACCTGATCCGCGCCGTGCTGCGCGACGAGGGCATCGAGGAGGGGGAGCTCGGGCTGCAGCTCGTCGGGCCGGGTGAGATCCGCGGACTGAAGCGCGACCATCTCGGCGTGGACGAGGAGACCGACGCGCTCGCATTTCCGATCGACGGGCGCGAGCCCGTGCCCACCGGGATTCCGCGTCAGCTCGGGGACGTCGTCCTCTGCCCACAGGTCGTCGGCGACGCCTGGCGCGCGCCGCTCGTACATGCCGTCCTGCACCTCCTCGGCTACGACCACGGCCTCGAGATGGAGGCGCGCGAGCGCGTCCACGCATGAGAGCGCGGCCGTCGATCATCGAGAGCTTCAACTTCGCGATCGAAGGTGTCGTCCACGTGCTGCGGACGCAGCGCAACCTGCGCATCCACTTCGCAATTGCCGTCGTCGTGCTGGTCGTCGCCGTGGCCGTCAGCGTCTCGCGGCTCGAGCTGATCGTGCTGCTGCTCTCGATCACGTTCGTGCTCGTCGCCGAGATGATCAACACGGCCGTCGAGGGCACGATCGACGCGGCGACGACCTCGTTCGACCCGATGGCGAAGCTGGCCAAGGACATCGCCGCAGGCGCAGTTCTGATCGCGTCCGTCAACGCCGTTGCCGTGGGATATCTCGTCTTCGCCGGCAAGGCGGCGGACAAGTCGGCGACCGTGCTCGACAAGCTGAAAGACGCCCCCGCACAGATCACGGTGATTGCACTCGTCCTGACCGTGATCATCGTGATTGCCACGAAGGCCTGGACCGGGAAGGGGACGCCCCTGCGCGGGGGCCTCCCGTCCGGACATGCCGCGATCGCGTTTGCCGCCTGGATCGCTGCGACCTACATCGTCGGCGACGCCCATCGCTTCGTCGTCAGCGCGCTGACGTTCATCATGGCGTTGCTCGTGGCTCAAACGCGTGTGGAATCCGGCATTCACTCGACGCTCGAGGTCGCATACGGCGGCGCGATCGGGGCGCTCGTGACCCTCTCCGTCTTCCAGCTGCTGTGAGCAAGGAGCTCTACGACCGCGCCGTCGCCGTTTCTCGACGCACGTACGCGCCGTATTCGAACTACCTCGTCGGCGCCGTCGTCCAGACGCGTGACGGGAAGATCTTCGA
>VAXY01000028.1:14395-14765 GCA_005885085.1 Actinomycetota bacterium | reverse complement strand
ACGATGTGAGTCGGGCCGTCGCCGCCCGCCGCCTCCTTGAACGCGCCGGCAAGGTCGTCTTCCTCGAGGCTAACGGTCACATCGGCTCCGAGCTCAGCGGCACGCCTCAGACGTTCGGGATTACGTCCGACCGCGACGACGCGCTCGGCGCCGAGGAGCTTCGCCGTCTGAGTGGCGACGAGTCCGACCGTGCTGGTCGCGCCGAGCACCAGCACGCGGTCATGCCTCCGTACAGGTGCACGCCACGCGACGCACATCCAGCCGGCCATCCCGGCAATGCCACAGGCGGCCGCGACCTCGTCCGGGACAGCGTCCGGGAGCGGGATGCCGAGGTCGGCGGGCGCGGCACCGCGCTCAGCCAGGAGTCCGT
>VAXY01000028.1:1931-14385 GCA_005885085.1 Actinomycetota bacterium | reverse complement strand
GGCCGACGCCCTCGCAGCCGGGAACGTACGGGAGCTCCGGATGGCCGGCGAAGTAGCGCCCCGCCCCGACGTTGATGTCGAGCGGGTTGAGTGCGACTGCCGACACCTCGTAGATCGCCTCGCCCGCGGGCTCGGGCAAGTCGGTGATTTCTGGGGGCCGACCGAGTTCGCTGATCACCGCAGCTCTCATCGCTGGACGGAGCCTAGTGCCTCGGCGCGGATCTCCGACAGCGTCTGCCGCGGCGTGATCGCCTCCGGATCGACGCGGAGCTCGAGCAGAGACGGGCGCGTTTGTGAGAGCGCGCGCTCGAACGCCTCGGAAAAGTCGTCCGAGCGCAGCACGACGTCGCCGTGGGCACCGAACGCGCGAGCCCAAGCGGCGAAGTCGGGATTGACGAGATCCGTACTCACCACGCGGCCCGGGAAGAGACGTTCCTGATGCATCCTGATCGTTCCGTACATCCCGTTGTTCACGACGAGCACGACGATCGGCACCTTCTCCTGAACCGCGGCGGCGAGCTCGTGACCGCTCATCAGGAAGTCGCCGTCGCCGGAGACGCACACGACCGTCCGCTCGGGATGGACGACCTTCGCGGCGATCGCCGCCGGGATGCCGTAGCCCATCGCACCCCAGCACGGCGCGAGTTGGGTCCCGTACCGGCGGAACGCATAGAAGCGATGGCACCAGACCGTGTAGTTGCCCGCTCCGTTCGTCAGGAACGCGTCGGCCGGGAGACGTTCGCGCAGGTACTCCATCACGTCGCCGACATCGAGCTCTCCCGGGCCGCGCTTGTGACGCAGGCTGGCGAGAAAGTCCGCGTGTGCCGACGCAAACCAGTCGGCCCGGTGCGCACCCTCGACCGGTTCCAGCGCCCCGAGGAACTCGGGAGAGGAGGAGACGATGGCGAGGTCGGGCTCGTAGACGCGACCAAGCTCCTTTGGGTCCGCGTGCACGTGCACGAGCGTCTGCGGAATCCTGGGCGGCTCGAGCGTCGTGTAGCCGCGCGTGGCGATGTCGCCAAGGCGCGAGCCGATTACGAGGAGCACGTCCGACTCGCGCAGCCGCGCTGCCAGGGCCGCGTCGTGGCCGATCGTGAGCACGCCGGCGTACGACGGAGACGTGTTGTCGATGTAGTCCTGCCGGCGGAAAGACGTCGCGACCGGGATCGCCGACGCTTCGGCGAAGGCCCGCAGATCCTCGGCGGCGTGCACGCTCCATCCCCCACCTCCGACGACGATCAGCGGTCGGGCCGCCGTCGAGAGGAGCTCGCGCACGCGTGCGAGCTCGTCGGGGGAGGGGGAGGCACCGACGACAGCGTGCGGCGTTGCATCTTCGACGTCGGCCTCCGCGGCGAGCACGTCCTCGGGCATCGACACCACCGCCGGCCCCGGGCGTCCCGACAAGGCCGCTCGGAAGGCATTCGCTGCAAGCTCCGGAAACTGGTCGGGCGCCTCGGCCTCGACCGCGAGCTTCGTGATCGCGCCGAACGCGTCGCCGTAGTCCAGCTCCTGGAACGCCTCGCGTCCGCGGTGCTCCACCGGCACCTGTCCGACGAGCAGGATCAGCGGCGTGGAGTCTTGAAAAGCCGTGTACACGCCGGTGGCCGCGTGCGTCGCGCCGGGCGCGCGTGTGACGAGACAGATCCCCGGACGGCCGGTCAGCTTCCCGTAGGCCTCTGCCATGTTCGCGGCGCCGGCTTCATGCCGCGCGACGACGAGGCGGATGGGAGCGTCACGGAGAGCGTCGAGAACGGCGATGTAGCTCTCGCCGGGAACGCAGAACGCGGTGTCCACGCCGTGCGCGAGGAGCTGGTCGACGAGGATCCTCGCCCCGCTGCGCGTCACAGCTCGATCGGCTCGTCGAAGAAAACGGTCGCGCGCTGGAGCCTCGGTTTGTCCTCGTCGGCCGGGTCGACGTAGCGGATCGTGCGCTTGCCCTTCCACTCGCGGGGCACGAGCATCACGCGCACGAAGGCTGTGTCCTCGTCCTCCGACGCGAACGCCAGCACCGGCTCGGGGCCGCTCTCGAACCACGCCTCGAACGGACGGTGCTCGCGCGATTCACCGCCGCTCTCGATCCGGACCGACCCGTACAGGAGACACCTGATCCCCGGGCCCGGGTGCGTGTGCCGGTACGCGATGCCCCCGGGCGGAAAGTCGACGCGGTCACAGCGGAGCAGCCACGCGACGCCCGCGTCGAGCGCGACGGGCGCCGCAAGCTTCGCGCCGGTCTCCGCCTCCTGCTCGAGCCTCCAGACCAGCGCCCGACCGCGCACCGAGGCCGCGCCGAAGGACGCGCTGTTGCCGTCGACGTCGTACACGGCGACATTGCCGCCCGCGGTCTCCACGCCCTCGTCGTGCTCGTAGAGCGCCAGGATCAATGAAAGTACTGACCACCGTCGATGACGATCGTCTGACCGGTGACGAACTCGGCACCCGGGCCGCAGAGAAAGACCACGGCGCCGACGACGTCCTCGGGCTCCTGGTCGCGCTGCAGCGTGCGCGCGGAGACCGAGAGGTCGCGGAGCGCGTCGATCACCTCCGGATGCTCGCGAACACCGTCACTCATGGTGAACCCCGGCGCAACGCAGTTGACCAGGATGTCGTCACGTCCGAGCTCCTTCGCGAGCGCACGCGTCAGCGCGACGATCGCACCCTTGCTCGTCACGTAGTGCAGGAGAAACGCGACGCCGCGAAACGGTGTCCCCGACGAGATGTTCACGACCCGGCCGCCCCCGTGCTCGCGCATGTGCGGCACGACGGCCCGCGTCGTCAGGAACATGCTCAGGACGTTGACGTCCATCACCTGCCGCCACTCGTCGACCGGAATCTCCGTGAACGGACGCATCTGGAGCGACGCGTACAGCCCGGCGTTGTTCACGAGGATGTCGATGACGCCGCACTGCTCGATCACCTCTCGAGCCAGCTCCTCGACCTGCGCTTCGTCGGCGACGTCGACGGTGAGCCCGATCCCGTCCTCGAACTCCTGCGCAGCTTCCTCCGCACGGCTCAGATCGGCGACCACGATGCGCGCCCCCTCTGCGGCGAGGCCCCTGGCGATCGCATTGCCGATTCCCTGCGCCGCGCCGGTGACGATCGCCACCTTGCCCGCGAGGGAGTCGCTCATTTGATCGGCGAGAAGGCCGTCGGCACGAGGATGCGGTTCTGCTGCGTATGGATGAGCGGCTGGATCCGCGCGAGGAAGTCGCGCCAGCGCTCGTCGGTCTGAAGCTTTGCGCGCCGTTGTTCCCGCTCCGCGAAGTTCTCGTAGCCCCAGAGGCTCGTGTAGGTGGAGAGCGCGCCGACGTCCGTCGTGAAGACGCCGATCAGCCCGCCGAGGTACTCCTGCTGAAGCGCGATGCCTTCCTCTTCGTACAGACGCACGAGCTCGACGAGCTTGCCGGTGAACACGTGGTAATCGCGCTGCTCGACGATCACCGGTCGACACCGCCCATGGCGAGATACTTCAGCTCCAGCCACTCCTCGATGCCGTACTTCGAGCCCTCGCGGCCGATGCCGGACTCCTTCATCCCGCCGAAGGGCGCAACCTCTGTCGAGATGAACCCGGTGTTGATCCCGACGATCCCGTACTCGAGCGCCTCCGACACAACGTCGCGGCTGTAGAAGTACGCGGCGAGACCGTAGGGCGTCGCGTTGGCGATCTCGACAGCTTCCTCCTCGCTTGCGAAGCGCGCGATGCCGGCGACCGGCCCGAACGTCTCCTCGCAGCTCATCGCCATGGTGCCAGTGACGCCCGTGAGGATCGTCGGCTGGAAGAAGGTGTGGCCGCGTTCGTGGCGCTCGCCGCCGGTGACGAGCTTCGCGCCTCCGTCGAGCGCGTCCGCGACGTGCCGCTCGACCTTTGCGAGCGCCGGCTCGTCGATGAGCGGGCCGACGTTGACGTTCGGCTCCGTCCCCGCCCCGACCTTCAGCCCGCCAACCCCCTCAGTGAGGCGGCGAAGGAACTCGTCGTGCACCGAGTCCTGGACGAGGATCCGGTTTGCGGAGATGCAGGTTTGCCCGGAGTTGCGGTACTTGCAGAGCAGCGCACCCGCAACTGCCTCGTCGAGATCCGCGTCGTCGAAGACGACGAAAGGAGCGTTGCCGCCGAGCTCGAGCGAGACCTTCTTGACCTGGCGCGCACACTGCTCCATCAGCAGCTTCCCGACCTCGGTCGAGCCCGTGAACCCGAGCTTGCGCACGATCGGGTTCGACGTCATCTCGGCACCGATCACCGGCGCACCTTCCGCGTCGCCCGTGACCACGTTGAGCACCCCGGCAGGCAGGCCCGCCAGCTCGGCGAGCCTCGCGAGCGCGAGCGCCGACAGCGGCGTCTGCTCGGCCGGCTTGAGCACCATCGTGCAGCCCGCCGCGATCGCCGGCGCCGCCTTGCGCGTGATCATCGCGGACGGGAAGTTCCACGGCGTGATGCCGGCCGTGACGCCGACCGGCTCCTTGGTCACGACGACACGGCGGTCCTGCATGTACGTCGGAATCGTGTCGCCGTAGACGCGCTTGGCTTCTTCCCCGAACCACTCGAGGAATGACGCCGCGTACTCGATCTCGACGCTCGACTCGTGCAGCGGCTTGCCCTGCTCGGAGGTAAGGAGCAGCGCGAGGTCGTCGCGATGCTCGAGCATCAGATCGGCCCAGCGACGCAGGATCCGCGCGCGCTCCTTCGCGAGCGTCTCCCGCCAGCCCGGATACGCGTCTCTCGCCCTGTCGATCGCGCGCCGGGTCTCGTCGGCTCCCATGCAGGGCACGCGCGCGAGCTCCTGTCCGGTCGCAGGATCGAGGACCGGAAAGGTTTCGCCGCCGTCCGCCTCGACGGGTAGCAGCTCCTGCCACGGCTGTGCCGCAATCTGCGCCATGACGCGCGATTTTACGCCCGGGTAGTCAGCCGTAGACGACGTCCTCGCGACGGCCGGTCTCCGCCGAACGCAGCAGGTCCGACGCGCTCAGCGGCCGGAGCGCTGCATCGCGGCGTCGAAGGCGATCGCAGACGGCGCGAAATCCGTGCGTCGGACGAATGCGAGCGCGTCCCGTGCGCCCCAGTCCCGGTCCATGCCCGAGTCCTCCCACTCGATCGAGAGCGGGCCGTCATAGCCGATTCTGTTCAAGGCGCGGAAAAGCGACTCGAAGTCGACGTCGCCGTGCCCGGGCGAGACGAAGTCCCAGCCTCGTTGCGCTTCGCCGAAGTCGAGGTGTCCGCCGAGGATGCTCTTGCGGCCGTCGAGGGTCTTGCGCGAGTCCTTCACGTGGACGTGATAGATGCGGTCCGCGAACTCCTCGACGAACGCGGCCGAGTCGAGGAACTGGTGAGCGAAGTGGCTCGGGTCGAAGTTGATGCCGAACTCCGGCCGTCGGTCGATCGCGTCGAGCGTCTTGCGCGTCGTGACGAAGTCGTACGCGATCTCCGTCGGGTGCACCTCGAGGCCGAAGCGAATCCCCTCCTGCGCGAACACGTCCATGATCGGCCCCCAGCGCTCGGCAAAGTCGGCGTAGCCGCGCTCGACCTCGCCGAAATCGTTCGGCGGGAAGGAGTAGAGCATGTGCCAGACGGCCGAGCCGGTGAAGCCGTTGACCTGCTCGACTCCGAGTTGCGCAGCCGCACGTGCTGTGTCCTTCATCCGCTCGGCGGCACGCGTTCGCACGCCCTCGGGCTCGCCGTCGCTCCAGACCTCGGGCGGGACGATGGCGCGATGGCGCTCGTCGATGGGATCGCAGACGCACTGGCCGACGAGGTGAGCGCCGAGCGCGAAGACCTCGAGGCCGTGGCGTTCGAGCAGCTGCTTCTGCGAACGGGCGTAGCCGGAGTCGTCTGTCGCCTTGTCGACCTCGAAGTGATCGCCCCAGCAGGCGAGCTCTAGCCCGTCGAAGCCCCAGCCCCCCGCCTTGGCCGCGAGCTCGGCCAGCGGCAGGTCGGCCCACTGGCCAGTGAACAGGGTGACGGGCCGTGCCACGGCTAGGCGGCAGCCAGGACGGGGACGGCGAGACCGGCTGCACCGAGCTCCGAGGTCGCCGGTTCGTAGTCCGAGCGCGCGAGCAGCTCCAGTCCGAGCCGCGCTCGACGGACCCGCTCGCGTGACAGCGCAACGGTCGTCGCCTCGAGGTGCGTCCCTGCCGGGTAGACGTCCGGCGCGTTCCGCAGGCCGAACTTCACGTAGACCGGCGCAGCGATGCGAATGAGCTCCGGAATCTCGTGCAGGCGGACGAAGCCGCCGATGTTGTCAGGCGCCTCGACGTACAGATCCAGAGGCAGGTCGACGGCCGCGCGGATCGCGGCGATCTGTGGGAGCGTGAGGTCGGTCGGCAGATTGAGGGTGCTCGCGCCGAGATCCGCGAGCACGCGTGCGGCTGCAGGATTCGCGGCCGGCAGCATGACGGAGATCTTCGCCTGCATGTCCTCCGGCAGCTCGCCTGCCGCGCGCATCGCGCCGAACACGGAGAGCAGGCCCAGATCGGCGATCAACACGCTACGGATGCCGTGTGCCGCGGCGCGCCTCACGTCCTCGAGCCCCTGGACGATCTGCTCCTGGCCGCGTGACGTCGGCGCAACGACCGCGCCGGCGGGCGAGCGGACCATCGCGGACGTGTCCCACGCCGCGTTCGGGCGCGCGAAGAGGCTGACCTCGACCAGTGCATCGGCTGCCGTCCGCGCCATCGCGCCGAGCTCGTCGTCGGTCTGCAGGAACACGCCGCTTCCCTGCGAGACGCGATGGACGGGAACGTCGAGCCGCGCCGCCTCTTCGAGCACCGCCTCGAGGCATGCGGGGCCTTCGACGCTCGGGATCTCGATCCGATACTGCGCGCCGTCCGCGAAGCGCAGCTGCGAGTCGGGGAGCTCATACAGGTCGCCGGGAGGAAGGCCGATCGACGCGAGGAACGCGCGAGTTTCGCCCATCAGCGGACGAGTCTAATCCTGTGCACCCGGCCGCCACACCGGAGCGGAGTCGTTTTCTCCTGAGGTGAGCTTGCGCTCGTGACCGTCGCGGTCAACGGTCCAGATAGCGCCGTCGCGCGAGAACGCGATCTCCTTGCCGTCAGGAGACCACGCTGGCTCGATCGTGTCGATCGAGGACCGCGTCTCGCGCCGCAGGCCGGTGCCGGCGAGCGCGATCGAGTAGATCTCGAAGTGGCCGCCCCGGGCGTTGCTCTGAAACGCGAGGCGGCGGCCGTCGGGCGACCACGACGGGAACCCGCTGAGGGCCCGCAGCTTCGTCACCTGGCGCGCGTGGCGGCCGTCGGCGCGGACGACCCAGATCTCCTGGAAACCGTCGGGGCGATAATCGAAGGCGATCGACTTCCCGTCGGGCGACCAGGCCGGGTCGGCGACCCGCCCGGCGAATGCGCGGCCGAGCCGCCGTGCAGGGCCGCCGGCCGAGGCGACGATGAAGAGCGCGCCCTCTCGCGCGAACGCGATGCGGCGACCGTCGGGTGACCAGCTCGGGCCGCCGTCCTCCGCCCTCGCGTCTGTCAGCCGGCGGACGTCCGTGCCGTCTGCCTGCATCACGTACACGTGCGACACGCCGTCTCGCTTGCTCACGAAGGCGACCAGCCGGCCGTCGGGCGACCACGCGGGCTCGATTGCGAAGAACAGCCCCTTCGGGCTCGACGGATCGCCTCGTCCCTTCGTCACACGGTGTTCGTGCCCGCCGCCGGCGGCGACGCCGAAGATCGCATAGTCGCCGTCGCGCGTGGAGACGAACAGGAGGCCGGGCGGCGGCGTCGCGGCCGAACCGCAGCCGGCCACAGCGAACACCACGAGGACGAGCAGGACGAACCGGCGCACGCGGCCTGCTACGTATGCTCGACCGGCTCGACGCCGAGGTATCGCCGCTGGAGCTCCGGGTTGGCGGCCAGCTCGGCCGCCGTCGTCTCGGCTGCGATCTCGCCGGCGATCATGATCAGCTGCCGCTCGGCGAGCGAGGTGGCGACGGCCAGGTTCTGCTCGATCAAGAGGATGCGCAGACCCTCCTCTTCGAGCGTCCGGAACGTGGCGATGAGGCCTTCGATGACCGCCGGCGCAAGCCCTTCGGAGGGCTCGTCCATGATCAGCAGATCGGGATTCGTCAACAGCGCGCGACCGATGGCGAGCATCTGCTGTTCCCCGCCCGAGAGCTGTGCACCGCCGTTTCGCTTGCGCTGGGCCAGGCGCGGGAAGAGCTCGTAGACGCGGGCGGGCGTCCACCGCCGCGCGCCGTTGCGCCGTCCTTCGACCATGCGCAGGTGCTCGTCGACCGACAAGGACGGGAACAGGCGCCGGCCCTGGGGGACGTACCCGACGCCGAGCCTTGCGATCCGGTACGACGCCCTGCCGAGGAGCTCTGAGCCGCGGACGCGAATCGAGCCCGTCGCGCGCGGCGGCCTGATCCCCATGATCGCGGCACACAACGTCGTCTTCCCCATGCCGTTGCGACCGACGATCGCGATCGGCTCGTCGCCGATCTCGAACGACACGCCCTGCAGCACGTGCGCCGGCCCGTAGTAGGCGTGCAGGTCCTCGACCGCGAGCAGCGGCTCACTCATCGCCAAACGCCGTACCGAGGTAGAGCTCGTGGACGAGCTTGTCCGCCCGGATCTCGCTTGGGGTGCCTTCAACGATCACGCGGCCCTCGTGCATCATCGTCACCCGCTCGGCGACGCGGAGCGCGACGTCCATGTCGTGCTCGATCAGGATCAACGTGATCTCGCGGTCGAGCGCGAGCAGCAAGTCCGTCAGCAGTGTCCGCTCGCCACGAGAAAGACCGGAGGCCGGCTCGTCGAGCATCAGGATCTTGGGCTCGGATGCGAGCGCCATGGCGAGCGCGACCTGCCGATGCTCGCCGTGCGAGAGCGACCCGACGACCTCGTCGAGCTTGTGCGAGATCGCGACTCGACCCGCAGCCGCTCGTGCCCGTTCGCGCAGCTCCTCGTCCCGCCTGGGCAGGACAACCGGGCGCAAGTGGCCCTTGCGGACGCCGAGGATCGACAGGTAGATGCTGTTCTCCACCGTGAGGCCGAGCAACAGACGCGACTGCTGGTAGGTGCGAGCGAGACCGAGCCGGGCCCGCGCGCGTGACGGCAGAGTCGTCACGTCCTCACCGAAGAGCTCGACTCGTCCTGCCGACGGTGCGAGGTCGCCGGCGATCACGTTGAAGAGCGTCGTCTTGCCGGCGCCGTTCGGGCCGAGAATCGCGCGACGCTCTCCCGGCAGCACGTCGAGGGTGACTTCGCGAACTGCGTGAAGGCCCCCGAACCGCCGGCCGACGCCCCCTAGACGGAGCGTCGGCTCGGCGTGTTCGGCTGGTGCTGCTTCGGTCAAACGCCTACTTGATCGTCTGTTTCGTGATCACGCCGTTCTTGACGACCTTGATCTTGCCCTGCCACGGCAGCTTGGCCTTCACACACTTCGGCTGCGTGCGGCCGGGCGGCGGGCTCGAGCGCTTGAAGAGGCCGTGGAACGACTGGTCGACGTCCGGCACGAAGCCGACGACGTTCGCAGCCACTGCCCCGTTCGCGCCCTTGACGAGCTGGAGCGGGTACTGATCCTGGATGCCCTGGCGGTTGCTGTCGAGATGAAGCACCCCGCCGTTCGACACCTGGAACGCGGGCTTGATGCTCCGCGGCATCGCCGCCTGGAGCTTCGAGCCGATCGCGCCGCCATCCTTGTTCAGGGCCTGAACCAGCGCCCACGCGGCGTTGTAGTAGTTGTAGACGAAGCCGTCGTCAGGCGGCAGCTTCGGGTAGTACTTCTTCATGATCGCCCGGTACGCGTTCGCCGCCTTGGTCTTCAGGCCCGGGGCAGTGCCGAAACCGCCCACGTAGGCGCCTGCGACCTTCGGCGCGACGACCTTGTCCGCACCGAGGAAGGCGAAGAACAGGTTCCCGTAGAGCTTCTTCGGGTCGAGCTTGCCGTACGCCTGCTCGAACGCCTTCAGCGACGGCGCCGTTCCCGAGCCGCCGACGACCCAGAAGTAGCCGTCCACCTGGTTCGGCGGCGGCAGCTGCCGGACGAACGGGGCGTAGTCGGTCGTGTTGAGCGGCGGGAACACGCGCTTCGTGATCTCGCCGCCGATGGCACAGAAGTCGGCGATGAAGCCCGCGGCGGACGTCCAGCCGAAGCTGTAGTCGTCCATGATGATCGCGGCCTTGCGCCACTTGAGCTTCTTGTAGGCGATCTCGCCGGCACCCGCGTTCCACATCGCGCCGTCCCCGTGGTAGCGGAACACGTTCTTCGGCGCGATTTGCAGCGTCGGGTCCTGCGAGCCCGCCGTCCCGATGATGAACGTCTTGTTCGGATGGGCCTTCGCGTAGTTGGCGACGTACACGGCCTCGTCGCCCGAGAGCGGGCCGACCATCACGTCCGCGTTCAGCTTCTCCATCAGGCGCTTCGTCTCGGTGACAGCCAGCGGCACCGTGTCGTTACCGCACCCGTAGCCGACGATCTTGATCTGCTTCCCCCCGGCCGTGATGCCGGTCATGCCCGCGGACGGCTTGTTCTTGTTCTTGACCTTGCCGTGCGCGTACTGGGCAAACGCGGCCTGCGCGCCGCCGCTGTCGTAGTCGTAGCCGAAGCTGAAGGCGCCCTTGCAGTCGGTCATGATCGCGACCTTGACCACGCCCGCTTTGGCGCCGGCGAACGACACCGAGGCCGTGACGGTCAGTCCGACAACGGCCACGAGCACCGGTACGGCAACCCTCCATCCCCGCAAGCTGGGTTTGCTCATATCCTCACTACCCTCCCTTTCCTCTTGTCCTCTTGTCCGTCGTGGGGCGATTCTCTCTGTTTCGCACATCGACCTCAAGTACAGCCGAGGGCGAGTCCCCGTTCCGTCAACTTCCGGGGCCAGGGGCCGGCTCGTCGGCCGTTCGCGGTGGGCCGCGGCGGCGCGAAAGCTCCGCCACAGCCCGATCCCAGGCGCCCATCAGGCCCGCGGGTGAGGCGAGCACAATGACGAGAAAGATGATCCCGACGATCGTGTTGAACGAGCCGCCGAAGAGCGTGCCGCCGAAGCTCAGGCCCGGGACGGCAAAGTCGCGTACGTAGTTCTGGATCACGATGAACACGAATGCGCCGAGCCACGCGCCCTCGATCCGCACGAGGCCGCCGATCACCGCCATCACGAGCAGGTTGATCGTCCCCGGCAGGTCGACGTTGCCGGGAGCGATCTGCCCGCTCCACCACACGTAGAGAATGCCGCCGAGCGACGCGACGAACGCCGCGAAGCCGAACGCGAGCGTGCGGTGGAGCGCCACGTTGTAACCGAGCGAGGACATTCGAACCGGCTCGTCGCGCACACCTTGCAAGGAGAGGCCGAACGGTGTGCGGACGATGTACCGGATCAACACGTAGACGGCCACGGCGACGCCGAGCGCGAGGTAGTAGAGGCGGTCCGGATGCGCGAGCACGTCGCCGAGCCAGCCGGGCGTGTACGAACTGATCCCGCCGATTCCCGAGAAGCCGGAGATTTTCGTCACCTGTCCGAGCGTGTACGTGGCGATCACCGAAAAGGTCAGCGTGATCATCAGGAAGTAGATGCCCGCACTCCGAGCGGCGACCAACCCGAAGATGAGGCCGATCGCCGTCGTCATCACGACGGCGACGACGACCGCGACCGTCGGGTCCCAACCGAGGTGAAGCCCTTTCGAGGTCCCACCGGCACCGCCCTTCGTGGCGAGGTTGCCGATGATCACGCCCGCGATGCCGAACAGCGCCGTCT
Source organism: Actinomycetota bacterium (assembly GCA_005885085.1). Classification (GTDB taxonomy): domain Bacteria; phylum Actinomycetota; class Thermoleophilia; order Gaiellales; family Gaiellaceae; genus 3-1-20CM-4-69-9. Next base: position 2,683 of record VAXY01000028.1, on the reverse strand, counting down.
GCGCGAGCGACACCATCCCGCCGTAGGCCGAGAGGAAGATCAGGCTCGCGGCGGCGATGCCGAACAGGAAGGTCTGCAGGAAGATCTGGTGCGACCAGTACGCATTCAGCCCCAGTGCCGGCCAGACGGCGACGAGCACGAGCGCGCCGAGCGCGATGCAACGCTCGAGCCGCTGCTTCGGCGCCCACCGCAGCGGGTTCAACCGTCTCTCCCAAATAGTCCACGCGGGCGGAACGCGAGCACGAGCGCGATCAGGATGAACGTGAAGATCGGGGAGTACTGCGTGCAGCAGTCCGCTCCCGCCGTCGGCAGGTACGAGCCGCTGAAGTCGAGCACGAAGGCGTAGAGAATCGCCCCGGCGGCGGCGCCGAAGATCGATCCCATGCCGCCCACGATCACGACGACGAGGGAGTTCAGAAGCCACTGCGCGTCCTGGCCGGAGGCGATGTTCCCCTGCGAGGCCCAGACGACGGAGCCCAGCGCCGCGAGAGCGGACCCGACCACGAAGGCGATCGCGAACGTCCTCTGGATGTTGATCCCGAGCGCCGAGGTCATCTTCTGGTCGTCGACGCCTGCGCGGATCACCATCCCGGTCTTCGTCCGGTAGAGCCAGAGCCAGAGCCCCACGCCCACGGCCGCGCCGATCGCGAGCATCACGAGACGCGCGAGCGAGTAGTAGACGCCCCAGACGTGAAGGTCGACCAGACGATCAGTCCAGCCCGGCCACGTGAGGTCGACGGCGTTCCCGCCCA
>VAXY01000028.1:0-1855 GCA_005885085.1 Actinomycetota bacterium | reverse complement strand
CTCCTGTCCCTGGTTCCAGCGCAGGAACGCCTGTTGTGTCACGAAGCCGACGACGGCGATGCTTGGCACGGCCACGAACAACGGCACCAGCCAGTCCCAGGTGTTGACCTCGGCGCTCGGGATCGAGAATCCCTGACCGGTCATCGTCTGCTGGATCTCGTAGGCGATGTAGCCGCCCAGGAGATAGAACGCGCCGTGGGCCATGTTGACGACGCGCATGAGGCCGAAGATCAGCGCAAAGCCGCTGGCGACGATGAAGAGCGCTCCGGCGAACGTGATCGAGTCGAGCAGTACCCTCAGGAACGAGCCTGGATCGTTGATCGCCGAGCCGAACGTCGTTGTCCGCCAACCTCCGCCGCCCGTCGCAGGCGACTGCTCGGCGATGACCGCGACGTAGAGGACCGCGAAGATCACGGCGGCGGCCACGGCGACCTTCGGCAGAACTCTGCTGAGCCGCGTCGATCTGAGCTGCCGTCTGACCCGCGAAGTCAAGAGGGCGAGTCTAAAACGTCAGCGACCGGCGTTCCGCGACGTCTGTGCCCTACGAAACGCGCTCGCCCGCATGGTAGAGCGTCGCGCGAGCAGCCTCGCCCGTCTGGGGGCGCTCGTCCTCGATGCGGCGGATCGTCCCGATCACCGACCGGTCGAGCGTCGTGACGTCCGGCCAGTCGATCTCCACGAGGTTGCCGGCCGGGTCGCGGATGTACATCTGCACGGCCCTGTCGGGCAGCTCGCGGACGCCGGCGCCGAAGGCGTCCTCGTCCAGCAGGCCGAGCTCCTGTGCCTTGAGGTAGGCGGCCTCGAAATCGTCTACGTCGAGTGCGATGTGGTGGAACTCGGGCGCCGGCGTCTCCCGGAGGAAGAGGTGGAGCTGCTGCTCGCCGAGGCGAAGCCATTCCACGTGCTGGGAGAAATCGGGGCTGGGCAGGCGCTCCATCCCGAAGACGTCGATGTAAAAGCGCAGCGATTCCTCCATGTCGTTGGCATGGATGCTGACGTGGTTGAGACGTTTCGCTCGCACCGGTCGACTCCCGGCGTTACGGTAAACCCATTGCCGACCGAAGGGGAGGTCTGATGGCAGATTCGTACCGTGCGCGGATCCCGTTCGAGTCGCTCGATCCGCTGACGATCGGCGCGTCGGACGACGAGTCCAAGGTCTACCGGGAAGAACGCGAGCTCGAGATTCCGGAGCAGAACCTGCTGGCCGCGATCTACCCCGAGGAGCCGCAGCCCGTCCCGAATGCGACCGAAGCAGCCAGGGACGCTCTCGCCTCCCCGACGAGCGGCCCGTCGTTCGCCGACCTGCTCAGCGGCGCCGGCAGCGTCGCCGTCATCATCGACAACCAGTTCCGCCCCACTCCCGCCTCGAAGCTCCTGCCGCCCGTTCTCGACGCGATCGAGTCCGCGGGCACCGACGCGTGCGTGATCACCGCGAACGGCAAGGTCTTCCCGCTGTCGGAGTCGGACATCGAGCAGAAGGTCGGACGCGCGAACCTCGATCGGATGGAGAAGCTCGGCATCCCGCTCTTCCAGAACGAGCCGCGGAACGCCTGTCTGGATCCACAACGAGGTCGCGCGTCGCGAGGTCAAGATCGCGATCGGCCAGGCACAGGCGAACCACTGGGGCTATGGCGGCGGCGGCAAGCTGATCATGCCGGGCGTTTCCGCCGACGAGACGATCGAGTCGAACCACTGCAACTTCGTGCCGTCTCCGCAGACGCACTACGGCGCGCTCGCGGGTCCGATGCGCTCCGACATCGACGAGATCGCGACCATGGTCGGCCTCGACGCGACGATGAACGTGCTGCTCGACACGCGCGGCCGCGTAATCGAGCTCAACTTCGGGCCGCACCCG
>VAXY01000027.1 GCA_005885085.1 Actinomycetota bacterium | reverse complement strand
TCTTCGATCGAGCGCTCTTCCCGGCGCGCGGTCACCGCGACCTGCACCTCCTCTACATCCTCGTGGGCGTGATGGTCGCGATCCCGCTCGTTTCGGCGGTGATCTCGGTCGCACAGACCTACCTGACAACCGTCGTCGGGCAACGCGTGATGCAGGACCTGCGCAACCGGCTCTACGAACACCTGCAGTCGATGTCGCTCCGCTTCTTTACGGACACACGTACCGGCGAGCTGCAGTCGCGGCTGCAGAACGACGTCGGCGGCGTCCAGAGCGTCGTCACGAATACCGCGTCGTCGGTGCTCTCGAACATCGTCACGGTGCTCAGCTCGGTCGTCGCGATGGTCGCGCTCTCCTGGCAGCTGACGCTCCTATCCCTGGCGGTCGTGCCGGTGTTCGTCTACCTGACGTGGCGGGTCGGGCGCGTCCGGCGCCGGATCTCTCGTGAGACACAGGAGTCCCTCGCCGAGCTGTCGGCACTGACGGAGGAGACGCTGTCGGTCTCAGGAATCTTGCTCGCCAAGGTCTTCGACCGGCGACGCGCTGCGGTCGAGCGCTACCGCAGCGAGAACCTGCGGCTCGCCGGACTGCAGGTACGGCAGCAGATGGTCGGCCGGGGCTTCTTCGCTCTGGTGCAGTCGTTCTTCGCGATCACGCCGGCGCTCATCTACCTCGTGGCCGGCTGGTCGAATCTCAGCGCGGGCACGATTGTTGCCTTCACGACTCTGCAGACCCGGCTCCTGTTCCCGATCGGGAGCATGCTCCAGACCTCGGTCGAGGTGCAGTCCTCGCTCGCGCTCTTCGAGCGGATCTTCCAGTACCTGGACCTCCCCAACGAGATCGTCGACTCTCCCGGCGCCACGGCCTTGCCGCTCGACCGCGTCCGGGGCGAGGTCGCACTTCGAAATGTCTGGTTCCGCTACGAGGAGCTCCCTGACACGGATGGTGACCGGCCCTGGACGCTCCAGGAGGTCTCGCTCGCGGTCGAACCGGGCCAACTCGCCGCGCTCGTCGGCCCGAGCGGCGCAGGCAAGACGACGATCTCTTACCTGATCCCGAGGTTGTACGACGCCACGCGGGGCAGTGTCGAACTGGACGGCCACGACGTCCGCGACCTGCAACTCTCCTCCCTCGCCGAGGCGATCGGGATGGTCACGCAGGAGACCTACCTCTTCCACGCCACCGTCCGCGACAACCTCCTCTACGCCAAGCCGGAGGCGTCGGACGCCGAGTTGCACGCGGCCGCGCGCGCGGCGGCGATCCACGACCGGATCATGGAGCTGTCGGACGGCTACGACACCGTGGTCGGCGAGCGCGGTTATCGGATGTCGGGCGGTGAGAAGCAGCGGCTCGCGATCGCGCGGGTGTTGCTGAAGGACCCGCGGGTGCTGATCCTCGACGAGGCAACCTCGGCGCTGGACACAGCGAGCGAGCGGCTCGTCCAGCAGGCATTGGAACCGTTGATGGAGGACCGGACGACGATCGCGATCGCGCACAGGCTCTCGACGATCCTCTCAGCCGACGTGATCTTCGTGCTCGACCGCGGCAGGATCGTCGAGCAGGGAACTCATCAACAGCTCGTTGCCGCAGACGGCCCCTACGCCCGGCTCTACCGTCAACAGTTCCAGGGCGGCCTGGTCGAAGCGCGCTGCGAGGACGGTGTCGTTCTGGCGACCGGCGACGTCCTCGCGACGGCCACCGGGTAGCCGGCAAGCGTTAGCTCAGGGCGATCAGGGGGCCGCGTCGGGCGGCGCCTCGAGCTCGTCGAGCCCCTCCTCCGACGCCTCAGCCGTTTCGGCGCTCGCGAAGGAGCCAAACCTCGTCCGCTCGTCCCTCACCCCGTCGCGGGCGGGGAGTCCGTATTCCTCGTGTTCGGCCGCTTCATCCTCGCGATCGGACGAAAAGAGCCTCCGCAGCCAACTCCCGACACCCATTGAGGGCATCCTACGCCTCGAGGCCGAGGCGTCCCCTCTCTGGAGCCGTCGTATCATCGCCAGCCGTGCCGGATCTTGCTGCGCTGAAGGTCGCCGCCCGCGCCGCGATCGTCATGCCCGCGGTCTTCGCGCTCGCCGACAAGGTGATCGGACAGCCACAGACGTCGCTCTTCTCGGCCTTCGGATCGTTCGCGATGCTCGTCCTGGTCGAGTTCGGAGGCCCGTGGCGAGCACGCTTCCTCGCGTACGTCGGCCTGGCATGCGTCGGCGCACTGTTCATCACGCTCGGGACACTCTGCTCGCGACATCCGTGGCTCGGTGCCGGAGCGATGGCGGCCGTCGGTTTCGGCACCATCTTCTCCGGCCTGATCAGCGGCTACTTCGCGGCGGCAACGACCGGAGCGCTCCTCACGTTCGTGCTCCCGGTGACGATTCCGGCGTCGAACTCCGCGATCCCGGACCGCCTCGAAGGCTGGGGCCTTGCGACCGGCGCCGGGATCTGCGCAGTCATGCTCCTCTGGCCTCCTCGCCGGCGCGACGACCTTCGGCGCGAGGCCGCCCGCACGTTGCGCGTTGTGGCCGGCTTCCTCGAAGCCGACCAGGAACAGGTGGCCGAACTTGCGCCCCTCGCACGCGATGCGGTCGACGGGTTCGCCCGTCACTCACTGGGCACCCAGCACCGCCCGACTGGACCCACCGGACCGACAGCAGCGCTCGCCTCTCTTCCGGACGAGCTGGACTGGCTAATCTCCTTCCTCTCACCGTCGGACGAGCTGCCTTCGCTCGAGCTCGCCTGCACGGAGGACGGCGAGGCGATGGCGGCGGCGGCCGCCGTGCTCCGCGCGAGCGCGGACAGACTGGATGGTCGTGACGCACGGCCCGACTTCGCGCGACTCGACACAGCGCGAGACGCCGTTGCCCGAGCACTCGCACGCCGGCTGCCGCAACTCCCGACCGACACGCCAGGCGGGGCGGTCCCCCAGGCGCTGGAACCGCCGTTTCGGATCCGGGCAGCAACCTACTCCGCCCGGCAGGCCGCCGGTTATGCGCTGCTCGCGACGGGCGCGGAGGCACCCGAGCTGGAGAGCGACCTCGTAGCACAGCCGTCGTCGGCACGTGCGGCCCTCGAGGCGACGGAGCAACTCGCGGTCGAGCACGCAAGCCCGCGTTCCGTGTGGTTCCAGAACAGCGTCCGCGGCGCTGCCGGGCTCGCGGTCGCCGTCTACATCGCCCAGAAGACGGGTCTCCAGCACGGGTTCTGGGTCGTGCTCGGGACGCTCTCCGTCCTGCGCTCGAACGCGCTCGGCACCGGCTGGTCGATTCTCAGCGCGCTCGCGGGGACGGCGGTCGGAATCGTGATCGGCGCACTCCTCGTGATCGGCATCGGCACGCATGAGGTCGTGCTGTGGGCGGTCCTTCCCTTCGCGGTGTTGCTGGCCGCCTACGCACCGCGCGCAATCTCGTTCGCTGCAGGGCAGGCGGGCTTCACGGTCGTCCTGTTCATGCTCTTCAACATCATCCAGCCGGTCGGCTGGCGGGTAGGAGTAGTTCGCATCGAAGACGTCGCCATCGGCTTCGCGATCAGCCTCGGGGTCGGTCTCCTGTTCTGGCCGCGCGGTGCCGGTGCGTTGCTTCTCGAGGACCTCTCCGCCGCGTACGCGCGCTGCGGCGACTACGTCGTCGCGACAGCGCGCCAGCTGTTCGAAGGAGAAGGCTCCCAGGACAGCGCTGGCGTAGCGCTGTCCGCGGACGCCGCCCTGCACCGGCTTGACGACGCCTTTCGGCAGTATCTCGCCGAGCGTTCCGCGACGGCGTTCAACGTCGAGGACGTCGCAGCGCTCGTCGGCGGCGCTGCGCGCGTCCGGCGCGCAGCACAATCGCTCACGTCGCTCGCGCGGATGGCGGACGGGGAGACACGACTCGAGCGCTGCGGCGAGAACCTTGACCCCGAGCTCCATGCGCTGCAGTCGTGGTATGTCGCGCTCGGCTATGCGCTCGTGAACGACCGGCCGGTGCCGCCGCCGCACATTCGAGATGCCGAAGGAGCCAGCCGTCTGCTCGCGTGCGTGCAAGCTGCCACCCGCGGCCGCGACGAGCCAACTGTCAGGGCTGCGCTCGTTCTGCTCTGGGCGAGCCAGCATCTCGACAACCTCTGGCGGCTCGAAGCCCACCTCGGCGAACGCGCGAACGCGGCACGCGCGACTACGACGGACGGAGGAGCCCTCCGGAGGCTCAAGGCCCGGGCCTCGTAATTCCCAAGGGAGGTGGGGGAGCCGCTCGGGCGGCTCCCCCACCTCTGCTACGCCGCGAGGTCGAGGACGGGCTCGTCCTCGACGACAGGGGCTGCGTCACGCGTGTTGCGCGCCAGGAGTGCGACGGCTCCGGCCGTGAGCAGGAAGGCAGCGCCGGCCAGGAGCGCGCGCTGGTAGCCGTCGGTCGCCGCCCGGGCGAAGCCGGTATGCCCCGTATGCAGCAGCGAGTTCGTATGCGCGGTGGCCAGGGCGGAGAGGACCGCCAGGCCGAGCGCAGCGCCAAGCTGCTGGCCGGTGTTCAGGAGCCCGGCGGCGAGGCCGGCCTTGTCCTCGCCGACCCCGGCGTTCGCCGCCGTGGTCGCGCCGACGAAGACAGCCCCGAGTCCGAAGGCGGCGACCAGGAGGCCCGGCAGGATGTCCGAGACGTAGGAGCCGCCGACCGGGATCCGTGAGAGCCAGTAAAGGCCGCCGGCGGCGGTCACCGTTCCGATCACGATCACCGGCTTGGTGCCGATGCGCGCGAACAGCTGGGAGGAGATGCCGGCGGCGATGATCACCCCGCCCGTCAGCGGCAGGTAGGCGAGCCCGGTCTGGATCGGCGAGTAGTGAAGCACGGTCTGCATGTACAGGGTGAGGAAGAAGAACATGGGGAAGAAGCCGGCCAAGGCCACCATCTGCGTCGCGTCGGCGGCCGCCACTCCTTTGACACGCAGGATCGACAGCGGCACGAGCGGGTTGACCACGCGCAGCTCGTTGGCGACGAAGGCGACCAAGGTCACCGCCGCCACGGCGAGCTCGACGATCGTGCGCGTCGCGCCCCAGCCGACGTCCGGCGCCTTCACGAGCGCATAGACCAAGAGCAGCATCCCGCCCGTCACGAGGAAGGCCCCGAGCGCGTCGAAGTTCGCCAGGCGCGCGGACCTGCGCTCGCGCTTGAGCAGGGCAAATGCCCCGATGAACGCGAGCGCGCTGAACGGCACGTTGACGAACAGCACCCAGCGCCAACCGGGCCCCTCAGTGAGCAAGCCGCCGAACAAGACGCCGGCGGCGCCGCCGAGACCGGAGACGGCCGCCCAGACCCCGAGCGCGGTGTGACGCTCGCGATCAGAGCGGAAGATCGTGGTGAGCGTTGACAGCGCGGCCGGCGAGAGCATCGCGGCACCCAGCCCCTGAGCGAAGCGGGCGCCGACGAGCAGCGAGCTGGTGTGGGCCAAACCGCCAACCAGCGAGGAGCCGGCGAACACGATCAGGCCAGTGACGAGGACGCGGCGGCGGCCGATCAGGTCGGCGACACGGCCGCCGAGCAACAGGAAGCCGCCGTAGGTGAGGATGTAGCCGTTGACGACCCACTGCAGGCTCTGCTGGCTGAAGCCGAGGTCGCGCTTGATCGACGGCAGAGCGATGTTCAGGATCGAGGCATCGAGGACGTCCATGAACTGGACGAGGCTGAGCAGGAGCAGGATCGCGACGCCGCGCCGTGAGGAGAGCGACGGGGCATGTCCTGCCTGATCGGGGGAGACTGCTGCTGTATATGGCTCTGCACTCATGAAACTGCTTCCTTCCATCAGTCGGGCTATGATTCTCTGGATGTCATATACTACGAAAGTCGTACCATATGTATTCCCGAGCATCTGAGGGGAAAGCAGGCGCCGGTGATGTGGAGGCGGCTCGGCGACGGCGGCGGCTGGCGCTCGCGATCGGGAACTCGCTCCGCGAGCTGAACAGCCAGCTGTCGCTGCTCAACTATCGGGTCGGGGCGCAGCTCGAACTCAGGGACGTCGACCTCGACTGCCTCGACCTCATCGACCGTCTCGGCCCGCTCACACCGAGCGAGCTCGCTCGGATGGCCGGTCTCCACCCTGCGACGATCACCGGGATCCTCGACAGGCTCGAACGCGGCGGCTGGATCGCGCGCGAGCGCGACCCAGCCGACCGCCGCGCCGTCCTCGTCCGCATCGTGCGCGAACGTCTTCCGGACCTGCTGCGCCTCTATGCGGGAATGAACCGCTCGATGAACGAGATCTACGCGGGCTACGACGAGAGCGAGCTCGAAGTGATCGCCGACTTTCTCAGCCGCAGCGCGAAGGCCGGACGAAGCGCGACCGACGAACTGTCCCCCAGCTGACGCGAGCCGCCTGCTGGCGGCTCAGCTGCTCGCCGCGACGATCATCGGTTCGAAGACGAGATGCTCGCTGACAGATCAGACTGGGCGACACGGCCCGCACTGGTTAACCCGGGGAGGTGTACCAATCCATGACCGACGACACCTTCGTCAACGTCCGCTATATGGTCGACGACCTCGACGCCGCCGTCGACTTCTACACGACTCACCTCGGCTTCGTGCTCCGTTCGAGCGCGGCGCCCGCGTTTGCCGATGTCGTCCGCGGCAACCTGCGCGTCCTCTTGAGCGGGCCGTCGAGCTCAGCCGGCCGGCCGATGCCCTCTCGGCGAACGCGCGAACGCGGCACGCGCGACTTCGCCGGACGCAGGAGCGCTGCGGAGGCTCAGGGTCCTGGCCTCATAACTCCGAGCCGCTCGGGCGGCTTCCCACCTCTTCCTACCCCGCGAGGTCGGTCTCGCGCGTGTTGCGCGCCAGGAACGCGACGGCGCCGGGCGCCACGCTGTTCAGCTGCTCGCAGTTGCTGCGACCGGAACGTCCCCGCCTGAAGTGCAAAAACTGCCGAACATCCCCTCCACCGCCGAGATCGACACCTCGCTCTCCCCGCGGATCTCGAGCTGCACCACTTCGCCGGTCGAGCGAACCGACCAGTCGGCAAACGCACAGCACGTTCGCTCGAGCGTCGCGAGCTCGTGCAGTTCCTCCTCGACACCCGGTTCACCGTGGAAGATCAGCCGGAGCCCCCGTGGGCTTGCGACATGGTCGATCAAGGCACGCTCCGCGAGCGCTTGCCAGCGTTGCAGCCGCTCACGCAGCTCTGGCTGCTCGAGCGAGCAGGCAACCACGACCGGGTCACGCGCATGCTTCATCGCATTCTCCTAGGCAGCCACGGTCGATTGATCGAGCTGGACGACAAGCTCGTCGACGAGCCGTGCGATCTCGTCGCGGAGCTCTCTCACGCGCTCGAGTGGTTGGTGTTTTGGGTCGGGCAGCTGCCAGCTGACGTAGCGCTTGCCGGGGATGACCGGGCACGCGTCGTCGCAGGTGGCGACGACGACATCCGCCCACCCGACGGCTTCGTCGTCGAGCTTGCGCGGAACGTGATCACCCGCATCGAGCCCGATCTCGGCCAGCGCCCCCAACACCTGCGCGTGGACCGCAGTACCCGGATTGGAGCCCGCCGAGCGAGCCTGATGGCGGCCGGACACGGCACGGCGGAACAGCCGCTCCGCCATCACCGAGCGGCCCTGATTGCCGACACAGACAAACAGCACGCTGCTCACGCGGCTTCATCCTTCGACACCCCCGTGTGACCGACGAGCTCCGCCGGTCGCGGCTGCTCCCCACGCACGAACTGGTACGCGAGCCCACCCGCGGACGCGCCCGCGAGCGGAGCGACGATGTAGAGCCAGAGCGCGTGCAGGTTGCCGGAGACCAGTGCCGGCCCGAGCGAGCGCATCGGATTCATCGACGCGCCCGAGATCGGGCCGCCGAACATCGCGTCGAGCCCGATCGTGCCGCCGATCGCGATCGCCGCCGCCTCCCCCACCGCACGCGTATCGGTCGCGACCGCGAGGACGACGAACATCAGGAACGCGGTCATCACCAGCTCCCATACGAAGGACTGCCCCTGCGAGCCCGACGGCAGCGTCACTCCCACATGCGCGATGTTGCCGAGCGAGCCGCGCAGCAGGGCCGCCGCGGTGAGGGCACCGACGAGCCGCGCCGACCAGTATCCGAGCGCACGCCGCCAGGGGAAATGGCGGGTGAGCGCGAACGCGAACGTCACCGCCGCGTTGAAATGCGCCCCGGAGATGTGCCCGACCGCATAGATCATCGCCATGATCACCAACCCGAATGTGATCGCGACGCCGACGTGGCCGAGAGCATGTGTCTTCGCGTCGACCATCACAGCACCCGCACCGGCGAACACCAAGGCGAACGTTCCGATCGCCTCCGCGACCAGCGCTCGTGCGAGCGGCACGGCCGTCATCAGCAGCAGCCGGCGCTCGCCGCGGGCTGAACGAGCGGCAAGCCTTTGCGCGCCGGCTCGTTCGTCTTGCGCGCCTTCACGATCGCACCGTGCATCCCGTCCGCGACTTCGTGCGTGAACTCGACCGATACGTCCTCGAAACCGGCCGCCTCGAGCCCGGCAACGTACTGAGAGCGCGAGAGGGCACCCGCGATGCAGCCGACGTAGCTGCCGCGCTCCGACCGCTCGTCTGTGCTGAGGTGGTCTTCGGCGACGACGTCGCTGACTCCGACCCGGCCGCCGGGCTTCAACACCCGCGCCATCTCGGTCAGTACCGCCGGCTTGTCGACGGAGAGGTTGATCACGCAGTTCGAGATCACGACGTCCACCGAGTCGGCCGGCAGCGGCACCTGTTCGATCACACCCTTCAGGAAGTGGACGTTCGTGACGCCCGCCTTCGCTGCATTGTCACGCGCGAGCGCGAGCATCTCGTCGGTCATGTCGAGCCCGTATGCAACACCTGTCGGACCGACCCGCTTCGCCGAGAGGATGACGTCGATGCCGCCGCCTGAACCAAGGTCGAGCACCGTCTCTCCCTCGTGCAACTGGGCGACCGCGGTCGGATTGCCGCAGCCGAGCGACGCGAGCGCGGCCGCATCCGGCAGCTCTTCGCGCTGCTCGACGCTGTACAGAGCCTCGCCGAAATCTCCGGCAGCCTCGCCCTCGCAGCAGGAACCGCTGCCACATCCGCAACCGCAACCCCCCTCGACGGCGCGCGCGGCCTCGGCGTAACGCTGCCGCACCTGCTCGCGCAGCGTCTCAGCAGTCTCGGTCCTCATCAGACAACCGCCGTTATTCGAACAAGGCGCTCGAGCTGCGAGCTCGCGTCCGGATTGAGCGAGAAATAGGCCCATTTGCCGCGCTGCTCACGCTCGAGCAGACCTGCTTCGGTCAGCTTCTTCAAGTGGTGGCTGACCGTGGGTTGCGACAGGTGCAGCGTCGGCTCGAACTCGCACGCGCATACCGGCTCGGCCGACGTCGCGAGCAGATTGACGATCTTCACCCGCGCCGGATCGGCCAGCGTCCGAAACAGCGCCGCCGTCGCCTCGGCCTCCTCGTCGGCAAGGGCCACCGCTCCGAGCGGCCGGCAGCAATCGATCAACTCCAGGGACGTCATGAGCTTCCTTCCATCGACACGCATCAATATATCGACCTACGTCGATACGAGTCAAGGCGTAGCCGGATGGCGCGGCCGCTGCTAGATCGCGTATTGGCGCGGGATGTCTTGCACCGTGATCCAGCGAAGCTCGGTGAACTCCTCGAGTGCCGCCGTGCCGCCGAACCGGCCCCAGCCGCTGTATCTCCCGCACACTCTGGCTCGGCCCGAAGACCGTCGAAACACACATCAGAGGGGCATTTACAAAGCTCGGGATCAGAGAGGCGCCGGAGGATAATCGCCGCGCTCTCGCCGTCCTCACCTTCCTCCGGCGATAGCCGGAGCAATGCGCCCGTCCCGCTCGCATCGCTCCCCGAGGTCGGGACCCGAGACGAACCGCCCGGGCTCCGTCCGGTCCGCGGAGAGGAGATCCTTGACATGCGAACCGCCGACATCAATCGCGAGAATGGTCTGGTCGGCCATCGATCAAGCTTCGACCCCCGGCCCGGCGACTCGCAGGCAAGGAGGACATTCAATGACCGGGCTCCAGCTGCGCGCACCTCCCGCCTTTCGACGGGGCGGCGGACGCTGGCTCGTGCCGCCGTGGATCGCGCCCGCATTCGGGCTCTGCGTCGTCGTGCTCGTCCCCTGGACGGGATACCTGTTCGGGACACTGCCACCGGACTACAAGGCCAACCACTGGGCGATCGCGTGGGGAGGGTTCGACGTCGGCCTCTCCCTCGCTCTCGCGAGCACCGCAGTGCTACTCGTGCGGCGCTCGCCGTTTGCAGAAGTCACGGCAACCGTTACCGGGACGCTACTCGTCTGCGACGCCTGGTTCGACGTCCTGACCGCGAGGGGCACGGCAGCGGTCGTTCAATCGATCGTCGAAGGCGTGCTGGTCGAGCTACCGCTGGCGGTGCTCTGCTTCTGGATCGCTCGAAACCTCGCGCACGCGGTCGAGGTGGCGCGACCGTTCCTGCAGGCCGCAGGATTCACGATCCGCGGGCACAAGCTGGTCGCGCCGACCTCAGCGACGCGTTCCGGGAGTTCCTCCTAGAGCTGCGGTCATGGCACCGGCGTCGCGCATGGTGCGGGCGGCGCGAGTGCCGAACCACCGGTCTGGTTCGCTACGTGGACGAACACATCTCCTGCGGCCTCCTGCTGCTTCGTGTTGCCGGCGTACGCGATGTGCGCGAGCCCTTTGCAGTCGACCGCGACGCTGATGAAGTCGAGTAGCGAGCGGTCGGACGATCCGCAGACGAGCCCGTTCGTGCAGATCTCGCCGTAGTGGGTCGGCGTCGCGTTCGCCACCACCTGCTTGAACATCGGCCTCGACGAGAGCACGTTTGTCGACTGCGCCAGGTACACGTTCCAGGCCGGCGCGTTCGGATCCGTGTAGGGCGGGAAGCCGTCTGGCTTGCCGCTGGAATCGGTGCAGGGCGACTGGCTCAGCAGCGTTCCGCAGACACCGTTGGGCTCGCCGGTCGCGCTCGTCCCGTACCAGGCGACGTCGACGTTCCCCGGTGTCGTCACCGCCAGGTGCGCCAACACGTGCGTGCCGGCGCCTTTCGCATCCTGGTCGACCTGGATCGGTCTGCTCCACGTCTGGCCATGATCGGTCGAGACCTCGAGGTAGACGTGGTACGGATTCGTGTCGGCATTCTTGTCGTCGGCCGTGCCGTCGAACAGCGCGTAGTAATTGCCTTCCGAGTCGATCGCGAGCGTGCCGAAGATGTTCGCGTAGTTCGGCGCCTTGCCGCCCGACGTGTCCGCGGCAAACACCTTGTGCGTCGTCCAGGTCAGCCCTCCGTTGGTCGAGTGCGCCAGGTAGTAGTCGTGCAACGGCCCAAACGGCGGGTGCTGCAGGTTCTCGGTCGCGGTCGAGCACGAGTACAGGAAGTTGAGCGAGGAGTTCGTCGGGTCGACCACCAACGCGCGCGAAGGGATCGTGTTCTCGGCGCAGTTCGTCACCGACGGATCTGCTCCGAACGCCTGGATGCAGGTGGCGAACGTGTTGCCCCCGTCGTGCGAGGTACAGACAACCGGCGC